>DASSZA010000110.1:0-5680 GCA_035703005.1 Candidatus Limnocylindrales bacterium | reverse complement strand
GGGTCTGGGCCTCTTCATCTGTCGGCGTCTCGTCGAAGCACATGGCGGCGAGCTGACGATCGGTGACCGGCTCGACGGCCGGGCAGGCACCCGAGTCCGGATCACATTGCCGTTGGCCGAGGATCCAGCCGGTACCGTGCGCACCCCGGTGGCCCGCAGTGGCTGAGACCGTCCTGATCGTCGAGGACGAGCCAGAATTCGCCGATCTCGTCGAGCTGTGGGTGCGTCAAGCCGGTTATCAGACGATCGGCGCACGCAATGGCCCCGATGCTCTTCGCCGGTTCTATGAAGATCACCCGGACCTCGTGATCCTGGACGTCGCGCTGCCAGGACTCGACGGGTGGCAGGTCCTCGAGCGCCTGAGGGAGTTCAGCCGAGTACCGATCCTGATGCTGACCGCGCGCGGATCCGAGGCAGAAAAGATCCGGGGACTACGGCTTGGTGCTGATGACTACGTCACGAAGCCGGTGTCATTCCCCGAGCTCATCGCCCGCGTGGAAGCCGCGTTGCGACGAGCCGCGACCAGCGCCCCCGAGCGGCCGCGGCGTTCCCGGTACAACGACCTCGTCGTCGACCTCGACGACCACCGTGCACGCCTCAGGGGGATGGATATCCCGCTCACTCCCACCGAGTTCCGCCTCCTGGCGTACCTCGTGGAGCGGGCAGGGCAGTTGGTGACCCACGACCAGACGCTCAAGGGCGTATGGGGTGCTGGCTACGACCGCGATGTGCATCTGCTCCGGATGACCGTGCGCAACCTTCGTCTCAAGCTGGAGGCGGTCGCGCCCGGAGAGACGTTCATCGTCACCGAGTACGGGCTCGGCTACCGCCTGGTCGGCCCGCGCCCAGAGCACTGACCTACCGGCGCGATCGTCCGAGCCGTCGACTCCCTATCGCTTCCATGCCTTGATGGCGCTCGGGTCGATCGCTCGAACGACGTTGTCGGCGGCAGAGGTCTCGAGCCCGGCGCGTTCGAAGAGGCGCCGGGCGATCAACGCACGGGCCTCACGCGGCAGCGGGTCGATCGGGTCACGTTCGGCGAGCGTCACGGTTGCGAAGGATCCCGACACCGCGTGCGCCTCGAGTAGCGCGGTCGCTACGCCCTTTCGTCGGTAGTCTGGGGCGACGCCGAGCGCGAGCAACTCCCGCGTGCCGTCGCTCGGGTTGACCGGCGCTGAGATGGCAAGGCCGACGACCCTTGAGCCGACGACTGCCGCCGAGACCGAAGCGGGCACGGGCGCCCGCAAAGCCGCGCTGACGAGCGCATGACCGGCCGCCGGATCTGCTGGCGCGATGACGCGAGGCGACAGCTCGAGGTTTGCCCACATCGCCGCGTCCACGGCGGCGATCAACGTCGGCGTCCCGCTGGCCTCCCCCGCCGTCGGCTGCTGCGCAACAGCGGCAAGCGGCGCCCACCAACCTGCCTCGATCGCGACCTGGAGCAGGCGCGGGACGACGATCGACCGGTGGATCGCCGCCAGCGCCGATGCGCGCTCCTCGGATGCCTCTTGCGTGGGGTCATACGGAAGACCGGCATCGGGCTCGTCGTCGAACCGTTCGGGGAGCGGCGCCTGACCGTAGCGTGCCGCCTCGGCTCCCCAGCGCTCGCGCCAGGTCTCCGGCGTCGAGACAGGAGCCTCTCGATGCGCGCCCGCCAACCAGGTCAGTGCCCACGTCCGCGGCACCACCCGATACGCGTCGTACCCGCCCCCGCCCGTCGCCAACCAGCGTCCGCCACCGTGCTGATGCACAAGGGCATCGACCAGCCGTGCCGCCTTTCCGTGGGCGGTCGTCGTGACGTGGAGGTGTGCGAGCGGGTCCCAGGCGTGCGAGTCGGCACCGTGCTGCGACACGATCAGATCGGGTCCGTAGGCGGCTGCGAGCACAGGCAGGAACGACTCGAGGATCGAGTACCAGGCGGCTTCGCCCGTGTACGGGGGAAGCGGCACGTTCACCGACGTCCCCGCTGCCACGCCCTCCCCGACCTCGTCGCCATCGCCCGTCCCGGGGAACAGGTATCGACCGCTCTCGTGGATCGAGAACGTTAGGACGCCTGGGTCGTCCCAGAACAGCGCCTGGACCCCGTCGCCGTGATGCACATCGAGGTCGATGTACATCACCCGAACGCCATCGCGACGGGCGCGCGCGATCGCCAGGGCCGGATCGTTGTAGATGCAGAAGCCCGAAGCGCGGTCGCGCATCGCGTGGTGGAGGCCGCCGCCCGGGTGGAAGGCGTGCTCGACCCGCCCATCGAGGATCGCCTCCATCGCACGCATCGATCCACCGGCGACCGCGGCCGATGCCTCGTGCATATCGGCGAACGGCGGATCGTCGCCCCAACCGATGCCAGCCTCCATCGGCCCGAACGGGTCGACCGAGAAGCGCCGCACGACCTCGATGTACTCCTGCGCGTGGCAGAGCCGGAGCTCGGCGTCAGGCGCAGGCTCCGGAGCAAGGCCGGGCTCGGCACCCACTGATCGAAGCAGATCGATGCCCGGGCCGAACCGGCGCGGCGTCAGGACGTGGTCGGGCCCGAAGTCGTAGTCGGTCGAGCGAGGGCCGAAGACAAGCAGCATTCCGGCACGATACCCACTCCCGCCCGCGCTACCATCGCGTGATGGACCTTTGGATCGTGCTCGTCATCATCCTGGTCGCCGTGATCGTGTGGCGCGGACCGAAGACGCTGCCGCAGCTCGGTCGGGCGTTTGGTCGCGGCGTCAAAGAAGCGCGCGAAGAAGCTGCGAAGGCGCAGACCGAGATCCAGGCGCGGACCACGACCGACCCCGAGGACCGCGTCGCCGCCGCGGCCTCGCCACCACCCCAGCCGTCGCCGGAGGCGACGCCGCCCGAAGCGCCGACGCCCTCCGCACCGCCCACCGATCGAACACCACCGAACGCGGCCTGACGCCCGGGTGACGCCCGACGAGCTCGCCGCTCTCACTCGACGACCGGAGCCCGGGACTCACCGAACGACCGTCGACATCGCGGGTGTCCGCACGACGACGCTCGCCGATCTGCCGCCCGAGCGCGACAAGCTCCTGTTCGTCGGGCTCAACCCATCTCCGGTGAGTGTCGAGGCGGGCCACTACCTCCAGGGCCGCCTCGGGATGCGCTTCTGGCGGCGCCTGATGCATACAGGCATCATCCCGGCCGGCACCGCACTCGAGGCCGCCGACGATGCCCTGGTCGCCGCCGGCCACGGCATCACGGATCTCATCAAGCGACCGAGTCCGCGCGACGAAGCACCTGACGAGGAGCTGCGCGAAGGGGTCGGGCCGCTATGGCAGAAGATCGCCCTATGGCGTCCGGGTGCCGTCGTGTTCATCTACAAGCGGGCGGCCCAGATCGCCGCCGGCCGCGCGCTCGACGAGCACTGGGGTCACGTCGCGGGCATGGCGCTCGCCGGTCGACCGTGCTTCCTGATGCCGGGACCCTATGCGACGACCGAGCAGGTCGACGAGGGCCTCAACCTCCTACGGAACCTGGTGAAGTCGCTTCCGGTGGATCGCCCGTAGCGTTCACGGCCGTCGCGGGCAGCCCGAGCGCGAACGCGACGATGAGCAACGCCCAGGCGGTCCACGAGATGTAGGCGAGGAGCGACAGGATCGGCCGCGAGTCCGGCCCGAACGGGACGAGGCTGAGCGCCGGGAAGATCAGGCGGAACCCGAAGAGGATCGATGTGGCAAGCGCGGCGATGCCCCAAGCTCGACGCGGCTCCTCCCGGGCGATCCAGCCGCTGATCGTGACGACCGCCAGATACGCCCACGCGAACGTGACGACCGCGCTCAGGACCACGCCGATGACCACCTGGACGATCAGCGTCGGCGTCGAATCCGGTGGGAGCGCGGTCAATGCGGTGAGACTGACGATCGAGCCGACGACCGATAGCGCAGCCAGCCAGATCGTGAGCGGCCGTTCGGCCTTCGTCGCTTCGTGGAGTCGCGCACCCGCAAGCCCGGCGCCGACGTACACGAGCCCGAAGATCGTCAACAACAACGTGAAGACGCGGAACGCGAACTCGGCGGGGGTCTCGGCGAGGAGCGTCGGGTCGTCCGCCGGCGTCAGCCCGCGCAGGAAGTCGCGGATCGGCTCCTGGAACGCGCTCAATAGCTCGCCGACTGACAGCAGGATCACCCCGAACACCAGCACCCGCAGGCTCTGGCGAGCATCGGGGTGTCGATAGAACAAGGCGACGCCGATGAGTGGCGCGGTCATCGCGGGGATCCACGACAGGACGTATTCGACCGCCGATCTCGCGTCCCCCGCGACGACGGATGGTCCCCATCCGTCCGCGAGACGCCAGACCTGCAACACCACGATCGCCGCGAAGAACAGGACCCAGGGCGAGAGGCGCATCAGCGCGTCGGGCAGATGCGGGCCGCGGGCGTCGGGAAACGGCTCGACGGCCGAGGGCTCGGTCACGAGTCGGAGTCTAGGGCCGGATGTCCACCGAGCCACCGAGCGTCGGGTGCCACGGATCGCAGGCGCGCGACGGACTCCCGCCACCGCTCCTCATCGATCGGTCCGAAGATCGAGCGCGCTCCGCGGACGCCGTCGAGATCGCCCGTGATCGCGAACCGGCCGTCACCCACGACGAATGCCGACGTCGCCCACTCGAGCCCGGGCGTCCAGATCAACCGCAGCGGGACGTCGCCCTCCGAGAGGATCGAGCCGTCATCGAGTTGCGCGATGACGTACGGCAGATGGTTGCTCGCGTACGGTCCGCCAAAGACCTCGATGCCCAGCTGTTCGCGGATCGACTCGGCGCCGCCGGCGTGGTCCGGCTCCGCGCACGTCAGGGCGATCGCCTCGATCGTGCCGCCCCGGCGCGTCGCCTCTTCGACCGCACGGTCGAGCCCGTCCCCGGTGGGGTCACCCGGGTCGACGAGGACGAACCGCTTCCGCCCGACGAGGTAGCTGTCGATCGGCTGACCGGCGACCCCGCCGCCTGCCGGCATCCGGATGCGGACGATATCGGCCGCCACATCCTCGACTTCGACCTCGCCAAGGGGGCCAGGCATCAGCCACTCACGGATGTCGTCGATCGACTCGGCGTACATCAGCTGGGTCAGGGTGCTCGACGTCGGCACCCACATCTCGAGCTCGCCCTCGGCCATCGCATCGAGCGCGGCCTTCGGTCGATGCCAGGCATGAGCGGCGACCTCCTCGCCGACCAATGACACATCGACGCCGTCGGGAGCCGGCGCCGCGAAGAAGCGCGTATCGAACCGGCGCGGGAGTGTCGGCGGTGTCACCCAGCGCGACAATGGGACGAGGAGGTCCGTCCGGAGTCGAAGGTCGAGCTCCTCGACGATCGACGGCCATTCCGAAGCCGAACGCAGTAGTCGATCGCGGGCTTCGGCGAGGTCGCCAAGCCGCGCCGCGTCGGCCAGCAGGATGCCGACCTCCTCGAATGCCTCCCGGATGGCTGCGATGTACGCCCCGAGCGCCTCGACCGGCGGCAGGTCGCCGCCCAGCGCCGTGGCCGCCTCGTCCGGCGAGACCACGCTGCGGGCCTGGACGCTCGCGTCGAGGTCGGCGTCGTCCACCCGCCCACCAGGGAACACGTGCACGTCGGGCGCGAACGCCATCGATGCGGGTCGGTGCGTGAGCAGCGCCTCGAGACCGTCCCGCCCGGGTCGCAGAAGGACGACCGTCGCGGCGGCTCTGGGCTCCGACA
>DASSZA010000276.1:0-5486 GCA_035703005.1 Candidatus Limnocylindrales bacterium | reverse complement strand
ACTGCGACAGGACGCGGATGACCTCGTGGCGGACCTTGTCGAGGTTGACGCCGAGGCTCTCGAGGACGCCCGCCGCGATGCCCTCGCCTTCGCGGACCAGGCCCAGGAGCAGATGCTCGGTGCCGATGTAGTTGTGGCCGAGGCGGCGCGCCTCGTCGATCGCGAGCTCGATGACGCGCTTGGCGCGCGGAGTCAGCCCGACCTCGCCCACGACCGGCCGGTCGCCGCGCCCGATGATGAACTCGACGGCCGTGCGGACCTTCGGCAGCTCGACGTTCATGTTCTCGAGCACACGCGCCGCGACACCCTCGCCCTCGCGGACGAGACCGAGGAGCAGATGCTCCGTCCCGATGTAGTTGTGGTTGAACCGCTGCGCCTCGTCCTGAGCAAGCGTCAGCACCTTGCGCGCGCGATCCGTGAATTTGTCGAAGCGGTCCATTCAGTCGAACGCCTGTTCCCTTTGCCGGCCCCTCCAGGTGCCGACCTAAAACCCATGCTAGCACGACGTTCGCGCTAACAGACCGGTGCCATGAGTACCGGTCCATGTAGATGGATTCGTGGGTCGACATCCGAGCGGATGCCTTTCTGTACCGTGAGAAATGGTGAAGCTATGCAAACGACCCGCCGGGTTCCGGCGGGTCGAGCGCGTTGTCGCGGGGACGCTACGGTCGGCTTACGCCTTGGTCTCGTCCTCCCTGGCAGGCGCCCCGGCGACCGCTTCGGCCTCCGCGACGGGCTGCTCGTCTTCTGCGAGGCCGGCCTCGGTCGCTGACGCAGCGGACGCTGCATCTTCGGCTTCGGTGGCAGGTTCGTCGGTCGTGATCGGCTCGGTCGCCGCATCGGCCACGGGGCCTTCGCCGGCGCTGGCGGCCGGTCGCGGTGTCATGAGCGCGGCTTCCGGCTGGCTCGCCGGCGGCTCCTCGGCCTCGACCGGGGTTTCGGCCACCGGCGTCTCGGCCACGGCTTCGGCCGGTTCGGCTGTCGCAGTCGGGGCCTCGTCGGCCTCAGCTTCGGTCGGTTCGGCTGTCGCAGCCGGGGCATCGTCCGCCTCGGCTTCGGTCGGTTCGGCTGTCGCAGCCGGGGCCTCGTCGGCCTCGGCTTCGGTCGGTTCGGCTGTCGCAGCCGGGGCCTCGTCCGCCTCGGCGGTGGCAGTCGGGGCCGCGTCGCCGTCGGCGGTGCCAGCCGTCTCCGGCTCTACGTCTGCCGTCGCATCCGGCGTCGGCTTGGCCGTGGAGTCCGCGGGTGACGCACCCTCGGCCTCGGCGAGCTGCTGGCGCACCTGCGCGAACGCCGATGCGAGGGTGTCGTCGATGCCGCCCTCGGGCTCCTGGATCGCGTCACTCATCGAGTAGCCGCGCTCCTGGCGACCGCCGCGTCGCTCGGGGCGACTGCCGCCGGTGGGAGCCTGCCCTGGCTCAGCAGCCGGTCGAGCGGGCGGCTCCTCGGCCTGCTTGAGACTGAGGCCCAGGCGGTGCCGCTCCGAGTCGAGCGAGATGATCTTGAGCTTGAGCTGCTGCCCTTCGTGGACGACGTCGCCGGGGTGCGCGACGCGCTGGTGCGACAGCTCGCTGATGTGGATCAGGCCCTCGAGCCCATCACGGACGCGGACGAAGGCACCGAAATTGACGAGCTTCGTGACCGTCCCGTCGATGATGTCGCCGACCTTGAAGTCGGCCACCGTCGAATGCCACGGATCCGGCTGCAGGCGGCGGATCGACAAGCTGATCCGGCCTCGTTCGTGGTTGATGTCGATGACCTCGGCCTCGACCTCGTCGCCGACCTTGTAGCCGGCCTCCGGGTTGTTGACCTTGTTCCACGACAGCTCGCTCTTGTGTACGAGGCCGTCGATGCCACCGAGGTCGATGAACACGCCGAACGGCGCGATCGAACGGACGGTGCCGCTGACCTTCTGGCCGACCTGCAAGCTGCTGAACAGCTCGTCGCGCTTCTCGCGGCGCTCCTCGTAGAGGGCGACCTTCTCCGACAGGATCAGCCGGTTGGCCTTGCGGTTGACCTCGAGGATCTTGAGGCGGAGCTTCCGGCCGACGAACGGCTGCAGCTTCTCGGCGATCTCCTGCGCCGCGTCGCGCGGCTGATCGTTCTGGGGCCGGCGCGGGAAGTCCACGATCTGGCTGATCGGCACGAAGCCGCGGATGCCACAGTCGACGATGAGGCCGCCCTTGTTGTGGTCGATGACCGGCGCCTCGATGATGACGCCCGCCTCGAACTGCTCCTGCATCGCGCGCCACTTGCGCTCGAGGCCGGCTCGCCGCAGCGAAAGGACCGCGTGACCCTCAGGCGACTCCGGCTGGAGGACATACACGAGGACGGTGTCGCCGATGTTGAGCGGTGCCTGGCCCTCTCCGCCGTGACGACCGAAGAGCTCACGGTTGCTGACGACGCCTTCGCTCTTCGCGCCGATGTCGACGAGGATCTCGTCCTTGTCGATGCGGACGACCGCACCCTCGACGACGTCGCCGTGCTTGAAGCTTTTGATGTCGGATTCCTGCTCCGCGAGCAGCTCCTCCATCGTGGTCGGCTCCGGGCCGAGATCACGCGGGGGCGCCGGCGGCGTGGCGGGGGCGGCTTCCTGCTCGGCAGCGGGCGCGTCGGCGACCGACGCCTCGGTAGCGGTCGCTTCGGCGGACGCCGGCTCGGCGTCTGACTCGCTCGCCTCGGCCACGGGCGCCTCGGTCACCGTCGGTTCGGCGGACGACGGCTCGGCGTCTGACTCGCTCGCCCCGGCCACAGGCGCCGACGTGTCGGCTGCTTCCGCAGTCGCGGTCTCGGCTGCCTCGGCCGGTGCGGCGTTCGCGGCCGTTTCGTCGCCCTCGGCGACGGCAGCGGCGGACGTATCCGCGGTTGATGCGGCGGGGGTATCGGTCGAGGCTGCGCCGTTGTCGCTCGCCTCGGTGGGGGTCTCGCTCTCGGCGGCCGGAGTCTCGCTCGGCTCGTCGGCGACCGCGATCGCCCCTGCGGGTCGGTCAGACGCCTCGGTGTCCACCGTCGCTGCGGCGTCGGTGGTCGGCGTGGTGCCGCCCTGCTGCTCTTCGGTCAATGTAGGGGTCTCTCCTGTCGTGGATTCGCACCAAGAATCACGAACGGCCTGAGCGCTGCTCAGGCCGGGTCCGAGGATCCGTTCCGGTGTGGTCCGTGGTGATCGACTCCGCGGTCCGCTCCTTCGCGCTCGCTGTGGCCTGATACCGCTCTTCAGCTGTCGCCTCTTGGGGCCGGGAGAGTCTAGCACAGGGGTTCTACGGGCAACAATCGGCTACGATCGGCAGCCGTGCCCGAACTTCCGGACCTTACTGTCGTCGCCGAAGCGTTCGACGCGGCCCTCCGCGGACGCCCGATAACGGCCGCGGATGCGCCCGGTCCGTTGGCCGTCCGAGGCACTCCAGCGGAGCTCGACGCGCTCGTCGGGCAGCACGTCACGGCGATCCGCCGCAAGGGAAAGTTCCTCGAGATCGACCTCGATAGAGACCGGATCGTCGTGAACCCGATGCTCACCGGCCGGTTCCAGCTCGCGGCACCAGGAACGAAGCTTCCGTCGAAGACCGCGGTCGTGCTCGGCTTCGGCGAACGTGGCCGGACACCGGCGTTCAAGCCCGCCCGATGGACGATCGGGGCGCCGTGGCTACCGGCGGACGAGGCTCACCCCGAGATCCGGTACCGCGACCCAACGCAGATGGGCAAGGTGTATCTGCTGCCCGCCGGCACCGATCGTCCCGTGCCCGGGCTAGGCGCCGATGAGATGGGCCCCGAAGCGGACGATGAAGCGCTGACGCTCGATGTCTGGCGGGAGCGGATCCGGAAGCACCCGGGCGAGCTGAAGAACCTGCTGCGAAACCAGGCGTTCGTGGCCGGGATCGGCAACGCGTATAGCGACGAGGTGCTTCACGCAGCGCGCCTTCAGCCATTCCGCAAGCGAGCCTCGCTCGCCGCCGAGGAGGTCGACGCGCTCTACGAAGGGATGCGCACGACGCTCGCGCACGCGATCGATGTCCTTCGAGAGCGTGTCCCACCGACCTTCGAGACGCAGGTCCGCGACTTCCTCGCGGTCCACATGAAGGGCGGCCAGCCGTGTCCCCGTTGCGGGACCAAGATCACCGAGGTCAAGGCCGGCGGCTTCGTGACGTCGTACTGCCGCGGCTGCCAGCGTTAGCGGCGGCTCCTAGCACGAGAGCTCTCACGCGCGCGCCCGCGCGTGGCCCTACGGGAGGTCGAGGACCTGACCGACCCTGATCTTGCGCGGATCTTCGATCTTGTTGAGCTGCGCGAGGACCTGCCACGTCGTGCCGTGCCGCGCGGCGATGCCACTCAATGTGTCGCCCGTCTGGACCGTATAGGTGCCCGTCGTCCCGCCGGTCGCGGCTGACGGTTTCGGCGTCTTGGTCGGTGGCTTGGGCGTGGCCTTCGGCGGGGCTGTCGTGGGATCACCGCCGGAAGGGACGAGGGTCGGGGACGCCGCAGGCCCGCTCGTCGCATCGCTCGTCGAGGCCGGTGCCTCCGATTGGATGGCTGCGGGCGATCCCGTCGCCCCGGGCTCGACCGCCGCGGGCTGGAGTGCCGGCCCGCCGCCGAGACGCGTGACGGCGAGAGCACCGAACGCGACGGCCATCAGCGCGACGAGCCCGCCCTGGCTGACGCCGCGCTCCGGTAGGCCAGGGACGTTGAGGGTGATCCGGCCCTTGTCCAGGACGAGCGGTGCCGTCCGCGTCACGGGCCGGTGCAACGGCTTGTCCAGCACGGAGCCGGCTTCCTCGAAGGCCGTGATCGCGGCGATATAGGTGCTGCAGTCGACGTGATCGTCGACGAGGCACAGGCGTCGTTGCTTATCCGTTGCGAGGATCGCGGCAGGAGCGACCGCGTGACAGCGGTGCTCGCGCGAGGCGCTCGAAGCGCGCCATGCTCCGTCGGTCCCGAGCAGGTACGGACAGACCGCAGCCGTCTCCGGTGCGGTGGACAGGGCGGTTCCCGGTGCCGCGATGTCCGTCACGGTCCGCAGGATACCGCCAGCCTGCAACGATGCCGAGGTTTCGTGGCCCGGAAAACGCAAAAATCCCGGCGACGACCTATTTTCCCGAAAGGCTGCCCTCTCAGTATCTTCGGCGCTGGAGAGCTTGACTTCCGTGTTCGGGATGGGAACGGGTATGGCCTCTCCGCTAGAGTCACCGGGATTCGTTGCGTCTGGACGTGTCGGCAGCGGCACGCAGCGAGTCCGCGATGGGACCCGGCGGGCGCCGGAAGAGATCTTCGATCTCGGATTGAGTCGTCAAGGATCGATCACCGATCCCCAGCCACTGACCCCTGGTCAGGTGCTGAAGAGGTCAAGCCCTCGACCGTTAGTACCGCTCAGCTTCATCCGTCACCGGACTTCCACATGCGGCCTATCAAACAGGTGGTCTCCCTGCGGTCTTACCCGGTTGACCCGGTGGGGAACCTCATCTCGAGGCGAGCTTCGCACTTAGATGCTTTCAGCGCTT
>DASSZA010000230.1:0-13336 GCA_035703005.1 Candidatus Limnocylindrales bacterium | reverse complement strand
ATGGCTCAGAAGAAGTGACCGCCGCCGGGGGCTCGGCGGCCTTGTCGGCGTGGGCCGCGGCCTCCGGCTCCTGGTCGGCGCCACCGAGCCCCTGGAGCCACCCGAGCCGGCGCGCGATCGTCGCGGCGCCGGCCAGCACATGGGCGAGCGCGGACCGCTCGGCGCCTGGCGGATGCGTCCCGCGCAGCGGCTGGTCGAGCTGCTGCGGGTCGCCAAGCAGGACGATGCTGTCCGTGGCATGGCCCATCGCCGCGACGTTCGCGAGCGACATCTGGCCCGCTTCATCGACGAAGAGGACATCCACCGCCGCCTTCATCCGCTCGGCGGCCCACACCCACGATGTCCCCGCGGCGAGCGTGGCCGATCCGTTGTCGAGCGCGTCGACGACATCCTTCGGTGACTTCGCATGTGCGACGCGATCGTCGACGACGATGACATCCGCATCGCCGCGCTGGACGGCGTGAACGGCGATGCGTTCGTCATCGGCGGCAGCGAGCACGGCTTCGAGCAGGTTGCCGATGACCTTGTGGCTCGTGGCGGTGATGCCGACCTTCTTGCCGGCAGCCAGAAGCGTCGTGATCATCCGTGCGCCGGCGTACGTCTTCCCGGCACCCGGCGGGCCCTGGATCGCGAGGACGGTCGATTCGAGGGCGAGGCCCGACCGACGGGCCGCCTCGAGGTCGGTCTCACCCGGTTCGGCGAGTGGCGCCCCCGCGGCCTGACCGGCGCGCGGTGGTCGGCCGAGCAACATCTCACGGATCGCGCGGCCGGGGCCGTCCCCGTCGATCCCGTGTTCCGCGACCCACTCGCCGAGCTCGTAGAGCCGCGCCTGATGGTCGCGTGTCTGGATCCACGGGAGCGGCACGACGGCCCTCGGATGGGGATCCGTCGCATGACGCTTGATGTCGACCGTGGTGTTCGCGAGGTCGACCGCGACGAGGTCGCCGATGCCCCATTCGAATGGCGAGGCGTCGGGATCGGCCTGCTGTCTCGCTGGGTCGAACATCCGCCCCGGGATGCGTCCGAGATCGAAGTCCTGCGGCGGGAACGTGTAGCGCCACGTCTGCCGGCCGTGCCGGTTGATCTCGTCCACCGGCCCGACAGGTTCGAGCAGGCCGAGGGGCTCGCTCTCGTCGACCAGGACTTCGGGCGTCAGTTCCATGAGGCGGAAGAACTCCCACCACATCGCTTTGTCCTCGCGGCGGTGCCATCCGAGCAGCTGGCCGAGAAGCCACTGGGCCTGCTGCTCTGCCGTCCGCTGGAGCGCGTCTGTCGGGATGACGGCAGGATCCGTGAGCCGGTCCGCGAGTGCTTGCACCCGCGCTTGCTGCTCGGTGAGCTCGGCGGGTAACGGGTTCTCGTGGGGAGCCGGGCGCGGTACGTCGACGCCCTCGGCGATCAGCTCGTCTCGGCGGGTCTCGAGCCAGTCGCGAAGCCGCTGGTTCGACACGACGTCGTCGCGGTTGTAGCGCTCGATGCGCTCAAGGATGTCGCTCTGCGGTCGCTCGCCCTCCCCGAGCTCCAGCCACGTCTCGAACGCGACGATGCTCGATCCGGCGTCGCGCAGGTCGATCTCGCGCTCGAAGCCGTAGAACGCCTCCATCTTCTTGATCGAATAGCTCTCGACCGAAGCGCGCAGCGATTGGCGGACGCCGCGCAGCAGGTCGACGAGGACGCCTTCGCGCAGGAGTCGGTCGACCTCGGCCTCCCTCGTGCCGTAGCGACCCATGAGCCGCTTGAGCGCGGTGGGCTCGTACGGCGCGTAGTGATAGACGTGCATCGATGGGTCGGCCGCCAGGCGTGCCATGAGGCAGTCGATCAGCTGCTCGAACGCTTGCCGCTCCCCGTCGAGCGAGAACTCACCTGCGTCATCGCGCGACCAGAAGGCCGTGAATGCACCGTCGACGTCCAGGACGCCGAAGAGGTAGTCGAGGCCGTCGTCGAAGGCATACGGATCGCCTTCGATGTCGAAGAACAGGTCGCCCGGCGAAGGCGGTGGGAGAGAGGCGAGTCCCCGTTCCGCCTCGTATGGCTCACCCGGCTCGGGACGCAGAAGCTCGTACTTCAACCGGTGCTCGCGCCGGCCCTCGAGCTGGATCCGCGCCTGCTCGTGGACCCGGAGCAGCGCCGCGTCTGATGTGCCTTCGAGCTTGGGCGCCATGGGGAGCGCGAGATCACCGAGGGCCTCCAGCGTGGCCACGCCACGCTCCGTCAATGCCCGACGTTGTCGCCCGGAGATCCCCGCGACGAGACTGAGGTGGTCGTCGGCTCGCCGCTGCGCGGTGCACTCGGCTGCCCAGCGGCAGACGTCGCAGTGATCGACCGGCTCGGGATACGTACCGGCCGGCGGGAAGGTGACCGTCCGTCCATCCGAGACGGCGCGGAGGAAGCGTTCCTTGACCGCGCGGTAGTACGCCATGTAGTCGTCGACCCGGAGCCGCTCGACGGTCCGCGCCGAACCGCCGAGAGCGACGTAGAGCCATTCCGGCCGCATGTTCTGGATCCGCTCGAGCTGATCGATATACGAGCAGATCTGGAGCACGGCGCTCGCTTTGACGTGACGCGCGAGCTTGGTGTCGGCGACCTCGTAGTGATACGGGCCCCAGCTCGACGGACGCTCAGGGGCGTCGACGCGGAGCAGGAAGTCGGCGTGACCGCGCCACGTGCCGTCGAAGAACGTCGCCTGGTACACGACGTCGGCGCCGGCCGCCATCGCGTCGATCGTCCCGCTCGCCGCCGCTCGCAGACGGTCGCCGTCGTCCTCGATGGAGCCATCGAGAACGATCTTGGTGGCATGCCGCCCTTCGGCCTCGAGATCCGAGAGGTAGCGCGCCTCGTGCTCGAACCCGCGCTTGCGGATGATGTCGAGCTCTGGGTCGGCGCGCATCGGGCGTTCGACGAGCCCCGCCATGGCGGCGCGTTCGAGCTCGGTCAGGTGCTCGCATGCGAGATAGGCCACGAGGTCGGTCGCGGCGTAGACGGGCCGCCCGTCGATCGACTGCACGAGGAGACCTTAGCCGCGGAGAGCGACAGCTTGCCTGTCGCTGACCTGCGCTACGCTCGGAGCGTGGCCTGGCAGCGTGATCCCGAGCGCCCCGATCCGGCGGAACCGTCGCGCCAGAAGGTACGCGAGACGATCGTCGAGCGGCAGATCCGCGAGGCGATGGACGACGGCCGATTCGATGACCTGCCGTACCAGGGCGAACGGTTGCCGATCGACGACGACGCCCTGGGTGGCGAGTGGGCGATGGCCCATCGGATGCTGAAGAACGCCGGCGTCGCGCCGGCATGGATCGAGGCCGACAAGCAGGCGCGCGCGTTGCTCGACGAGCGAGATCGTCTACTTGAACGAGCGCCCCGCCTGTCGCCTATGGGACGTCAACGAGGCCGAGACGAGCTCGGCCGGATCGTCGAGGCGGCGAACCGGGCCATCATGCGCGTCAACATCGAAGCGCCGACGGATCGGCAGCAGCGACGGCTGCTCGACCTCGCGGTCGAGCTTGCGCGTTTCGAACGAGCGACTCGCGGCGAGCCGTCCAGCTAGGTCGGCTGCGCGCGATCAGTGCGCGCGCAGGTCAGTGTGCGCGAGCGCGGGCGCGCGGTCGCTGCGTCGCGCCACACACGGGGCACGTCGCGATCCCGGACGTCGCATCGACGTCGAGGAAGCTGGCGCATCCGTTCGTGCGGCAGAAGGGTCGGGAAGGGGACTGAGCGGCGATCGCGCGACGGCGCAGTCGACGCATGGAGCTTGCGCGACCTGCGTATGTCGAGGTCGCTGAGCGGGACATCATGTGGTGTTCGTTCTTTCGTGCTTTCTGGCGCGCCGCAGGCGGGGTAAGCCTGGGGCTGCGACCCTGGATCGTGTTCGCTGCCACGCCGGGATAGGGCGGGGAGCGGTCTGTGGTTCGGGCGGTTCCGCGGGAGCGTCCGTTATCGAGGCGCTCGACCGGTGCCGTCTCTTGGGACCGACGACCCAAGAACTATAGCACAGGTGTTCCCATGCGCCGGATCGGGCTCCGGTCGGTGGTGGGCCGGATCGGCGTCGTGGCGCGGGCGCGCAGCGCGGGACGTGGCAAAAGTTGCACCGGGAGACGCGTTACGGGTCAAAACAGCGATCCGGAGCGTTCATCGCTGGCATTACGTTCCCTGGGCGCAACTTCTGCCACAAGGACGGGTCCGGTCCAGCCGCGCACCGACGCAGACGAGTTCGATGACCAGCCGCGCATCGGCGCGACCCCTCCTTCCCGGCCGTGCCGACTTGCACGAAGGCGCTACCCTGCGCGGCATGACCGTCTCCGCGCCGCCCGAAACGACGATCCGGCCGATCCTGCCCGAGGATGCGCCGGCGCTCGTCGAGATCATGGCCCACCCGACCGTCGCCCGATGGTGGGGGGAATTCGACGAAGAACGCGTCGAGAAGGAACTGATCGTCGGTGAGCCCGACCTTCGGGTGTACGCGATCGAGGTCGACGGCCACATCGTCGGCGCGATCCAGAGCTACGAGGAGTCCGAACCCGAATTCCGCCACGCCGGCATCGACCTCTTCCTCGCGGACGAGGCCCAGGGCCACGGCGTCGGCCCCACCGCGATCCGCCTCGTCGCGCGTCGACTGATCGAGGAAGACGGCCACCATCGGATCACCATCGACCCGGCCGCCGCGAACGAGCACGCGATCAGCGCGTACGAGAAGGTCGGCTTCCGGCGGGTCGGAACGATGCGTCGCTATCAGCGCATGCCCGACGGCACCTGGATCGACGGGCTGCTGATGGAACTCCTCGCGGACGAGCTTATCGACTGAGGTCCCATCGAGGACATGGCCCGAAGGGGCCTTGTCAGGACGGGGTATGGCTCTACCATGCCTCGGGGAGCCGCCAACGCGCGGCTCACAAGGGAGGCAGTCACCGAATGAGCGCAGATTTCCCGAGCGCACCTAGCCCAAGCGGCACTCCGGCCGCTACAGCACCGGCATCCGAACTCGTGTACGCCGATGTACCGAACCGGATCATCGCCTACATCCTCGATGCGATCCTCGTCGGTATCTTCACCTTCATCGTGGGGGTCATCCTCGCTGGAATCGGCCTGACGGCAGTGAAGATCACCCCCGAGGGAACTCTGGCGATCGACTATGTCGCTGCTGCCGTCCAGGGCATCCTCGGACTGCTGATCAGCGCCGGCTACTTCATCTATACGTGGACCCGGATGCGAGGGACGCTCGGCATGCGCGCCCTCGGGATGCAGATCGGCAACGCTGGCGATGGGGCGACCATGACGACGACGCAGGGCGTACGACGGTACGTGGCGCTATCGGCGCCCGCGATCCTCGCGCAGGTCTTCACCGGCATCCCGCTCATCGGCGCGGTGATCTCACTCGCGGGCCTGATCTGGTATGTCTGGCTGCTCTATTCGACGGCCCAGAGCCCGACCAAGCAGGGTTGGCACGACAAGTTCGCGAACACCCAGGTCGTCAAGACCGCCAGGGCAGTCTGAGACTCGGATCATCGACCCGGCGGACGCCCAGATCCGCCGGGTCTTTCCATGTCTAGAGGGGCGCGTCTAGAGGGCCGCGTGACGCCCAGCGGCGACGCTAGATCGGCGGCCAGGGGATCGCCGGCCAGGTCGGCGAAGGGAAAGGAAACACCTTCCGCGTGAGCAAGTCGTCGACCCTCCGCGCCGTTGCGCGGACCTCGGCCTTGCTCAGAAGCTCGCGCAGGTTCACCCCGAGATCGCCGTCCAGCGCGGCCTGGATCCGCTCGAGTCCGGCGAGCTCCTCGGGGAGCAACGGGTCCCCGCGCCACGCCCACAGGACGGTCCGCAGCTTCGGGGTCACCGAGAAGCAGACCCCGTGGTCGACGCCATACACGTGCTGCCCGCCCTCGACCGGCAGGATGTGACCGCCCTTCCGGTCGGTGTTGTTCACCGCCGCATCGAAGACCGCCATCGGTCGCAGGCGCGGATCGTCGTCGTTGATCCAGGAGATGACGTCGACGGCGGGATCCGGCTCGATGAAGGCCTGGATCATGCCCTCGCCGAATGGCCCGTCGCGAAGGATGGTCGGCGGGACCACGTCCCAGCCGCTCGCTTCAGACACCAGGTAGGCGGCGACCTCGCGGCGCGTCAGCGTCCCATCCGGGAAGTCGTCGAGCGGGCGTTCTCCGATCGTCGGCTTGTGGATCGCCTCGATGACACGTGCGGGCTCGCCCGGATCGGGGCACGGCAGCGTGACCGTCACGAACAGCGCGTTGTTGCTGGACCCGAGGATCCGGCCGACGACCTCGATCTCACCGTCGCGTAGCACCTCGAGTGCGGCTGCGCGGTCGAGCACGGACCTAGTTCACGTAATGGCCGTTGCGCCGCGGGCAGATATGGCCCTGCGGATCGAGCGGCGCGCCGCACAGCGGACAGGGCGGGCGGCCGGCGGCGACGATGTTGGTCGCGCGGGCCACGAAGGACCGGGCCGCGGTCGCCGTCATCCGCACGCGCAACAGGTCCGGACCGTCGTCGTCTTCGTCGTCATCGTCCTCGGGGTCGACGGCCTCGCCGTCCTCGTCCTGCGCGCGGGCCTCGACGAGGACGCGCTCCGCCCCGCCGTCCCAGCCGAGTGTCAGCGAGCCGGCTCGGAATGCCTCGTTCAGCGGCTCGTCGAGCGGCGCTTCGTCGTCCGGGTCGACGTCCGTGGGGACGCCGACCGTCGCGTCCTCCACCTCCGCGATCCCTCGCAGATCGAGCTCATCGAGCAGCGCTCCGAGGCGCTCGGCGAGCACGGCGACCTGGACCTTTTCGAGCACGACGGATACCACGCGGCTGCCCTCGCGGGCCTGGAGGAAGAACGTTCGGTCGCCCGGTTCACCGATCGTGCCGGCGACGAAGCGGTCGGGCGGGTCGAAGATGTAGCGCCGTCGCGGCATGGTCCGACTCTATACCTAATCGCACGTGCACCCGGCAGCGTCGATCAGCCGACGTTGATGTCGACCGTGTGCCAGCCGCGGGCGCCATCCGGCGCAGGTCGGGAGCGGGTCTCATCCTGGAGCTGGCCGGTGCCGTCGGTGGCGCGGACCTGGAGGCGGTGCTGGCCGGGCGCCGCATCCCACGAGTGGGTCCACTGGACCCACGTCGCGTCGGAGATCGGCGCGGAGAGGCGTGCCTCGTACCACGTGTCGTCGATGCCGATCTCGACCTTGCTGATGCCGCGGTCGGGCGCCCAGGCGACGCCGGCGATCGCGACGGATCCTGTGCCGATGTTGCCCGTCGGCGTATCGATGCGTGACTGGGTCAGGATCGGGCCCTCCTTCGACCAGCCGAGCGGGACCCAGTAGCCGTCGTACGACTCCCACGTCGTCAGCTCCAGCTCCCAGAGCCATTTCGTCGCCGACACGTAGCCGTACAGACCGGGGACGATCAGGCGCGCTGGGTAACCGTGGCGTCGTGGCAAGGGCTGCCCATCCATCTCGACGGCGATCATCGGCTCACGCGCCGGGTCCATGACCCACGACATCGGCATCCCGGCGGTCCAGCCATCGACCGAGCGGCCGACGAGCTGCGTCGCCTGCGCCGTCGGACCGGCGATCGCGAGCACGTCACGCAACCGGACGCCCGTCCACTTGGTATTCCCGACGAGGTGCCCGCCGACCTCGTTGCTCACGCACGCGATGGTGCAGTACTGCTCGAACATGGGCTGCGAGATGAGCTGGTCCCAGGTCAGCGTCGTCTCCCGTTCGACGAGGCCGTGGATCCGGAGCTGCCATGTCGCGGTGTCGAGCGACGGGACGAGGAGTGCTGTGTCGATGCGGTAGAAGTCGTCGTTCGGGACGACGATGGGCGTGAGCCCCGGGGTCGACGGTGCGAGGTCGGCCTCCGCGGGAAGAGGCGGCACGACGTCGACCGGCGGGGGCAACGGCGTCGATGGGGTCGGGGAGCTCGTGCTCGACGCGATGACCGTTCGACCGAAGGCTCCGGCCGCCAGCGCGCCGATCCCGACCGCGCTGGTCCGCAGCAGGAACGAGCGGCGTGCCGGGTCAGTCGTGGTCGACCGGCCTTCGGTATGCCCGGGCCGCCCGAGCAGCCACGACAGGGTCTGGATCGCCACCCCGGTCGAGACGGCGGCTTGGACGGCCACGAAGGCTGGGTCCGCGAGCGGCTGTCCCAGCGCGGCGATGAAGCCGATCACGCCGAAGATCGCGAAGCCCGCGGCCGCGAACACGAAACGACGCGTCGCGAGGATCCCGAGCACGGCGCCGAGCGCGAGGGCCACGGCCGTGACGACGATCTCCAGCGCGAGCTTGTCGTTCGTTCCGAAGATGCTGACGACGAGTTCCTTCGCGCCTGCCGGCTGCAGGTTGATCACGACTTGGCCCACCGCATCGATCAGCGACGTGGCGCCCGGGAGCACGCCCGCGATCAACTCGGAGACGCCGAGGCCAAGCGCGGCAGCGGCGATGCCCGCGAGCGCCGCTAGCCCGCGAGTGCGCGTGGAAGCGTTCACTCGGTCATCGTGCACCCGCTCGATGACGAGCGCGTGACGTCAGGGCGCCGTGGGAGTCGGCGTCGGCTCCGGCGTGGGCTCCGGTGTGGGCTTGGGTGTCGGTTCCGGAGTCGGCTCCGGGGTGGGTTCGGGGGTCGGTGTGGCCTGATCGGTCGGCGTCGGTGTCGCCGTTTCGCTCGGCGTCGCCGTCGGGGGTGGCGGCGAGCAGGGCACGGCGGCCACCTCGGACCCCGACGGTGACGGGACCTCGAACGATGGGATCACCCCACTCTCATCGGGCGTGGGCAGCGGGAAGCACGTGGGGGACGGACTCGGCGAACCACAGCCATCCTTGGCGACGATCACGCCCCAGGTGCGGCCGTACGGGTTGAACTGCCCGTTGTAGAAGTACGCGGTCCTCGTCCGGTCTGGGCCACCAGCGACGCCAGGCCCTCGCTGGGCGCGGCGCAGCCAGTCGCGGTCGGCGGCGAGCCAGTTCGGGAACTTGTTCTCGTGCTTCAGGGCGACGATGGCCTGCTCTCCGCAGGTGTCGGACGGCATGTGGGCCTTCGGCTCCGTGCCGGCGAGGAACCATTCATCGACACCCTCCTGGCCTCGGGCCGGGAGCATGCCGGTGAACGGGTCGATCTTCACCCGCGTCAGGCCGCCTTCCGGACGGCCGAAGCGGGTGATCTCCCACTTGGCGCTCGCCTCCTGCATGAAGCCCTGCCACTCGTAGGTGGCGACGTCGATCGAGAAGACCGGGCGATCCGGTGTCGATACCGGCGTGTTGTCGCTGTTGCCGTTCCAGACGCCGACGGCAAGCGCGTACGCACCGGCCTTCCGGCCTTCCTTCGACGGCGGCGCGATGTAACCGTACGCGTTGAGGTCCTTCGCGTCGTTGTTGGTACCCGTCTTTAGGGTCGCCGGTCGGCGTGCCCCGTCCGGTCCGGTGATCCGGAACTTGCCCCAGAAGGGGTTGATCCGAGGGTTGGTATTGCCGCTGAGGATGTCCGTGATGATGAACGAGGACTGCGGCTTCACGACCTGGACCGGGTCAGCCCGGTCCGGGAGCTTCACGTCCTTCCCGGCAGCATCCTGGATCTTCAGGATCGAGGTCTGCTCGACCCTCACACCGCCGTTCGCGAGCGTGCTGTACGCGCCCACAAGGTCGATCGGGCGCGTCTCGGCGACGCCGAGGGCGAGCGCGAGACCCGCATCGGTCGTGTCCTTCTGGAACGTCATCCCGAACTCCTTCGCCTTGGCGAAGACGTGGTCCGGGCTGTTGATCGCCATCGCCTTGACGGAAGGGATGTTGAGCGAGAACTGGAGCGCGTCGCGCATGCGGACAGGGCCGCGCTCGAGGTTGTCGGCATCGCTCGGCGTGTATCCGCCGCCGAAATCCGTCGCGGCGTCCATGAAGGTGTCACCGGCAGTGAACGCGCCGTCATCGATACCGGTCACGTAGTTGAAGGGCTTGAAGGCTGAGCCGGGCTGGCGGAAGCCTTGCGTCACGACGTCGAACTGGGGCTGGAACCGCTTGTCCTTCGAGGCTCGGTAATAATCCGCCGACCCGACCTGCGCGAGGATCTCCCCGGTCTGATAGTCCTCGGCCACGAGCGCCCCATTGCGGACGTTCTTGTTCTCGAGGTTCCGGATCCAGGCCGGGTACGAGTCGAACTTGAGAGTGTCGGTGACGAACTTCCGGGGGTTGCCGACATGCGGGGCGAGCGCTGCCGCCTTGATCCACTTCTCGGCGATCTGCTGCATGTTCCAGTCGAGCGACGTGGTCACTCTGAGCCCGCCTTGCTGCAGCTGGTCGCACGTCGGAGCGTCGGGACCGCAGAGCTTTCGAGCGAGTTCCGCCTGGACGGCCCACACGAAATGCGGAGCTTTCCAGCGCGGTGCCGTCTGGCGCGCCAGCTCGAGCTCCTTGCCCTTGTCGGCCTCCAGCTCCGCCGCCGAGAGATGGGATAGGGGGGTCCGCCCGTCGGCCATGAGGTCCAACACGGTGTCCCGTCGCTGGGCGATCTTCGTGTCAGGTTCGAGGATCAGGTGCTCGTTCTTCGCCGGCAGACACTCGCCTTTGTCGTTGAGCTCGACATCACACGTCGTCGACGCATTGCGCACGAGGTCGTAGTTCGACGGGGATTGCGGCAGGGCAGCGAGCGTCGCTGCCTCGCCCGGCGTCAGTTCGGAGAGGTCCTTGCCGAAGTACGAGCGGGCCGCGGCCTTCACGCCGTAGCTCTGGTTCCCGTAGTAGTTGTTGTTCAGGTAGGCGGTGATGATCCGCTGCTTGCCCTCTTCGCCCGGGTATGCCTTCGTCAGGCGGATCGACTGGATGATCTCCTTGAGCTTCCGCTCAGCGGTGCGGTGCGGATCCTGGACGAGGTCGGGGTCGAGCAGGTGCGCCCGGACGAGCTGCTGGGTGATGGTCGAGGCGCCGCGGCTGGAGCCGCGCAGCGAGTCGATACCCGCCGAGATGATCGCCGTCGGGTCGAAGCCGGCGTTCTCCCAGAACGTCTTGTCCTCGACGGCCGTGGTCGCGTCGATCAAGACCGGCGGGATCTCGTCGTACGTCACGACCTCCCGCTTGAATTCGCCGAAGCGGGCGAGCTCGGTCTTGCCGGTCCGGTCGAGCAGGACGATCTCCTGCGGCAGCTTCAGGTCCTCGAGCTGCGAGACGTCGGGGAGCCCGTTGGCCAGCCCGGCGTACACCGTCACCGCGGAGACGGCACCGATGATGCCGATGCCGGCGAGGAAGGCGAAGAGGATGATCGCGAGCCATCCGACGGTCGACCGCGACCGCGGTGTCGGCGGGTCGGGGCGCGTCTGGTAGGCCTGGGGACGATAGGCAGCGGACAACAGGGTCTCCGAAGCGTCAGGGAGTAGGCGGTCTGGCCGATAAGGATGGCGCAAGACACGCGAAAAGGTTGACGCGCGAGGCCGCGCGAGCGTGACGCGCGGGCGGCAACAACCCGCCGACGTCGGAGATCAGGCGGTCGCGAACTGCCTCAGGTGTTCGGCGTCGGCCTCGAGGATCGCGTCGAGCAGTGGCTCCGCGACCTCGGCGCCGATGAGCGGATTGGCGGCAAGAGCGCGGATCGCGACGTCTCGGTCGCCGGTCCGTGCCGCCTCGATCGTCAGTTCCTCGTATGCCTTGACGGCCTGGACGAGGGCTCGCTGCTCGGGCGCGAGCGGTGCGAGTGGCAGGGGATGGGCACCATCTCGATCGATGACGGCCGGGATCTCGACGACGGCGCTGGCGGGTAGATCGGGGATGGCGCCGTCGTTGCGCACGTCGACCACCTGGACGTCGCCGGCGCCATCGTGGAGCGATGCGATGAGCTGCGCGGCAGCCTCCGAGTAGAAGGCGCCACCGCGGTGGTCGAGCAGCTCGGGCTTCTCGGCGAGGGCCGGATCGCGGTACATCTCGAGGAGCCTCGCCTCGATGTCCATCACGTCCCGTGCGCGGGTATGCCCGTTCTGTTGTTCCGCGAGCACCGTCCGCGTCAGGTAGTAGTAGCGGATGTAATAGGACGGGATGGCGCCCATCCAGCGCAGCATCTCGACGGGGAAGCGGAGCTCGTCAGCGAGCTCCGAGGCGTCCTCGTCCAGCAGGTCCTGGAGCCGATCCTCCCCGTCCACCCGGACGGCTCGCTCCCAACTCAGATGGTTGAGTCCCACGTGCTCGAGCTGGACCCGCTCCGGCTCGACGCCGAACCGCGCGGCGAGTCGGCGCTGGAGGGTGATCGCGACGTTACACAGCCCGAGCGCCCGGTGGCCGTCGTCGATCAGCGCCTGCGTCACGATCCCGACGGGATTCGTGAAGTCGACGATCCAGGCGTCCTTGTTCGCTCGCCGCGCGGTGAGCTCCGCCAGCTCGAGTACGCGCGGCACGGTGCGCAGCGCCTTGCCGAAGCCTCCGGCGCCCGTCGTCTCCTGTCCGAGCAAGCCGAACTTGAGCGGAAGCGTCTCGTCGACGAGCCGCGCGGCCTGACCGCCGACCCTGAGTTGCAGGAGCACGAAATCGGCTCCGTCGAGCGCCGCGTCGCGGTCACCCGTCAACGTCACTTTGCCGGTCCAGCCGAGGCGATCCAGCATGCGTCGTGCCAGCCCGCCGACGACATCGAGGCGCTCGGGGTCGATGTCGAGGAGGACGAGTTCGTCGATGGGGAGGCGGTCGGCCCGTCGCGCGAAACCCTCGACGAGCTCGGGTGTGTATGTGCTGCCCGCACCGACGACCGTGATCCGGGTGCCCATCCAACCTCCGGGGTCTTGACAGGATTGCTTATAACGTTATCAGCATTCAGAGCCCGCGCAACCCATCAGTTCCGCCGTCGCATCCAGAGGAGGAGCGCCTCGGTTGGCCAGGTTCCGGCTCGAGCTCGGCCCCGTCCCGCTGCACCATCAGGTCTATCTCGACCTGCTCGCCTCCCTGGACTCCGGTCATTGGGCGGCCGGTCGCCAACTCCCGACGGAACGTGACCTGGCGGAGCACTACGGCTGCAGTCTGATCACCGTGCGTCGCGCGCTCGATGAGCTGGTCCGCGAGGGCCGCATCGAACGGACTCGTGGACGCGGCACCTTCGTGCTCCACCCGAGGATGGATCGCGACATCGCGGGGCGAGCGAGCTTCGCCGAGGAGATGCGCCAGCGCGGCCTCGACCCCCAGACGCGCCTGATCTCGGCGCGGCCGGAGTCGGCCTCTGTCTCGGTCGCGGCAGCGCTCGGCATCGAGGCCGGCTCACCGATCCTCTATCTCGAGCGCCTCCGTCTCGCCAGCGCTGAGCCCTATCTCCTCGAGCAGGTCCATCTGCCGGCGGAGCGCTTTCCTGGGCTGCTTTCGATGGACCTCGAACACAGCTCCCTCTACGA
>DASSZA010000066.1:0-6454 GCA_035703005.1 Candidatus Limnocylindrales bacterium | reverse complement strand
CGACGGCTCGGGACGAGCTGATCCGCCGCCGGATCAGGGTCACCGCCCTTGATACCGCGGGCCTCGCACGAGCCCGCTCGCCACGGCCAGACCTCGTGCTGCGCATGCAAGGCATCGCGCTGGTCGGGGTGTTCCTGCGCGTCGCGCCGTTCGCCTCGGAGGCCGGTCTGGATCGGGCCGCGTTGCTCGCCGCTGTCGGCGAGCGACTCGGGCGGTTCTTCGGCAAGCGCGGACGCGCGGTCATCGAGGCCAATCTCGAGCTGGTCGCTGCCGCCTACGACGGCCTGATCGACGTCAGCGCCGCGCTCGGCCTGCCGGCCGGCCTCGAACGACACGTGACCGTCGTCCCCGAAGCGTCGGACAGCCTGATCGGAGCACCGTCATGAACACCAACAAATCGCTTCTAGACCGTCCGTCCACCGTGGGCGACCTCATGGCCCTCCGGCCGGTCGTGGTGTCGGGGTCCGCGTCACTGACCGACGCGGCGCGGATGATGGATGAGTACGACATCAGCGGGCTACCGGTCGTGGGCGACGGCGGGCACGTCGTGGGCGTGATCAGCCAGACCGACCTCGTTCGGGCCCGGGCCACCGAGTGGTTGTGGGCCAACTGGACGGGTCTTCAGGTCCGCCACCTCATGTCCAGCCCGCCGTTGACGATCCGCTCGTCGGCCTCGCTCGAGGTTGCCGCCGTCAGGATGGAACGGGACCACGTCCATCGGCTCGTCGTGGTCGCCGACGACGACCCGGAGATGCCCATCGGCGTGATCTCGACGAGCGACGTCGTGCGTGCTCTGGCGAGGGACGCGCGATGACCACCGAGCTGCGCTCGCCACTTACGAAGGAGCCCGGGGCGCTGAAGGAGGGCCACGAGGCCGAGCTCGGCATCGCCACCCCGCTCTTCGACATCGACACATACGTGGAGGAGTTCGGCACGTCGATCGTGCCGGCATATCGCCAGGGCGTCGCCGACGCTGAGTGGCCGGCCGACGTCGGGCTGGCGCGGAGCGTCGTCCCACCCGGGACGGCCGCGACGCGCGACTTCAGCCGGCTTGCGCCGCGGATCCCCCAGCTCATCGCAGAGCGGTGCGTGGGCTGCATGGCATGCGTCAGCGCCTGCCCGGACAGCGCGATCCTCGGCATCGCCGTCCCCGAGAGCGAGCTGGGGACAAGGATCACCGCGTTCGCGGGATCGCAGCCCGCGCCGGCGGTCGCGGACGAGAGCATCAAGGCGCATTTCGTCCACACCCAGAAGTACGCCGAGGTGCCGGCCAAGCGCGGTCTCGAGCCCGCGTCGTTCGGGATCTTCGTCGAACCGCTCCATTGCAAGGGCTGCGCCGAGTGCGTGGAGGTGTGCGCGGCGCTCGGCCACGACGCGCTGTTCATGACCGACAAGGTGGATGAGGACGAGTCCGGCGAGACGGCCCTCGACCGCGCCGAGCGGGACATGCGCTTCTTCCGGTCGCTGCCGCCGACGCCCGCTGCCTATCGGAACGACAAGGCGCTGGCTGACCTGATGCTCGGGGAGCACGCCATCGGCTATGTCGGCGGGGCGGGCTCGTGCGCCGGGTGCGGTGAGGCTTCGGCGATCCGGATGATGGTCGCCGCGACGCGCCAGGTGCACGGCCCGGACTCGATGGGCATCGTTGCCGCGACGGGCTGCAACAGCGTCTTCGGTAGCACGTACCCGTTCAACCCGTACCTGGTCCCGTGGACCAACTCGCTGTTCGAGAACGCCCCCGCGGTCGCGGCGGGCGTGCGAGCCCGTTGGGACCAGGCCGGCCACGCCGATCGCAAGGTGTGGGTCCTGGGCGGTGACGGCGCCATGTACGACATCGGCTTCCAGGCCCTTTCGCGGATGATCGCCTCGGGTGCCGACATCAACGTGCTCGTGCTCGACACGCAGGTCTACTCGAACACGGGAGGTCAGGCGTCGACCGCGTCGTTCGGCGGGCAGATCACGAAGCTCTCGGCATTCGGTGCGGCGGAGCATGGCCGCCCCGAGGCGCGCAAGGAGCTCGGCCGGATCCTGATGGCGCACGGCAACGCGTACGTGGCGCAGACGACGCCGGCGCACCTGAACCACTTCTACCGGTCGATCATGGAGGCGAACGCGTTCCCTGGCCCGGCCGTCGTAGTCGCCTACACCGCGTGCATGCCCGAGCACGGGATCGCCGACGACGCGGCGTCGCACCAGGCGAAGCTGGCGGTCGACTCGCGGGCATTCCCGCTCTTCACCTACGACCCACGACGCGGGACGACGTTCGCCGACCGGCTGTCGCTCCAAGGCAACCCGGCATTGCGCGCCGACTGGTCCACCCTGCCGTCGGGCGAGGCCGTCGACTTCCTGTCGTTCGCCCGCTCGGAGGGCCGGTTCGCCGCGCACTTCGGCGCCGGCGGGGCCGCGACACCGGAGATCCAGGCGACGCAGGCCGATCGCCTGGCGAACTGGCGGACGCTGCAGGAACTCGCCGGGCTCCGCCCGACCGGAGCGGCGTGATGTGCCTGACGCTGCCGGGTGAGGTCATCGCGATCGAAGGCGATGCGGCTATCGTGCGCGTGGACGGGAAGCTCCGGCGCGCGAGTGCCCTCCCCGTGCCGGACCTCCGCGTCGGCGACCGCGTGATCGTCGCGGCGGGGTCGGTGATGGCACGCCTCGACCCAGCCGAATCCGAAGAGATCGAGCGACTCGTCAGGGTCGCGTATGGAGAAGCCACAGGAGGGCCGACGTCATGACCGCTACCGGCGCCGCGAGGACGCATCTCGCGGTGACGCTCCCGAGGGAGCGGAGCATCGGACTCATGCTCGCGGCGGGGACCGCCGTCATCAGCGGGATCTCGGTGTTCGTGAACGCCACGGCCGTCAAGGCCGTGCCGGACCCGGCGGTCTTCACGTTCCTGAAGAACCTGGTCGCCGTCGCGGTGCTGTTTGTCGTGGCCGCGGCTGTCGTCAGGCCCACCGAGGTCCGCACGATCTCGAGGGGCGATCGTTCGATGCTCACGGTGATCGGTGTGTTCGGTGGGGGCGTGGCGTTCCTGCTGTTCTTCAGCGGGCTCGCGATGGCCAGCGCCCCGACGGCCGCGTTCATCCATAAGACGATGTTCATCTGGGTGGCGCTGATGGCCGGTCCATTCCTCGCGGAACGCCTCGGGCCAGCCCCGATCGCTGCCCTCGCGGTGCTACTCGCCGGGCAGATCCTCATCCTCCCGCCCTTGGGCATCACGTGGGGGATGGGCGAGACCCTGATCGCTTTCGCGACCCTCATCTGGGCCGTCGAAGTCGTGCTGGCGAAGCGCGTCCTCGGACGTGTCCGCTCGCCGATCGTCGGCGTCGCCCGGCTCGGGATCGGCCTCGTGGTGCTGGTCGGCTTCCTGCTCGTTACCGGCCGCGTGACCGGCATCGTCGAGCTCGGCGCGCCCGCTTGGACGTGGGTCGTCGCGACGGGTCTGCTGCTCGCGGCCTACGTCGGGACGTGGATGGCTGCGCTCCGGCGCGCGCCCGCGACCGAGGTGACGTCGATCCTGGTCCTCGGTGCCGTCATCACCGCCGGGCTCACCGCGATGTCGCGGGGCACCCTCCCTGAGCCAGTGGCGGCGGCGGGCTATCTCGTCGCGCTCCTCGGGGTCGTGGCGCTGCTCGTCGTCCGCCGCAACCCAGCGACAGCGGCGGCGACAGCCTAGGTCCAGAACGATGACCCATTCGGCGCCGCTCGCATCGGCTCCGCCAGAGCCGTCACCGGTCCGGTCGCCCGCGTCCGGCCCGGTGCTGTTCGCGCGGTACGCGTACGGTCCGAATCGGTTCGGGTACTGCGGCCCCGACGATGCTGACGAACTGCTCGAGGCCGGTGCGGCGGGGCAGGATCGCGTCCTGCGCGCCCTCGCCCAGCGCTTCGAGGGCGCCTACCCCTACCTGGCCCTTATCGCCCGATCAGCAGGCATCCCCGATCCGCTGGACCGACGGGTCGTCGAGGCCTACTGGCTGGGTAGCGACCTTCTGCGCTCGGTCCCGGTATCGGCATTCGGTGCGTCGATCGACGAGCGGTTCCGCGAGCGCGTGCGCCCGACGGACTGGCGGTGGCTCGCGAACAAGCCCATCGACGGCGCCAAACCCGTCCACGCGTTCCATGTCCTCGACGTCTTCCCGCGGGTCGGACTCATCCGCGGCGGACAGATCGACGGGGTGCTGCAGGTCATGGACTCGTGCCGGATCCGCTGGGGCCGGGTCCTGGACCGGATCGGCGACCAGCTGGTGGTGTCAGCCACGCGGCTCGAGCTGCACGACGGCCGCCTACGACACGGCGCGCCATCGATCGAGCATGTCCAGGCCTGGCGAGATGCGACGGGGTTCATCGACGTACCCGAACCCGGCGACGTCGTGTCGATCCATTGGTCGTGGGCATGCGACCGGCTCGATGGGCGCCAGCTCGCGAACCTGGTCGCCTGGACGGATCGTCAGTTGGCGATCGCCAACCGGACGATCTGACGGCCACCGCGGAGTACGTCACTGCCTGACGCGGAGCAAGCCGAACGGCCCGATGCTGCGTGACCTTCGCCCCTGCCTCCGCTCGATGGTGCGGCGCACGCTGCTCGAAACACCCGGTCTTGTCCGGGGATGACAAAGCGAGCGCGAGGTGCGACATGACTCGAGTCCTCGTGGTCCATCACGACCTCGATCTCGGCGGCCAGGAGGCCGATTCGCTCCGGCGCTTCGGCTACGACGTGATCGAGTGCAGTGGACCGACGCGAAACCGGTGCCCAGTCCTTGCGGGCCATCCCTGTGACCTCGCGGAGCGAGCCGATGTGCTGGTCTACGACGTGTGGGCCAGTGGTGACGCGGAGGGGGCACGGACGTTGATCGAGAACATCCGGGACATCCATCCGGACACGCCGGTCGTGTTGACGTCGCCGGGCCTGAATCTCAGCTGGGAGCAGTCGGAGGGCCAGCACCGCGTGACGATGTTGACCGGCCAACCGACAGGGGCGCGTCTCCACGAAGCCATCCAGGATGCGCTGGCGACCTCGCCGGCGACACCCCGATGATCGGGGAGTCGCGCGCGACCGACCTCGTGGTCGCGGACCTGATGACGCTCGAGCCGGTCGTGGTCCAGGTGACCGCCGGGATCGAGGAGGCAGAGGCCCTGATGCACGATCGCGCTATCAGCGGCCTTCCAGTCGTCGACGAGCTCGGCGAGCTCGTAGGAGTCATCAGCAGGACCGACGTCGTCGAGGATGGGACGGTCGCGATGTCGACCCTTCTGCGTCGCCGCCCGAGCGGGCTGCGCGTCGGAGAGCTCATGACGTCGCCTGCCGTCACGGTGTCGCCGATGACGCCGCTCCGTGAGGCCGCCCGACTGATGCGCGACAGCCGGATCCATCGCCTGGTCGCCGTCGATGACGACGGCCGGGCCGTCGGGGTCCTGTCAGCCAGCGATTTCGTCGAGCTGTACGCCGACAGCTGATGCGCCTCGCCCACACGAGGACCCGGCGGACGTCGTCCGCCGGGTCTTCCTGTCAGTGCGGGCGCCGGGTTTGACTCCCGCGTCCGCGCCGGTCAGTTGGTCGGATCGCCGTCACCGGCCTTGATGAGGCCCAGGGCACCACGGCCGACGAAGTTGAATGCGTGGGTGACCATCGGGTAGAGCCCGTCTTCGGCGGTCGTGAATTCCACGATCCCACCTTGCGCCGGTGACAGGTCCATGGCCTGCGAGCCCCAGCTCCCATCGTTGCCCTTCGTCAGGTGGACGCCTTCCTTGACCACCGTGTCGAAGATCGTCCCGACGATATGGAACGAGCTTTCGACGCTCGGACCTGCGTCGAGCACAAAGATCCGATTGCGCTCCCCGGGCCCGACCTCGATCGGTCCTTCCTTGTACTGGTTCGCGACGCCGTTGAACACGACGAAGTCGGGTGCGGGCGCGGCAGCGGCGGCCTTGGTGAGGTCGACCGGCTGGCCCTGCGGGCCGAGGTACCACTCGCTCTGGACGATGGCGTACTCGTTGTCGACCTTGGGAAGGCCCTCGGCCGGCTCGACGATGACCATGCCGTACATGCCGTTGGCGATGTGGTGGAGCGCCGGCGACGTGCCGCAGTGGTACATCCACACGCCGGCGTAGTCGGCCCTCCACTCGTAGACCTTCTCCTGGCCCGGGTTGATCGAGGTCATCTCGTCGTTCCATGCGACGAGCGAGCTGTGGAAGTCGACCGAGTGGGGGAGCTTGTTGGTGGCGGGGTTCTTGAGGTGGATCCGGATCGTGTCGCCGACCTTGGCGCGGATCACCGGCCCTGGGACCGTGCCGTTGAACGTCCAGACGGCCTGGACGAAGCCGCCGCTCGCGCCGGAGGCGACGGTCATCAGCTTCTCCTCGATCACGAGATCGATGTCGTGAGTCGTCCCGCCGAGCAGCGCCGGTGCCTTCGGGTCGTGGAGCACGTACGCCGGTGCATTCGGATCGGGCG
>DASSZA010000003.1:0-13326 GCA_035703005.1 Candidatus Limnocylindrales bacterium | reverse complement strand
GATCGAGAACCGCGGTCAGTACGCCTCGTTCATCACGTTGCTCGCAGCTGGGATGATCCTGAGTACCGCCAGCTTCCTGGTCCTGCAGTTCGAGAGCCGCTCGGCCGACGCCAATATCAAGAACGGTGCCGACGCGATCTGGTGGGGGTTCGTGACGATCACGACCGTCGGCTATGGGGATCGCTTCCCGGTGACGGTGGCTGGCCGACTCGTCGGGTTGTTCGTGATGCTGACGGGCGTCGGGATCATCGCCGCGCTCGCGAGCATCCTCGCGAGCGTGCTCGTGCCTCCACCGCCGCCCGATGAGGACGCGCCCGCGCAGACCGACGCGAGTCTGGATGCCGCGCGCCTCGCCGACGAGGTGGCCGCTCTGCGCTCGGAGGTCGCCGAGCTCCGGTCAGAGCTGCGTCGCTGATCGACGCGCGGGTGGGGCGGTCCGCGTACCCTGCCCACATGGCCGACGAGACCGAGAAGGAACGCGTCAACCGCGAGCTCATCGAGCTGCTCAACGAAGTCCGTATCGCCCTGCCCGGCGTGCAGGTCCTCTTCGCGTTCCTGCTGATCCTGCCCTTCCAGCAGGCATTCTCCAAGACGTCGGAGATCGACAGGACCGTCTATACGATCGCCCTCCTGTTCAGCGCCACCGCTGCTGCGCTGTTCATCGCCCCCTCGGCCTACCACCGGTTGAACTTCCGACGCGACATCAAGGAAGAGATGTTGTTCGACTCGAACAAGCTCGTCGCGGGCGGTCTGTTCTGTACGGCGATCGGCATCGCGGGGTCGGTGTATCTCGTCGTCGATGTCGTCCAGGGCGGGACCGCCGCCGCCGTGGCGACCGTGGGCGCCCTTCTGCTCTATGGCGTCCTGTGGCTCGGGCTTCCGCTCGCGCGTCGGAGTGACCCGGAACGCTGACCCGTCGCCCCTACACTGGTCACATGAGGAGCCCGGGCGAGTACCCAGACGTCATCGAGATCGTGGTCGAGATCCCGAGGGGGTCTCGCAACAAGTACGAGTTCGATGAGGCGGCCGGTGTCTACCGACTCGACCGCGTCCTGAGCAGCGCGGTCTTCTATAACTTCGACTACGGGTTCGTCGAGGGTACGCGGTCGGGCGACGGCGACCACACCGACGCCCTCCTCGTCATCGATGAGCCGACGTTCACGGGCTGCCATGTCTGGGCGCGGCCCATCGGCGGTCTCGAGATGCGCGACGAGAAGGGCTACGACTTCAAGGTGCTCTGCGTCGCGCTCGGCGACCCGCATCAGCAGCACATCGAGCAGCTCGATCAGGTCCGGCCGCATCGGCTCGTCGAGATCGAGCAGTTCTTCGCGACCTACAAGGCTCTCGAGGACAAGGCGGTCGACGTCATCGGTTGGAGCGACCGGGAGAAGGCGCTCCAGGTGTTGCGGGACGACCGCGCGATATGGGAGCGCGAGGTCGAGGCCAGCGCCCCGGCCCGTTGACCGGCGGCCACGCGGATCGCTATCGCGCCGACCGTGACGCGCCGGGCCGGCGGTTATTCGTCGGAGTGCCGCTGCCCCGGGAAGCCGCCTCGGAGATCGAAGCGATCGTCGAGGACGTGCGGGGGATGCCCCTCGCTCCAGGAGCACGCGACGTCCGTTGGGTCCGCCTCGACGGGTTGCACCTGACCCTTCGCTTCCTCGGACCGACACTGCCCGATCGCATCGGTCCGACCATGGAGGCGGTCGCGCGAGCCGCGCGCTCTGCGGTCGGGCCTTTCGATGTCGAACTCGCGGGTGCCGGCTCCTTCCCACCCGGCCGACGGCCGCGAACGCTGTGGATAGGGCTATCGGCGGGCCTCGAACCGCTCGCCGACCTCGCCCGCTCGACGCAGGACGCGTTGCTCGATGCCGGGTGGCCGCCGGAGGAGCGGCCGTTCCGTCCGCACCTCACGGTCGCACGTTCCGACGGTGTCGCGGCCGGAGCGCTCGTGGCCGATCGGCTCGCGGACGCCATGGGGGACCGCCGGATCCGATGCACGATCGACAAGCTCGGCCTGTTCGAGAGCATCACCGGTGGCGGTCCCGCGCGTTATGTACCCGTAGCCCTCGTCGGTCTCGGTGCTTCGCCCGGGGCGGAGGACGACGTGTACCATCAGCGGGCCCCTGACCTGTCCGAAGAGGAGATTCGGATCGACTCGTGACGTCTGCCCAACGCGCCCGACTCGTCCTGAGCCTCGGCGTCCTGAATCTCGCGCTCGCGTCGATCGTACTGGCCGCGGGGGGCCTCCGACTCTCGGAACAGTCAGCACCCGCGTCACCGCCACCGGTCGCTGTCGTGCCGACGCCGACACCCACGTCGACGCGTGAGCAGGGAGCCTCCGAGACGCCCGGTGGCACGACGTCGCCTTCGGGTGGTCCGAACGGGTCGCCGGGCGGCTCCGGGTCTCCGGCCCTTGCCAGCCCGACGCCGACCCCGAGCGGCTCATTGCTCGTCCCGGCGACACCGACGCTCGCCCCGCTCGCGACTGGCACGCCGACGACCGTCCAGCCGACACCGACACCGGCCGGCACACCGACACCGACAGAACGTCCGGCGCAGCCGCCGACGCCGACTCCCGCCCCGACCGCGGCACCGACCGCCCGGCCGACGCCCGTGCCGACACCGCGGCCGACCGCGCAGCCGACACCGCGGCCGACCGCGCAGCCCACACCCAACCCGACCCCGCGTCCGACGGCGCAGCCGACACCGAAACCGACTCCCAAACCGACTCCGAAGCCGACCCCCAAGCCGACCCCGCGACCGACCGAGGTGGTCCTCCACCCGCCGGCCGACAAGGGCCACCCGCCGTGCCCGACCAAGTGGGGGCCGCCGCCGGGTCACTCGAAGGTGGGCGGCGATCACCACCCCTGCGGCAAGGCGAAGGGCAAGCAGGGCTCGTCGGCCAAGGGCAACGGCAAGGGCGCGAAGGGCGGCATCGTCCTCGTCCTGCCGATGACCTTGATGACCGCGGCGTACGCCGTCCGACCGGGGCGGTTGCGCCTTCGGCGCCGCGCGCGCTAGGCTCGCGACCCCGACCGCCCCACATCACGGCGGCGGGACCTCCGGGAGGGTCACGGATGTCCGCCATCGCTGCCGGTCCACGCCAGACCAAGTTCGTCCTGGACGAGAGTCGGATCCCGAGGTCCTGGTACAACATCGCGGCCGACCTGCCAGAGGCGGCACCGCCCGTCCTGCATCCCGGGACCGGCCAGCCGATCGGCCCGGGTGACCTGGCCCCGCTGTTCCCGATGGAACTGATCAAGCAGGTGGTCTCGACCGAGCGAGAGATCGAGATCCCCGATGAGGTCCGGGACGCCTATGCGCTATATCGGCCGAGCCCGCTATACCGGGCGCATCGGCTCGAGCAGGCGCTCGATACTCCCGCGCACATCTACTACAAGTACGAGGGCGGCAGCCCCTCCGGCAGCCACAAGCCCAATACCGCTCTGCCGCAGGCCTACTACAACAAGGCCGAAGGCGTGACGCGGATGGCGACGGAGACGGGAGCCGGTCAATGGGGCAGCGCGCTCGCCTTCGCGGGATCGGTCTTCGGCCTCGACGTCAAGGTCTTCATGGTCCGAGCCAGCTACGACCAGAAGCCGTATCGGCGGATCCTGATGGAGACCTACGGAGCCGAGGTCGTCCCCAGCCCGAGCCCGGACACGGAGTACGGCCGGAAGGTCCTTGCCGCGACCCCCGATAACACGGGTTCACTCGGTATCGCCATCAGTGAGGCGATCGAGGACACGGTCTCCCACCCGGGCACCAAGTACTCGCTCGGCTCGGTGTTCGACTTCGTGCTCCTCCATCAGACCGTCATCGGCCAGGAGTCGATCGAACAGATGGGGATGGCTGGCGAAGAGCCGGACGTGATCATCGGCTGCGCCGGAGGCGGCTCGAACTTCGCCGGGCTGACGTTCCCCTGGCTCGGTCGCACGTTCCGTGGTGGCCGCAAGTACCGCGTGATCGCCGCTGAGCCCGAGGCAGCCCCGAGCCTCACCAGGGGGACATACGCCTACGACTTCGGCGACACAGCGCAAATGACGCCATTGATCAAGATGCACACGCTCGGCCACGACTTCATCCCCGAGCCGATCCACGCCGGCGGCCTGCGGTATCACGGCATGTCGCCGCTGGTCAGCCTGCTCAAGGAGGGCGGTCACATCGAGGCGCAGGCCATCCATCAACGGGCGGCGTTCGAGGTCGGCGTCACGTTCGCCCGCTCGGAGGGCATCCTCCCGGCGCCCGAGCCGACGCATGCGATCCGCGTCGCGGTCGACGAGGCGCTCGCGGCGAAAGAGGCCGGCGAGGCGCGCGTCATCCTGTTCAACCTGTGCGGCCACGGTCACTTCGACCTGTCGGCGTACGAGCGGTATCTCGACGGTTCGCTCGAGGACTACGAGTACCCGCGCGAGAAGGTCGAAGCCGCCCTCGCGGGTCTGCCTGCCGTCGGCTGACCGGAAAGGGGGTCATCCACAACCGTGCCGCATCTCGCCTGCTGGTCGTGCGGGCGCCAGATCTATACCGTCTCGCCGCTCGACTCGCTCTTCGCCGAGGAGCGTCGCTGCCCACGTTGCGGCGCGTATCTCAACCCGGAACGGCGGGGGGAGGAGCGGCGAGAGCGTAACCGTCGTCAGAGCCCGCCCGACAGCCCCGGGCCGCCCGATGGCGTCGAGCGGCGGATCGCGGAACGCCGGATCGGGCGGAGGCGCTCGCCGCCGACGTGAGCCATCGGCGCCGCTAAGCGGTCGGGGCGGACGTCGCTGCTCGACCCCGGGCTGCGCGGCGCGTCGTCGCCGGTGGCCGGCTGCGATACTCGGACCGATGCGGATCGCACTCCTCGGCTTCGGCCTGATCGGCGGATCGATCGCGCGCGCGCTTCGCGAGCGTGGTCTCTTGGACGCCGGGATCGAGCTCGTGGCGTGGTCGCCGAGCGGCGAAGGGCCCGCGTCCGCCGCCCGCGACGGGGTGATCGATTCGGCGGCGTCGACGCCGCCGGCCGCGCTCGACGGCGCTGATCTCGTCGTCCTTGCCGGGCCGGCGCCGACGGTGCTCGAGGCGCTCGAAACGCTCGCGGGTGCGTGGCGGACGGCGCTCGCATCTGACGCGGTCATCACCGATGTCGCGAGCACCAAGTCCGCGATCGTCGCCCGCGCGTCGACGCTCGGGCTCCGGTTCGTCGGTGGTCACCCGATGGCGGGGCTGGAGACGAGCGGATATGCCGCTGCCGAACCGGGGCTGTTCGTCGACCGCCCCTGGGTCGTCGTCCCGGGTTCGGTCGACGAACCGGCGATCGAGCGTGTCGAAACGCTCGCGCGGGCCGTCGGAGCCCGGCCGATGCGGATGGATGCCGCCGACCACGACGCCGCTGTGGCCGGCGTCTCGCACCTGCCGCTGATCCTGGCGGCATCGCTCGTCGAAGCGGTGGCCGGACGTCCCGGGAGCGACAGGGACGGCTGGCCAGTGGCCGCGGGCCTGGCCGCGACGGGCTGGCGCGGCATGACGCGCCTTGCGAAGGGCGACGTCGAGATGGGAGCCGGGATCCTGTCGACGAATGCCGGGCCGATCGCCGATCGGATCCGCGATCTGGTCGCCGTGCTCGAGGGATGGCTCACTGAGCTCGACGGCGACGGCGGACCGGACACCGAAGCCATCGCGTCGCGGCTGCAAGCGGCACGGGACCGTCTGGGGGGGACGCCCGGATGAGGGATCGGAACGACGAACGCATCCTGGTCGTGCCGCGCGACGTCGTACCCGATCGGGCGGCGTGGTATGGGCTCCGGACGGACGGCATCGACGCCTTCCTCGACGTCGTCGCCGAGCACGGTCGATACGAGCCGCGCGCCGCGATGGAGATCGACCCGAGCTTCAAGCAGATCATCCCGTACCTCGTGTTGCGCGACGGCGAGCGCTACTTCCTGATGCGCCGGACGAAAGCGGGGGGTGACGCCCGGCTGCACGATCGCTGGTCGATCGGCGTCGGGGGGCACGTGGACCACGGCGATGAGGATCTGGCGGGCGGCCTTCGTCGCGAGTGGCACGAGGAGCTCGTCGCGGACTTCGAACCGACCTTCACGCCGTACGCCTTGCTCAACGACGACACGACCGAGGTGGGCGCCGTCCACCTCGGTGTCGTGATCCTTGCGGAGGCTGACGGACGCCCGGTCAGCGTGCGCGAGACGGATAAGCTGTCCGGCGCATTCGCGACGCCTGCCGAAGTCGCGGCCGGGGCCGAGCACCTCGAGACGTGGAGCCGCATCGTGTTCGATGCGCTCGAAACAGCCGGCACGGCCCCCGGTCGATGATCAGACGAGCGATGGCGGCGTCCGCCGCCGCGGCCGTCTCCGTCGTCGGGTTGCGCGCGCTCGGGAGGCGTGCCGGGGACCGATTGCTCGATGGGCCTCGGGTCGCTCCGGGCGAGGCGGCGATCGCCGGCGAGCTCGACGCGCTCGGCGGCGAGGTGATCCGCCTGCGGTCACGCGATGGACTGCGGCTCGCTGGTCGCTGGCTCCCATCGGAGGCGGGTGATCCCGACTGGTCGCCTGATCCGTACGAGGCCGTCGTCGTGCTTCATGGCTATTCGGGTTCGGTCGCTCCCGATCTCGTCGAGTACGGCCCGTTCCTGCGACGGACGGCGAACGTCTTCGGCCTCGACTTCCGAGGGCACGGGGACTCGGATCCGGGGCCGTCGACGTTCGGGATGCTCGAAGTCGAGGACATCGCGGGCGTCCTCGCCTGGCTCGGCGAACGCGGTATCCGACGCGTCGCGCTGTTCGGGACGTCGATGGGCGGGATGGCTGCGATCACGTCCGTCGCGGTCCTCGGCGACGGGACGCTGGCCGCCGCGGACGCGACATCAGACGCGCCGCGTGCGGACGTGGACGCGCCACGCCCCGTGGTCGTCGCCGTCGTCGCCGAGTCGGTCAGCCCGGAGGCGGAGCTCGCCGTGGCGAACAGGATGGGAAGCCCGTTGCGACGCTTCCTCGCCGCCCGCGCGTTCGATGGCGCGGCGCGTCGACTCGGGGCCGACCCGCGCGACACGGAGCCGATGCGGGTGATCGGTCTCGTCGCACCCGTGCCGTTGCTGCTGATCCAGGGCGAAGCGGATACGACAGTGCCGCTCGAGGATGCCCGGCGGCTCGCTGCCGCAGGCGGGCCGACGACCGCGCTCTGGAGCGTGCCGGGGGCCGATCACAGCCGGTCGCACGGCGTCGCGCCACAGGACTATGAGCGCCGGGTGACGGACCATCTGCGGATGGCATTCCGCACCGCCCGCGACCACGATCAGCGCGACGAGGGACGCGACCTATAATCGCTCCTCCGGGGTGGCTAGGGTCGACCCCGGTGCCCCTCGCGGTGATGCCCTGGAGGTCAGATGGCAGCCAAGATCCTCGTCGTCGATGACGACCCGAACGTCCAGCGCCTGCTTCAGTACACGCTGAAGCAAGAGGGCTACGACGTCGTCATCGCCGGGGACGGCGCAGAAGGCTTCCGGCTCTGGGGCCAGGAGATCCCGGACCTCGTCCTCCTGGACGTCATGCTGCCCAAGCTCGACGGCTATCAGGTCGCCCAGAAGATCCGCGAGCAGGAGGCCGGCGCCTCGCACGTGCCGATCATCATGCTCACCGCGGAGCGCGAGGTCGAACAGAAGGTTCGGGGTCTGCGCGCAGGGGCGGACGACTACCTCATCAAGCCGTTCCATCCCGCGGAGCTGCTCGCCCGCATCAAGAGTCTGCTGGCACGCTTCGCGCCGCGTGACACTCTCCTCGCCCGCCCGCCGATGGGGCGCATCCTCGCGTTCTACGGCGCGAAGGGCGGCGTCGGCACGACCACGATCGCGATCAACGCGGCGATCGCGTTCCACCGCGAGCTGGGCCGCAAGGTGTGCCTCGTCGACGGCAACCTCCAGTTCGGCGACCACCGCGTCTTCCTTGACCTGGGGCTCGACCGCAAGAGCATCGTCGACATCGTCACGGCACCGTCGATCGATGCGGACCTGATCCGCAACGTCATCGTCAAGCACGACTCGGGCATCGACCTGCTGCTTGCGCCGCCGTCGCCGGAGACCGCCGAGCTCGTCCGGCCCGAGCACCTGCCGTTCATCACCGATCAGCTGACGTCGATGTACGACTACATCCTGGTCGACGTCGACAAGCGGCTCGATGACGTGAACCTGGGCGTATTCGAGGCCGCCGAGACCGTGTTCGTGGTCATGACCGCGGACCTGTCGTGCCTCAAGAACGTGCGGCTGATCCTCGAGACGATGGGCCATCTCGGCTATGGGCCCGAGAAGGTCCAGCTGGTCCTCAACCGCTCGAACGCGTTCACCGGGATCAACGTGAAGAACGCCGAGGGTGCGTTGCGCCGCAACATCGACCACCAGGTCGTCAACGAGTATCGCGGTGCGATCAGCGCGCTGAACTCGGGCGCCCCGTTCATGTTCACCAAGGCGGACTCGCCGCTCGGCGGGTCGGTGCTCCAGTTCGTCCGCGCCGTCGACAAGATGTCCGCCGCCGCTCAGGCGCAGCCCGTGGGAGCTCGCTAGCCACTCCACGCAAGCTCGGGTTTCGCAGGCGGTAAGTAGCGCATAACTCGCAGGTGAGCGGTCGCCGGTAGCGTGGCGGCATGTTGGCCCTCGTCCCCTCCGCCACGCTGTTCGGCCTCGACGGCCGTCCCATCCGCGTCGAGGTCGATGTCGCGCCCGGGCTCCCGGGCTTCACGGTCGTCGGCCTTGGCGACACCGCCGTCCAGGAGGCGCGCGAGCGTGTCCGCGGTGCGATCAGGAACTCGGGGTTCGTATTCCCGCCGCGGCGCTTGACGGTCAACCTCGCGCCGGCCGAGCTGCGCAAGACCGGTGCCTCGCTCGACCTCGCGATCGCGATCGGCATCCTGCTCGGTTCCGAGCAGGTCCGTGCTGGCCCAGCGGCCGTGGGATTCATCGGCGAGCTCGGTCTCGACGGCGATATACGCCCCGTCCCTGGGATCCTGCCGATGGTGGCGGCGTTGGCCGACCGGGGTATCGAGCGCGTCGTGGTCGCTGTCGCTGCCGTCGAGGAGGCTCGTCTGGTCGCGGGGATCGAGGCCATCGGCGCCGAGTCGCTCGGGTTGGCGACAGCGATCGTCCGACGCAGACGGCCGCGCAACCCGCCGGTCGCCATGCCGCGCATCACGGTTGCTGACGCGCAAGCGGCCGCCGTTCAGCCTGTCGCGGCCACCGGGAACGGTGTGCCCGATCTTCGGGAGGTCCGCGGGCAGGCGGGTGCCCGTCGCGCGCTCGAGATCGCGCTCGCCGGCGGTCACGGGCTGCTCATGACGGGCCCACCGGGCGTCGGTAAGACGCTGCTCGCACGGACGATCCCGGGGTTGCTGCCGCCGCTCGACGACGCTGCTGCTCTGTCGGTCTCGATCGTCGCATCGGCCGCCGGCGAAGGGCCGATCACGGAGCTTCGGCGACAGCCGCCGTTCAGGTCCCCTCATCACACGTTGTCGTATGCCGCGATGGTGGGCGGCGGACCCACGCTGTCACCGGGCGAGATCACGCGTGCCCACGATGGCGTCCTTTTCCTCGACGAGCTCGCCGAGTTCGACCGCGATGTCCTCGAGGCGCTCCGTCAGCCGCTCGAGGAAGGTCGGATCCTGATCGCGCGTGCCGGACGGGTCATGACGTTCCCCGCCCGTTTCCAGCTGATCGCTGCGATGAACCCATGCCCCTGCGGGTTCGCAGGCTCGTATCCGGAGGATCGTTGCCGTTGCACGATCCCCGAGATCGAGCGGTATGCGCGACGCGTCTCGGGGCCGCTCCGTGATCGCATCGACCTGTGGGTGTCGATGCCACGGGTACCGTCGGCGACGCTCATCTCGGGGCAGGATCCGGAGGATTCGGCGACCGTGAGTTCGCGGATCGCGGCCGCACGAGCCCGAGCGGCACTCGACCGGGGGCGCATCAACGCAGGCCTTCGCGGTCGCGCCTTGCGCCGTGCATGCCGTCTCTCCGAGGCGGCAACGCGACGGGTCGCGGATCTCGCGGAGGCGGAGCTCGCGAGCGGGCGAGGCACCGAGCGCCTGCTGCGGGTCGCACGGACGATCGCCGATCTTGACGGGAAGCTCGGGGTCGAGGTCGCGCACATCGAGGAGGCCGCCTGGTATCGATCCCCGGTGCTGAAGCACGCTGCATTGGCATCGTGAGGTGATCGGCATCGGGTCGCGACCTGGCGATACCGCGGCTGGCGAGCTCGACCGGTACGCGCCGGAGCGCGACGCGTGGGCCGTGCTCGCATCGGTCCATGGCCTCGGTCCGATCGGGTTCGCTGCCCTGCTCCAACGGTACGGATCGGCGCAGGACGTCCTCGTCGAAGCGTGCCGACCGGGTGCGGCGCGCCGGCTGGTGGATACGCCGCAGGCGGACATCGGTGTTCGGGAGCGACCGATCGGCGATGACGTGGCGCGACGGATCATCGATGCGGCGCAGGCTTCGGGACGGATCCTCGGCCGGATGCGGGCACTCGGCGTCCACGTGGTGACCGTGGAGGAGCCGGCCTACCCCGCCCGACTCGCGGCGATCGCGATGCCTCCACACGTCCTGTACGTCCACGGTCCGCTCTCGACGTTGTCGCGCGACCGTTCGGTGGCGGTCGTGGGGACACGACGCGCGACAACGGCCGGTCGGGACATCGCCGGGCGCATCGCGACGGCGCTGGTCGCAGCGGATGCGACGGTGGTGTCAGGGCTCGCCTTCGGCATCGACGGGGCTGCCCACGCCGCGACGCTCCGCGCGACCGGCACGACGATCGCCGTCATCGGTGGCGGTCACGCATCGCCGGGTCCGCCGGCCCATCGGAGACTCGCCGACGCCATCGTCGCTCGCGGTGGCTCGATCGTGTCCGAGCACGCCCCGGACGTCGCGCCGACGCAGGGAACGTTCCCGCTGCGGAACCGGATCATCAGCGGGCTCAGCGACGCGACCGTGGTGATCGAAGCGCCCGCGAAGTCCGGCGCGTTGATCACGGCGTCGTGGGCCCTCGAACAGGGGAGGGGCTGCTTCCTCGTACCGGGACCGCTCGACGGACGCGCGTCTGCCGGTTGCCTGGCATTCCTCCGCGAGTTCTCGCCCGTCGCGCAGATCGTGACCGGGATCCCGCAGCTGATCGCGGATCTGGGCTATGCCGGAGTCGGCAGATCGGACGTCGATCCTCTCGCCGGCGCCTCGATCCAGGAACTCGGCCGGACGGAGGCGCTCATCGCTTCCGCGCTGCTCTCGGGTCTCGCCACCGTCGATGAGCTGGTCGCGACCACGGATCTGCCGATCGCCACGGTGCTTGCGGCCCTCACACTCCTCCAGCGAAAAGGGCTGGTCGCGGGTGCTCACGGGCGGTATCGGCCGGCAGGCACGATGCTCGGATCCCAGACATCCTTCTGGGAAGGAGCGAGTGAGGGTCGGAGACGGGTGGTTGCCCGCTCTGGACAGGCTTTGCTACCCTGACGGGCGCATCTGCCCCCCAGGTGATGCGGGCGAAACGTGGAACCCCCATCCCGATCGCCCCCGCCCATGCAGCCGGGTCTTGTATTGCGGAAGTACCTCATCGCGATCCTGGCCGTGCCTGTGCTGCTCGGCGTGTACGCGTCGACAGTCCTTGGCCGATCCAGGTTCATCCGCGCGGGCGTCGCGATCGGCCTGGGCGGGGTCATGGCACTCGGCGCCATCGCGTCCGCTCGTCCGGCGGTCACCACCGCCTCGCCGACGAGTGACATCGTTCCCTTGACGCAGGCCGCTTTCCGGATGGCCGTCGCGACGAACATCGATCTTCGGGCGCCCGCCAGCATCCTGTTCAGCGCCCCGATGCAGCGCGAATCGGTCGGGTCGAGCGTGTCGATCCAACCGGCGGTCCCGTTCCAGCTCGAATGGAGTGCGGACGACACGCGCGTCTCGATCGTCCCGACCGGCGCGTGGCAGCCATCGACCTACTACACGGTCACCGTCGGTGCGGGCGCGCTCGCGACCAGCGGACGACCGATGACCAAGCCCGCGCGGGCCGCGTTCCTGACTCGTGATACGGCCGCTGGCCTCCTGGCTGCCACCGGCATGCTCGACAAGCGAGCAAAGGTCGATTCGTCGTTCACGATCGCGTTCGACCATCCCGTCGACCTCGCCTCGGTCGGCCCTGCGATCAAGATCGATCCGCCGGTACAGGGCGCACTGACTCGGACCACGGCGGCAGGCGGCGCCTCCACGTACACCTTCATCCCGAGCCAACCGCTCGCGCCCGACACGAAGTACCGCCTCGTCGTCGACGGCGTGAAGGACGCGTCCGGCATCGCGCTCGCACCGCTGACCATGGCCATGCGGACGGTCGCCGCTCCTGGTGTCGTGCGGTTCCGCCCGCGGGACGGGTCGAGCGACATCCTGCGCGACGCCATGATCTCCGTCCGCTTCACCGACAGGATGGACCACGCGTCGACCAGAGGGGCGTTCTCGGTGACCGCCGATGGGAAGCGTGTCCCGGGCACGATCCAGTTCCTCGAGGACGACCACGTGCTCGTCTTCGACCCATCGTCGAACCTTCCCTACGGCGCGTCGGTGGTTGCGACCGTTGCCGCCACCGCGAAGAGCGCCACCAAGATCCCGCTGGGAGCTGCGGAGAAGGGCACGTTCAGGGTCGTACCCAAGCCCGCCGCGACGAAGCAGCCGGCCAGGACAGCCTCACGGGCCACGACGACACACATCCCGCGGACCGGCGGTGGGACCGTCGGCAGCGGCAGCTGGGGTTCCGTGGAGCGTTACTACCTCAAGCTGATGAACTGCACCCGGACCGGCGGCTGGGTGACGTCGGGCGGCAACTGCAGCAGCCCGGGCGGACGGAACGTCGCGGCGCTTCGGCTTGACGCCGGCATCAGCACGAAGGTGTCCCGGCCGTACGCCAAGAAGCTCGCGGTCAACAACATGTGCACGCACTTCAGCGGCGGCAACCCGGGCGACCGCCTTCGCCGAGCCGGCTACCACAGCTATCGCTGGGCCGAGAACCTCGGCTGCCGCTCGGGCAACCCGTACAGCGCCGTCCTCGGTAGCCACCTGTTCTTCCAGAGCGAACGGCCGTACAGCGGCGGCCACTACGTGAACCTGATGAACGGGGCCTACGACCGGGTCGGGATCGGCGTGTGGGTCTCGGGCGGCCGCGTCCGCCTCGTCATAGACTTCTACCACCCGTAGCCCGGACCATCGGGCCACTCCCCGGCGGACCTCCGCCGGGCGACCATGCGCGGGTGATCCGCAACGCCGTGCTCCACATCATGAACGAGCAGCCCATGCTGGCCGACCTGTTCGAGCTG
>DASSZA010000117.1:0-2852 GCA_035703005.1 Candidatus Limnocylindrales bacterium | reverse complement strand
GATTCGATGCTTCCGGCACGCTCGACCCTTCGTGGCTCCGCCTCTCGTTCGCGCGCTTCGGTGAAGTCGACCTCATCGAGGGCGCACGGCGGCTCGGCAGGGTCGTTCGGGAGGCGCCGGGCTGACGAGAAGCGCCAGTCGCGATGAGCAAGAAGCTGCGTCCGTGGGCGACACGCTGCGTATCATCGAGCGGGGATACATCGAGCGGGGACTGGAGGGACCGGCGTGCAGCTCCTGGTAGGCATCCTGGCCGTGGTGATCGGCCTGGCGTTCGCGTTCGGTGGGTGGCGGTTCTTCTTGCTGCTGCTGCCGTTGTGGGGGTTCGTCGTCGGATTCAGCCTCGGCACCGAGGCGATGCGATCCCTGTTCGGGGACGGGACGTTCGCGACCGTCACGAGCTGGGTGGTCGGTCTCGTCATCGCCGTCGGGTTCGCAGTGTTCTCGTATCTCTACTACTACATCGCGATCGCAGTCCTTGCCGGCACCGTCGGCTACGCGATCGGCGCGAGCGCCTGGGGACTCATCGGCAACGAACAGGGCGTGGTCGCGTTCGTGATCGGCCTCGTGGTAGGCCTGATCTTCGCGGTGGGCGTGCTCCTGCTCAACGTGCCGCGCTACCTCGTGATCGTGCTCACGGGGCTGGGCGGCGCGGCCGCAGTCATCGCCGGCTGGTTCATCCTGATCGGGAAGGTCCCATCGGACAACGTGACGTGGTGGCAGGTCGGCCTGCTGATCAAGGACAGCTGGTTCTACCTCATCGCGTGGGCGCTCATCGCCGCGGCCGGCATCCTCGCCCAGCTGCGCGGTCCCGAGATGGGGCCCGACACGTACCAGCTCGAGCGGACCTCGTATCGCTACGGCTGAGGGAGGCGTCTACACACGCCGCCATTCGCGGATCCGGCCAGCATCTGATCGATAGGCTGGATCCCCGGCCGATCGCGGCCGTGCGAGATCGGATGAGCGTCGTCGCGACGATCGTCGGCGGCGTCCCGACCTACTGCCCGGCGTCGGACACCTGCTCGCAGGTCGCGAAGGTCCATTCCTGACCGGCCCTGGCCCGCCCGGGGGCCAGGAAGGGACCTTTGGCACTGGCCCGCGCAGGGGTCACCCGTTCACGCTTGGCCTCGCCGGGACGGTGATCCGATGACGTCAAGTCTCGCCGCGGCGATCACGAAGGCCGCCAGCAAACAGACCTATCACACGATCCGCTTCCTTGTGGATCGGCCGTTGGTGGATGACGCGTACCGCGCCTATGCGTACTTCCGCTGGGTCGACGATGTCGTCGATGAAGTGACCTCCACGGGCTGGGATGCGACTGACGCGGAGCGGCTGGTCCGGATGCGGTACCTCGAGCGCCAGCGGCGGCTGCTCGAGGCCTGCCTGAGCGGTCAGGAAGCAGGGCAGTTCGGCCCGCATGAGGCGATGCTCGTCGAACTGGCACGGCACGCGGATCAGACCGATCCGCGCTTGGTCGCCTATCTCCGCAACATGATGCTGGTCATGGAGTTCGACGTCGGGCGTCGCGGCCGACTCGTCAGCCGACGGGAGCTCGACGACTACACGCGTTGGCTCGCGATCGCGGTCACCGAAGCGATGCATTACTTCATCGGTAACGGAGCCGCGGCGCCGGATGACGAGACGCGGTACCAGGCGGTCTCAGGCGCCCACATCGTCCACATGCTCCGAGACACCTGTGCCGACCTGCAGGCGGGCTACTTCAACGTGCCTCGGGAAGTGCTCGAAGCGTCGTCGATCGGGCCATCCGACCTCCGCTGCGAGGCCTACCGAGCTTGGGTGAAGGAACGCGTGTTCGTGGCACGAGGATGCTTCGACGCAGGACGGTCCTATTTCGCACAGGTCGAGAGCAAGCGGCATCGCTTGGCTGGCATCGCATACATGGCGAGGTTCGAGTGGTTCATGGGGGTGCTCGAGCGGAACGACTTCATGGTGCAGGAGGACTACGCCGAACAGCGAAGTCTGGCGTGGGGAGTGTGGATGGGAGGCCACGTGGCCACGTCGCTCGCCGGTCTGCATCGGCGCCGCCGGCCCGAGGCGCGCGCGGCGACGATCCGCGCCGACCGACGATGACGAGGCCATCCGTCCTCGTCATCGGGGCCGGCGTGGCCGGGCTTAGCGCCGCGACCCATCTTGCGCGGGCCGGGCTGCACGTGAGCGTGGTCGAGAAGGACCCGGGACCCGGAGGCCGATGCGGCCGCTTCGTCCGGGACGGCCATCGGTTCGACACTGGACCCACGCTCTTCGTCATGCCGAGGTTGTACGCGTCGGAGTTCCGCGCGCTCGGGACCTCGCTCGCGGAACGACTCGACCTTCGCCCGGTCGATCCTACGTACCGGCTGGTCTTCGACGACGGCAGTCGACTGTCGTTGACATCAGACATGACCTCCATGCGCGAGCAGCTCGAGGCCATCGAGCCGGGTAGCTTCGACGGGCTCGAGCGGTACATGGAGGCCGGGGCGCGGCACTACCGAGTAGTCGCCGAGAAGATGGTCGACCGCGACTTCCGATGGCCGATCGACTACCTGCGGGTCGGCGGGCTCGGCCTGTTCCTGCGTGGTAACCCACTCGCGAATCACTACCGCAAGATGTCGACCTACTTCGACGCGCCGCGCCTGAAGAGTGCGTTCACGTTCCAGGATCTCTACGTCGGCCTGAGCCCGTTCGAGGCACCGGCCATCCTGTCGCTGCTCTCCTACACGGAGCTGGCCCACGGCGTCTGGTATCCGGCGGGCGGGATGTACAGCATCGTGGAGACCCTGGTCGAGCTCGCCCGGGATGCGGGCGTCGAGTTCGCGTTCGGCTCGAGTGTCGAGCGGATCGATGTCGACGTGGAC
>DASSZA010000005.1:0-2120 GCA_035703005.1 Candidatus Limnocylindrales bacterium | reverse complement strand
GAAGGTCGACTTTCTCAGGGTCCGGACGCATCCGGCACAAACCGCGCGCGCGAGTCACCCAAGCCGCATGACCCATCGCTGTGAATGACCGATGACATGACCGACGAAGACGCCGGCCGAACCCGGGTCGACATTGAGTAGCGACTGCTCATGTCAGCTGCACCGCGACCGGGAGAGCATGGGTCGCGGCCGACAGAAGCACGTGGCCGACCCAGGAGGCGCCCAAGATGAACGTCATCGATCGCTTACATACGCGAACTCTCATAGTGGCCACGCTCGTTGCCCTTTCGACCGTGACGACCGCATGCGGCGTGATCCAAACGCGAGGCGAAGGGGCAGTCACCAGTGAGACGCGTCAGACCGACGCATTCACGCGGGTCGAGGGCGGCGCCGGGATCAACATTGCGATGGCCATCGGCGCGGCATCGTCGGTCGACGTACGTGCGCAGGGGAATATCCTGCCTTTGATCGAGACCAAAGTCACCGACGGCACCCTCCGGATCCAGAGTTCGAAGGGATTCACTAGCTCCGAGAAGGTCGAGGTCGTCCTCGCCACGCCCGAGTTGGAGCGGATCGTCCTCACCGGTGGCTCGCGCGGCACCGTCGATGGGCTGGCATCGGACGATTTCGATGTCGAGCTGACGGGCGGCTCCGTGCTGACGGCCACGGGGACGACAAGTAGGCTGACGCTCGCTGTGAGCGGTGGCTCCGTGGCCGAGTTGGACGGACTGACGGCGGCCACGGTCGACGTCGATCTGACGGGTGGAAGCCGCGCCGAGGTGCGGGCGACGGACGCGGTCGAGGGTTCTGCCACAGGTGGCTCGCGGGTCGGCGTCGCCGGGGGCGCGAACGCGATGATCGACACGACCGGCGGCGCCCAGGTGGAACGGCGTTAACTGACCGGCCGATCGGCCCTGGCGAGAGGAAGTAGACGCGGTCGTCGCGCATCCTGCCCGAACCGGGCCTCCGAGGTTCGCGAGACCCTGGCCTCTACCAGCGTGGTCAGCTTGCGGGGGATGTGCAGCCTACGCACCCTCGCCTCGGGTCTTCGCACACGATGAGTGAATAGTCTTCCTTCCATCCGTTGGCTCACGGCAATCGCAAAAGGGGTCGAACCGGGTCATCACCACTGACGTCTTACGGGCATGGATCACCTTCAGGGGCCACGATGGTTGACGTTGAGCTGACTGAAATCGTCGGCGAGGTGGCGGACGGCGCAAGCGAGGTCCTGGTGGCACGCGCCTGTCGAGGCGATGCGGACGCTTTCGGCAGCCTGGTGGCCGCCCGTTTGCCCGACATGCTCCGCATAGCTCGGTCGATCCTGGGTAATGAGGCCGATGCACGAGATGCCACGCAGGAAGCATTTGTTTCGGCGTGGGTCAACCTCCCTCGGCTGCGCGACGAGAGTCGGTTCAACGCGTGGCTCAACGCGGTTCTCGCCAACCGCTGCCGCGACATCCTTCGTCAGCGAGGCCGCATCAGGGAGATCGCCCTCGACGGGGTCGACATCCGGGCTAGCGATCCGGCGCCCGAGGCAATGCAGCACGCGGCGCTCCTGGCGGCGTTCGATCGTCTGCCCGTCGCCGAGCGCCAGATCCTCGCGATGCACCACCTCCTCGACCAACCGCTCGAGCGGGTAGCGCTCACCCTTGGAATCCCTGTCGGAACGGCGAAATCCCGACTTCATGCCGCACGAAAAGCCCTCGAACGGGCGCTGGAGACGCAGGTATGACTTCGCCCGCTCGGGGAAACATCGGCAGCGATCTCGCGGCGGCGCTTCGTGTGCGCGCGGTCGATGTCGGGGGAGAGGACGCGGTCCTTCGAGCGATCCTCGAGGCATCCGCGGCGAGTCCGCAACGCCGCAGACTCGCTCCATGGTCCGCGCCGTTCGGTCGGCGGACCATCCTCCTTCTTGGTGCTGCAATCCTGGTGGCGGCGCTCGTCGCTGCCGGCATCGGAGCTCGCTTGCAGACGCCGAGGCGGGTCGTCCTCCTCCCTATCCCTCAGAACGGTCCCATTCTGGTTGAGCGTGACGGTCGCGTGTGGTGGGTCGATCCGGCTTCGGGCGCGACACTGACGACCCAGGATCTCCCTGCTCTCCCGGACGGGACGGATGCTGC
>DASSZA010000076.1:0-6498 GCA_035703005.1 Candidatus Limnocylindrales bacterium | reverse complement strand
CCGCTTGGCATTCCTCGCAGTCGCCGCGTTCGCGGCCGCGGCGGGGTGGGCGCTCGCGCACCCACTGCCGCTCATCATCGCGGCGGTCATCGCCGGGATCGACGTCATCGAGACGTCGTTCCTTCTCCTCGTCGTCGGCCGGGCGCGCTAGCCCGAGGCGTCGGCCCGTTCGGCCACTCCGCGGTGGGCGGCAAGCCCGCCGATCCGCTCGATCAGTCGTTCGAGGAAAGCGTCGATGTCGGCGGTCGCGGCGACATCGACGTTGGCGGGTCTGCCGGTGAGGTGGCGCCGATCGGCGACGGTCATCCCGGTCGTCAGCTCGCCGCGCGTCTCGACGTCGACGAAGAGCGCCTCGGTCGTGATGAGGCCCGGGTCAAGAGCCGCGGCAACGGCCAGCGGATCGTGGATGAACGCGCCGTAGAAGCCGTCATAACGCTCGTGGAATTCGAAGTACCAGCGCAGGGCGTCGGCGATGAACCGGATCACCGGGTTCGACGCGACGGACATCCGGGGCGCGAGGGGGTCATCCGGTGCAGGGGCGAGGCTTTCGTCGGGCTGGCTGCCCGCGCGGCGGGCGAGCGCAACGACGTGCTCGGGGCCGATCCGGGCGCCCTCGGTCACGTCGAGGCCGAGCGCGACCGGGCGCGGGACGGTCGGGTCAGCGGCGAGCGCATCGGCCCACGCACGAAACACGATCTTGGCTGCCTCGGGATCGCAGTGGATGTTCCACTCGGTCGTCGGTGTCGTGTTGCCCTGGGCGCCGAACGCGCCGCCCATCAGCACGTGACGGCGGAGCAGCCGCGGTAACTGGGGCTCGCGCTCCAGCGCGACGGCCAGGTTCGTGAGCGGGCCGAGCGTGACCAGGGTGATCTCGCCTGGACGCTCGCGTGCCGCGTCGACGATGACATCGACGCCGTGTCGTTCGCTGATGGCGCGCTCGGGCGGAGGCAGTTCCGCGTACCCGATGCCGCGCGGTCCGTGCGTTTCGGGCGTCGTCTCGAGCGGCCGCTCGAGCGGGACCTCGCGACCGACGGCGACCTCGATGTCGGTGCGGCCGGCCAGCTCGAGGAGGGCGAGCGTGTTGATCGCGACCTGGCGCGCTTCGACATTGCCCGAGACGCAGGTGACGGCCAGAACGTCGGCCTCCGGGGAGGCGAGCGCGTAGAGCAGTGCCAGGCTGTCATCGATGCCGGTATCGACGTCGAGGATCACAGGGATCGGCGTGCGCTCGGTCATCCGGCGATGCTAGCCGGAGCGGACGCCGTCCAGACGCCAGACCGGGCGGTCGGGGCCGAGGCGGCGTGCCCACGATGACGAGGTGGCGGCCACGTCGGCAGACGTCGCTTCGCGCATGGAGATGAGCTTGATCCCGGCGCTCGCCCACGCGCCTTCGATCGCGGGCCGGGATGACGCATCGAGTCGTTCGATGCCAGCGATCCCGTCGGCGGGGACGACCGAGACGAGCAGTTCGAAATGGGCGCCTGGACGAGCGACCGACGCGAGCCCGCACAGGGCGCTTTGGTCCAACCCGAGCACGCCACGGAGCAGCGAGCCCCACGGGAACGCAACGGTGACGAGGTCGGCCGTTCCCGCAAGCGGTGACCCCGGCAGCGTCTCTACGCCGGCCGCAAGGAACAGGACATTTCGCGGCCCGCGGCGGTCCGCCCGTCGCGACGCCTCGCTCATCGAGGCGGCCGCCGCGTCGACGCCGATCACGACCGCGCGAGGTTCCTCCGCCGCACGAGCGAGCACGGCACGGCCATCGCCAGTGCCGACATCGACGATCACCCGGCCCGCCCGGGCGATCAGCTCAGTGACTTACCCGACGTCTACCTCGAGGGTGCGTCGTCCGATCACGTGTCGCATGGAGCGGCAGTCTACACTCCCCCGGTGCCTCCCCCGATCGGCCCATATGAGCGACGGCCTGCCACGGTCGAGCCATGGGACCCCAGAGCCCTCGAGGTCGCCCGGGCCGTCACCGAGCTGATCCACGAGCACCGCCCCGATCTCGTCGTCGAGCACATCGGAAGCACGGCAGTGCCGGGACTCCCCGGCAAGGGGATCGTCGACCTGTCGATCGCAACGACACCGGACGACGTGCCGGCGGTCGCCGCGATGCTCCGCGATCTCGGCTTCGGACCCCAGCCCGGGCCAGACCCGTGGCCTCCGGGCCGTCCGATGCTCGTCGGATCGATCGTCCGTGCCGGTACGACGTTCCGCATCCACTGTCACGTCGTCCCCGAGCAGGAGGAGCTCAAGCGCGACATCGCATTCCGGGACGCGCTCCTCGCCGATCCCGCGCTCGTCGAGGGCTATGCCGCGCTGAAGACCGGGATCGTGACGAGCGGGACGCTCGAGCCGCAGCAGTACACGTACCGCAAGCAGGCCTGGATCTCGGATGTCCATCGCAAGCTCGGGGTGGAGCGGCGACCGATCACACCCCCGGCCACCATCGGCATCCTCGGCGGAGGTCAACTCGGCCGCATGATCGGGATCGCGGCGCGCTCGATGGGCTATCGCGTCGTGGTCCTCGACCCTGATCCGAACTGCCCGGCCTCGGCGATCGCGGACCGGATGGTCATCAGTACCTACGACGACGTCGGTGCCGCGCTACGGCTCGCGAGCTTCAGCGACGTCGTGACGTACGAGCTTGAGCACGTCGCGACCGAGGTGGTCGACGCGATCGACGTCGTCCGCCCCGTTCGGCCGGGCCGGCTCCCGCTCCACGTCACGCAGGATCGGATCGCGGAGCGACGGTTCCTCGAAAGCGCCGGGGTCGAGGTCGCCGACTGGCGTGAGGTGCGAACGACAGAGGATCTTCGTATGGCAGCCGAGGAGATCGGGCTGCCGCTGCGACTCAAGGTGTCGACCGGTGGATACGACGGGCGCGGCCAGCTCCGCCTCGACCACGTCTCCGAGATCGAAGGCGCCATCGAGTCCCTCGGTCGCGAGCCCGGCGAGGCGCTTCTCGCCGAGACCGAGCTCGCCTTCGCGTCCGAGGTATCGATCGTCGTCGCCCGGAGTGCGGTGGGCCGCATCGCGACATTCCCACTCGCGTGCAACCGCCACGAGGAGGGCATCCTCGTCGAGAGCATGGCGCCGGCGTCACTCGACGCCGAGATCTCGGAACGCGCCGTCGCCATCGGCGAGCGGCTTGCCGTGATGATGGGGATCACCGGCACGCTGACCGTCGAGCTGTTCCTGATGCCAGATCAGCGCTTGATAGCCAACGAGCTCGCGCCGCGGGTACACAACAGCGGCCACTGGACGATCGAGGGCGCCGCGACGTCCCAGTTCGAGCAGCATGTGCGGGCGGTCTGCGGCCTCGACCTCGGCTCATCCGATGCCCTCACGCCCACGGCGATGGTCAACCTGCTCGGCACCGGCCCCCGGCGCGAGGCGCGCCTGGACTCGCTCGGTCTGGCGCGGGCGATGGCTGATCCGACCGTCCACCTCCACCTGTATGACAAGCGCCAGGTGTTCGAGCGCCGAAAGATGGGTCACGTCACCGCGACGGGGCCGTCGACCGACGAGGCGCTGGCCCGCGCTCGAGCCGCGGTCGACCTTTTGCGCTGGCGGGACGACGACGTACCCGATCCACGCGACTTCGGGTCATGACCCCATCCGGATCCGTCGTCGTCGGCGTGGTCGGCGGCAGCCGCTCGGACTTCCCGGTCCTCGAGGACGCGGTGAACGTGCTCACCGAGCTCGGCGTCGGATCGGAGCTGCGGGTCGTATCGGCCCACCGCACGCCCGATCACCTGTTCCGATACGCGGAGGAAGCAGCAGGTCGGGGCCTCAGGGTGATCATCGCCGGTGCCGGCGGGGCTGCGCACCTGCCCGGCATGCTCGCGGCGAAGACAGCGCTCCCGGTCATCGGCGTTCCCATCCCGACCAAGCACCTCGGAGGGCTCGACTCGCTGCTCTCGATCGTCCAGATGCCGCGTGGCATCCCTGTCGCGACGGTCGCGATCGGCAACGCGACCAATGCCGGACTGTTGGCCGCGGCGATCCTTGCCCTCGGCGATGACGCCCTGGCCGAACGGCTGGCAGCGTGGCGCGAGCGTCAGACGACTTCCGTGATGGACGACCCGTCGAATGCCGGAGACGCCGTCAGCTCGTGACGACGCCTCGTGGCGCGAGGTCGCCGCGGTGGTCGGCCAGGTGGAGCCCGAGGTCGATGGCCGTCTTGATCGCGACGAGGACCGCGACGGCGGCCGCCGGCGCGCCGGTGAACATCACCGCGAACGCGCCGAAGATGATCGTGACGTGGAGTGCGACCAGCCGCTTGTAGGGAGCGAACATCAGGGCCGCCGCGCTCGTGCGGCGATACTCGCCGCCGCGCAGGAAGTTCCACCAGAACGAGAGACCATGGCTGACGGCGAGACCCGCCGCGGCGAACAGCACCGGCCCGAGGTCGAGCGTCATGCCGTCGTCAGACATCAGGCTGAAGAAGGCCGGCAAGGTGAGGACGAAGATGCCGTGGACGAACCAGAAGATCCCGTAATGGACGACGAAGAACGGGATAAGCCCGAACTTCGTCGCGGATGACGATGGCCGGCCATCGACCACGAAGGTCACGCGGGCCGTCGCCTCGTCGCCGGTCGCGGCGGACATCTTCAGGACATTGATGACCCCGACGATGCCGTTCTCGAGCCAGTAGATGACGAGGATGTTCCAGACGCTCCAGCCGAAGAAGAGCACCCCGACGAGCGGGATGACGTTCGCGACGACGAGCGCCACGACAGCGCCGATCGAGGAGCCCAGGCGATACCAGGCGAGGATGCGATCCACGCCGGGATGCTAGCCGCTGATCGACCGGCTATCGAGACCCCAGTGGTCATGCCGCACTCGCGGCTCTCGGTCGGCGGACAGCGCAGCCGTTACGCGTCGCCGTCAGGCGTCGCCCGGCGTTCGCTGCTGCTTCGGTCCCGAGACCGTCAGCGTCTTCTCGTCGGCACCGCGGACGATGACGACGTCGAACGGCAGCTTCAGTGCCCCGAGCGCGTCCTGGAGGTCGTCGGCATCGGCGATCGCGCGACCACCGGCCGACACGATCAGGTCACCGACCTCGATGCCGGCCGCCGCAGCCGCACTGCCGTCCTCGACCCCGCGGACGAGGATGCCGTCCCGCTCGGGAAGGCCGACCGAGCGGCGAAGGCGCCGCGCCACGTGGTTCGGGGCGATCGCGACGCCGAGCCGTGGTCGCTCGACCGACTCGCCCTTGCCGAGGGAACCGACGCGCGACCGGAGTGCCGCATCCGCGGGCAGCGCCAGGTAGAAGCCCTCGCCGATCCGATTCGTGTTGAGGCCGATCAAGCGGCCCTCGGCGTCAAGCAGCGCACCGCCGGACGAACCCGGCGCGAGGGGCGCCGTATGCTCGATGCTGCCGGAGATCCGACGTCCGCCCGGACCACGGAACGACCGCGCGATCGACGAGACGAAGCCGAGCGTGACCCGTGCGCCGCCGCCGAACGTCCCTGCGGCACCGAACACGGGCGTTCCAACGGATGCGGACTCCGGCGCGCCCCATTCGAGCGCGGTGGCCCCGGCCGTATCGACGGCGACGACCGCAAGGTCACCATCTGGGTCGACGCCGCGGACCTCGCCGCGAACGGATCGTCCATCGGCGAAGGTGATGGTCACCTCGCCGCCCCGGAGGTTGTGGGCGTTGGTCAGGACCTGCCCGTCGGCGATCACGACGCCGGATCCGCGGCCACCGCGTCCGACGCTCACGACGGAGGATGCGACACGCTCCGCGACCGACGAGATCGCTCCGCTCAGTTCATCGAGGCTGCTCATGTATCGGGCGCTCCTGGGTTCACGTGGGGAGGAAGGTCACTAGCGACTTGCAAGTTACTACCCACTCCCGATGATGGCAAGCCCTGAACCGCTACCATCGATCCCGATGACCGGACCACGCACGACGGCTACCCCGAGCGACCGGCGACCGCTGCCCCTCGAGGCGGCGCTCGACCGCGTCGGTGACCGATGGAGTCTGCTGCTGGTCGAGGCGCTGCTCGACGGACCGCGGCGGTTCGGCGACCTCGGCGACGCGCTGCCGGGGATCGCCCCGAACATCTTGACCGACCGTCTGCGCCGGCTCGAGCGTGCCGGCATCCTGCGGTCGAGTCCCTACCAGGAGCGACCGACACGGTTCAGCTACGAACTGACCGCCGATGGGCGCGCACTCGCCTCCGCGCTCCGCCTGCTCGCCGACTGGGGAGCCCGTCGCTCGAACGATGTCGAACCGCTTCGCCACGCCGCCTGCGGGACCGCCCTCGAGGCCCGGTTCTTCTGCCCGACATGCAGCGCGGTCGTGGACGCAACGGAGGCGCACGAGGAGCGGTTCCTCTAGCCCGAACGGCCGCCCCGACTACACTCGGAACGTGATGGACGACGAACGCTGGGAGCCGGGGATGCCGGTTCTCGACCGCCAGCCCGTCCCGCCGACGACGTTGCCGCCGAGCCTCCAGGGTCTTCCGCCGCGGTCCGTCC
>DASSZA010000293.1:0-11116 GCA_035703005.1 Candidatus Limnocylindrales bacterium | reverse complement strand
GGTGGTGACGAGCGGCGGGATGATCCGCACGACGTTCACGTACGTGCCCGCGGTGAGCACGATGAGGTTCCGCAAGAGCGCCTCGGCCTGGACCCGCTTCGTGAGGTCGGGGTCGGGGACACGGCCATCGCCGTCGTCTGGCTTCACGAACTCGAGCGCTACCATCAGCCCCAGCCCGCGCACATCGCCGATCGAGCGGTACTTCGCCTTCAACGCCTTGAGGCCATCGAGGAACTGCTTGCCACGCTCGGCTGCGTTGGCCACCAGCCCCTCGTCCTGGATCACGTCGAGCGTCGCGTTCGCCGCTGCGCACGACACGACGTTGCCGCCGTATGTGCCGCCATGCGTGCCCGGCTTCCACTGTGCCATGAGCTCCTGCCGGGCGAGGATGCCGGACAGCGGTAGCCCCGACGCGATGCCCTTGGCCATGACGAGGATGTCGGGCTCGACGTCGTAGTGCATCACCGCGAACATCTGCCCGGTCCTGCCGAAGCCTGTCTGGACTTCATCGGCGATGAGCAGGATGCCGTGGCGACGGGTGATCTCGCGCAGACGCGGCAGGAAGTCCGGCGGCGGGACGATGTAGCCACCCTCACCGAGTACCGGCTCGATGACGATCGCCGCGACCTGGTCGGGGTAGATGAACTGGTGGAACGTCAGGTCGAGCTGTTCCTCCCAGTCGCATGTGCACGCTGACGGGTCGTGCGAGCCGCCCGCGGCCCGGTAGCAATACGGGTAGGCCGTGTGATACACGCTGCCGGGCAGCGGCTCGAATGCGCCGCGGTACACGTCCTTGGCGGTCGTCATCGCCATGGTCTGCGCCGTCCGGCCGTGGTAGCCGTAGCGGAACGCGATGATCACGGGGCGACCCGTCGAGACGCGCGCCAGCTTGACGGACGCCTCGATCGCCTCGGCGCCGGAGTTCGACAGGAACGCCTGGTACGGGCCGCCCGGTAGCAGGTTCGGCAGGCGGTCATAGAGGCGCAGCCCGGGCTCGTGGTACAGGATGTTCTGCTGGCCGTGGAGCAGCTTCTGCGCTTGGGCCGCGATCGCCGCGGCGACCCGCGGGTGCGCGTGTCCGGTGTTGGTCACGCCGATCCCCGACGAATAGTCGAGGTAGCGCTCGCCGTCGCGGGTGATGAGCCACGAGCCCTCGCCGCGGTCGACGTCGAGGTTGGTGATGCGGCTCCAGACCGGCGGGATGACGCTGTGGTCGGGCAGGGAAGCACCCAGCGTGTTCGAGGACTGGGCCCTCGTCTCGGTCGTCATACACCCGCTCCGTAATCGCGCGCCGCGACGCGACGCTGCCAAAGGGTGGTCAACAGCACCAGGAGCACCGCCGACACGAAGATGATCGTCCCGATCACGTTGACCTGGACGGGGATGCCGCGCAACTGGGAGCCGTAGATGAACAGCGGGAACGTCTCGGTCTGACCCGACGTGAACGCCGTCACGACGTAGTCGTCGATCGACAGGCTGAACGCCAGCAATGCCGCCGCGATGATGCCCGGCAGGATCAGCGGGAAGGTGACCTTCCAGAAGGTCGTCCATTCGTTCGCGCCGAGGTCCATCGCCGCTTCCTCGAGGTTCCGCGGGAAGTTCGAGAGGCGCGCCTTCACCGTCACCACCACGAAGCTGATGTTGAACATGATGTGGGCGATGAGGATCGTGCGGATGTTCAGCGGGAAGAGCACGCCCTGCGGGATCGGCAGCTGGACCGAGGCGACGAACATCGTCAGCAGCGATGCACCCAGCACGATCTCCGGCGTCGCCATCGGCAGGAAGATCAGGACATTCGTCGTGGCACGCCCGCGGAACTGGTAGCGCGTCAGCGCCAGCGCGATGAGCGTCCCAAGCGCGGTCGCGATGATGGTCGAGAGGAACGCCACGACCAGGCTGTTGCGGACGGCCTCGGCGAGGCCGGGGCGCCCGAGCGGGTTCAGCCAGGCGTCGAGCGAGAACTCGCGCCAGACGAGGTTGGAACGTCCCGTCGGGTCGTTGAAGCTGAACAGGATCATCACGGCCACCGGCAGGATCAGGTAGGCCGTGACACCGACGACGTAGATCGGCAGCAGCCAGTGGTCGACCGTCCGCGCGACGCGGTCGGCGGTGCTCCGGCGCGTACCGACAGCGACCGAGGACGTCGCCATCAGATCGACGCCCCGGTGAGCTCTTCGGTCCCGATGACGCGGGCGTAGATGAACAGCCCGATCAGGATCGCCAGCATCAGGATGAACGACAGCGCAGACGCCGTCGGGTAGTCGGTCACCTGCAGGTAGCGGGCCTGGATGACATTGCCGATCATCAGCGACTGCGGGTTCCCGAGCAGCTCGGCATTCACGAAGTCACCGACTGCCGGGATGAACGTCAGCAGCGACCCCGCGAAGATGCCGGGCAGCGCGAGCGGCAGCGTCACGCGGATGAACGCCTGGCTGATGAGCCAGGTGCCGATCGCCGCCCCGGCGAGCCCGAACGGGATCGACAGCGCGAACGGTCCGTAGTCCATGACGAGTCCGACGACCAGCCCGAGCACGCCGCCGATCGCGAGCCCGAAGATCGTGCCCTGTGGTCGCCACGGACCGGCGTACAGATCCTCGGCCGCTTCGATGAGCCGCTTGTCGATCTTCTCGAGCGCCACGTACAGCGGCAGCGTCATGAACGGCAGGAAGTTGTACGTGATCCCCGCGACCACCGCGGCCGGGGTGGCGAGGAGCCGGAACTCCTCGGGCAGGATGCCGATCTCCTTCAGCGGCCCGAGGACGATGCCGGAGTCGGCGAGGATGATCTTCCACGAGATCGTGCGCAGCAGGAAGCTCGTGAAGAACGGGGCGATGACGAGGAAGAGCAGCACGTTCTTGTAGGCGCCGCCACGGAACGCGATGGCGTACGCCAACGGGAACCCGAGCGCGAACGCGAGGATCGTGGCGAGGCCGCCATAGATGATCGAGCGGGCGAGCCACGGCCAGTACTCGCTGATCGCCTCTCCGTAGATCCCCCAGTTCCACGTCTGCTGGTAGCCGGTGTCGAGGTTCCCCGTCCAGAGCGACGTGAGGAACATCTGGAACGCCGGGTACACGTAGAAGATGACGAGCCAGAGCAGGCCCGGGAGCAACAGGAGATACGGTGCGGCGGCCCGGAGGTGGAGGGCGCGCCGCATCGGACGCTAGAGGCCCATCGCCTTCGTGAACGCCTCGGCCCAGGCCTTGTCCTCTTCCGCTGTCGTCGCGCGGAAGATGTGCAGCCGGGAGACCCAGTCGTCGGGCGGGAAGATGAGCGGGTTCTTGGCGAGGTCAGGGCTCGACTCGAGCATGACCTCCTTCGCGCCCTTCACCGGGCACACGTAATTGACGTACGCCTCGATGGTCGCGGCGTTCTGCGGCTCGTAGTAGAAGTCGATCCAGCGCTCCGCCTGGGCCTTGTTGGTCGCTCCCTTGGGGATGACCATGTTGTCCGTCCAGAGCATCCCGCCCTGGGTCGGTAGTTCCCACTGGAAGTCCTGGTCGGGCTTCTGGTCGGGAACGAGCAGCGTGAGCACGTCGCCGGACCACGCCATCGCGATGATCACGCTGCCGCCGGCCATGTCCTCGACGTACGAGTTGCCGGTGACCTGGCGGACGATGTTGTCCTTGACGGCCTTCTGGACGTCCGCCAATGCGGCGTCGAACTGCTCCTGGGTCAGCTCCTCCGGCTTGTTGCCTTGGCGGATCGACGCGAGCCCGATCGTGTCGCGCATCTCCGACAGGTACGTCAGCTTGCCCTTGAACTGGTTGTCGAAGAAGACGTCGAGCGACTTCTGGTCGCCGGTCTTCTTCTTGTCGAACCCGATCCCGGTCATGCCGGACTGCCACGGAGCTGCGAGGTTGGTGTCCGGATCGAACGAACGGGCCTTAAGGTTGTCGTTGAGGTTGGCGACGAAGTTCGGGGTCAGGCTCGTGTCGATCGTCTCGAGCCACTTGAGCCGGACGAGCCGCGCGACCATCCAGTCGGTCAGCACCACGAGGTCCCACTCGGTCGGCTGGCCGGCCTGGAGCTGAGCCTGCAGGTCGCTCGTGAAGAACGTCTCGTTGTCGTCGATCGCGCCGTCGGCGTACTGGACGGTGATACCGGTCTCCGTCTGGAACTTTTCGATGGTCGGGAACGACTTCTTGTCGTCGCTGATGTCGATGTAGCCGATCCAGTTCGCGAACCGCAGCGCCCCGCTATTCGCGGGTGTCGCGGCCGGGCTGGCGCTGGCGCTCTCGCTGGCGGCGGCACTCGCCGACTCGCTCGCGGCGGCCGACGGCGAGGCGGCCCCGCCGCTGGCTTGCGGTGGCGTCCCGCACGCGGCGAGGAACGCGGCCGTCCCTGCCAGGGCCGTGCCCTGCAGGAAGCGGCGCCTGGTGATATCCACGGGGAGCGGCGGTCGGCTGTCGGTCATCTCGTCCTTTCCTCCTCGGCCGTCGCGGCACCTGCCGGAACGGCGTCTGATGGCTCCTTCGAGGTGGTGACGACGAAGCTGTGGTCCGGTGACCAGGTCAGGACGACCTCCTCGCCGGGAGCCCACAGCTCCGCTCGTGTGGCACGTTCGACGTTCTGTTCGTACACCGCGAGCCGCACGCCACCGCGTGCCTCGACCTGGTACTGGGTGCTCACGCCGAGGTATGACACGTCGCGGACGATCCCGCTCAACGTGTTGTGGCCGGACGGCGCGGGATCCGACGCGGCGGCATCGCGCAGACGGATCTTCTCGGGACGGACGCCGACGCTGATGTCGGAGCGGCCATCGACGAGGCCGCTCGGCGCACGGATGAGCGTGTCATCGGCGAGCTTCACGGTCGCGTACCGCTCGTCCTTGCCCTGGACCGTCCCCGGCAGCAGGTTGCTCACGCCGAGGAAGCCGGCGACGAACGGGGTCGCCGGGCGCTCATAGAGGCTTTCCGGATCGCCGAGCTGCTCGTATCGACCGAGGTTCATCACCGCGATGCGATCCGACATCGTCATCGCCTCTTCCTGGTCGTGCGTCACGTAGATGAAGGTGATGCCGACCTCTTGCTGGATCCGCTTCAGCTCGACCTGCATCTGCTTGCGCAGCTTCAGATCGAGGGCGCCGAGCGGCTCGTCGAGCAGGAGCACCGCGGGTCGGTTGATGAGCGCGCGAGCCAGCGCGACGCGCTGGGCCTGGCCGCCGCTGATCTGGGTCGGCTTACGGCGCTCGTAGCCGGGCAACTCGACCAGCGCGAGCATCTCGCCGACACGCGCCTTGACCTCACGATCGGGGACGCCTTTGCGCCGCAACCCGAAGGCGACGTTCTCGAAGATCGTCAGGTGGGGGAACAGCGCGTAGTTCTGGAAGACGGTGTTGACGTTCCGCTTGAAGGGCGGGAGCCACGTCACGTCCTCGCCCTGGAGCTCGATGAGTCCCGACGTCGGCTCCTCGAAGCCGCCGATCATGCGGAGCGTCGTCGTCTTGCCGCAGCCCGACGGCCCGAGGAGGCTGAAGAACTCCCCGTCATGCACCTCGAGGTCGATGTGATCGACCGCGTGGACGTCGCCGAATCGCTTGACGACATCGACGAGTCTGACGTCGACAGCGGGCACTCGTTCGCACTCCTGACTGCGATCCGGACCCGGTGGCCACTCCTCCCAGAGGCACCGGTGCCCGCCTGGTGGGGATCAGGCGTGCGTGCCGGCCGGATGCGGCGGAGGATATGGGCGCCTCGTCCGAGGTGTCAAACCGACGGGATGCGCGGCTTCTGCGCGATCCGCGTACGAGATTCGAAGCGTTAGGGTCGCGTGACTACGGGGTTCGATACGTCCCCGGACTCCACCGACGTTGACGCGGTGCCCCTGACACGATCGACGGCGCGGCTGGCGCGTCGCACCACGGCCTGGCCGAGGCCCCCAAGAGCCGGCATCGGGTCGCTCCACCAGAACAATGCCTTGTCCCCGGTCAGCCACGGCTTGAGCACGGGACCGTACGGCCGCCGGCCCGACCCGATCGCCCGGGCGATCGCCGTGGCGTCGGGGATCTCGTACAGACCGTAGCGGCCGATCTGATATCGATCGAGGGCCGGGATCGGCATCTCCTGCGCGTCGGCGTAGCTCATCCACGACAGGTCGGCGCCGGCCGTGGTGATGTGGCCGATGAGCCAGAACGGTCGAGCGTTCAGCTCGATGATCTTGAACCGGCCGTCGCGCACGTCGTACTTGAACTCGACGTTGAAGATGCCGCGGTAGCGCACGGCCTCGAGCAGGGTGCGAAGCGCCGGCAGGCAGCCCTCGACCTCCCCGAGCGGGATCGTCACGTCCGAGCACGTGTTGGCGAGCCGCGGCGGGTCCATGCGAAGCCGGCGGCGCGCGACCAGAGCGCTGATCGTGCCGTGCCGATCGACGAAGCCGTCGATCAGGAAGGTCCTCGAGGTGTCGCCGGGGATGTACTCCTGGAGCATGAACGTCACGCCGGCGGCGGCGCCTTCCTCGATGAGGCCACGGGCGTGCTCGCGCGACTCGATGAAGAAGCCTTTCGTCCGGAAGACGCGGTTGTTGGCTTGCGACTCGGTCGGCTTGAGGAAGCCCGCGGCCAGCTCCTCATCGGAGAGCCTGGCCAGGTCGTCGACGTCGTTGATCGGCGTGCTCCTGGGTCGAGGAAGGTCGAGCTCGTCGGTCAACGCGCGGAAGCGATCCTTGTCGACGAAACGCTCGATGGCGTCGTGCGGCGCGATGCTCGACGGGAAGCGTGCCCGAACGTCGTCGGGCAGGCCGGCTACGGCCAGCGCCCAGGTGTCGCTGCACGCGATCAGGACGGCGCGCGGGATGTCGAGCGAGCGGAGGTACTCGGCGAGGACGGTCGGATCGGACGTCTCGCGCAACGTCTTTTTGGGCGCGCGATACCAGCGCGAACGGACGATGACGTTCGACGTCTCGTCAACGACGTACGTGGGGATGCCGCGACGGTTGAGGGCCCGCAGGACACCGAGCGCCGCGATATGCGGCCCGAAGATGAGTACGGGCGTCGAGAAGCTCCCCGTCGCCGTCGACACGGTCGAACCTACTTGATGGCGAGGGGGTTCACCGGCGATCCGACGCCGCCCGTGATGGGCAGCGGCGGCGCCGAGAACAGGAACTCGTATCGGCCGTCGGCGGCACAGTCCTCGGCGAGCGCCTCGAGGTCGAAGATCTCGCCGACGAGCAGGCCCATATGCACGATCAGGATGATGTGGAGCGGCTGGAAGACATCGGGCGTCTCGTTGGGAAGGACCTCGGCGCCCCAGGTGTCAGCGGCGAGGGCAGCGATCTCGTGATCCGCGATCCAGCCGACCGAGTCGAGCCCGAGCCCTGGCGCGGACCCGCCGGCATACGCGCCCCATGACCCCTCGGCTCGGCACTGGGCCATCTGACCGGTCCGCATCAGGACGATGTCGCCGCGCCCGATCTCGACTCCCTGCGCCTGCGCGCAGGCTTCGAGGTCGGCGGCACCGATGGACTCGCCGGGCTCCAGCCACGGGACGCCTTTGGAGCGCGGGATGTCGAGCAGGACACCGCGGCCGACGACGCGGTCGCGGGCCTTGGCGATGTCATTGCGGATCGCGCCCTTGCTCCCGACATCGGTCGCGTCGTAGCCGTTGTAGATGTGGCGGTCGAACACGATGTGGGCGAGCGCATCCCACTGCGTCCCGGACTGGAGCGGGAGGATCAGCAGATCGTCCGTGCCCCGGATCCAGCGATCTCGCCCGCCATAGAAGTCGCGCACGACCGTACCCGTCATCGCGGCGTTCCCGTCGCGGATCATCAGGTGGATCGGGTTGAACCGCCCGAAGCCGCCTGACTGAGGGCCGTTCTCGTCGACGGGGATCGCCAGCGAGAAGGCGCGTCCGGTCTTGACGAGGCCCGCGGCCGCGACGACATCACTCTCGCGGATGTGGTTCAGCGTGCCGAGCTCGTCGTCTGAGCCCCAGCGGCCCCAGTTCGAGTAGCGCTCCGCTAGCGCGCGGACGGTGTCGATGTCAGGTGTGGTGGGCGCGGTCGGATCGGCCTCCGGTCGACCGGGGCCGTCGACCCGAGCCGCGGTGATGGTCATAGCTCGCGGATGCGGACGCGGTCGTAGCGAGTGACCGGGGCGATCGATTCGCGGTCGATGACCGCGTCGATGATCGTCGGTCCGCTGCGCTTGAGCCCCGTGGCGAGTGCCCGATCGAAGTCCTCGACGTTCGCGACGCGGAAGCCGTTCGCACCGAAGGCTCGCGCGATCGCGCCGTAGTTGATGTCGACGAACTCGTTGACCTCGGGGACGACCTTGCCGTAGAGCATGTTCTGGACGTGCTCTTCGAAGGCAAGCGTCTGGTTGTTGAGGATGACCACGATCACCGGCAGTCCATGGCGGATGGCGGTCTCGATGTCGCCGATGTGGTAGCCGAAGCCACCGTCACCGGTGATGCACACGACCTGGCGATCCGGGACCGCGAGCTGCGCGCCGAGGGCGGCCGGGAAGGCCCAGCCGAGCGAGCCATCTGCGCGGATGAAGTTCCGGCCGGCCTGCTTGGTCTCCGACAGGGCGCCTGCCCACGCCGATGAATAGCCGGTGTCCGCGACGAGCACGGCATCGTCGGCGAGGCGCCGATCGAGGGTCGCCATGATCGCCTCTGGCCGCATCGGACCACCGTCGAGTCCGTCCTGCGCGGCAAGCCCGAGGCGCCGCTCGTGCCACGCGGCACGTTCGGCGGCGAGCGTCGCCACATGCTCGACGGCCGCGGGCGAGGGGAGTACCTCGAGCCGGACGGCGGCATCGAGGGCGGCCTCGAGGAACGCGCGGGCATCGGCCAGGAGCCCGATCTCGGTCGGGAAGTTCATCCCGATCACGTCAGGGTCGATCGAGACATGGATGACACGCGTGCCCGACGTGACGAGCTTGTAGGAGTCGGTGACCATGCCGCCGAGCGCGGTGCCCACCGCGAGGATGACGTCCGCGTCACGCAGCGCCGCATTGGCGTAGTTACGCGAGTAGCGGCCCGTGCTGCCGAGGGCGAGGTCGTGCGTCTCGGCGATGCTGCCCTTGCCCGAGTTGCTCGTGGCGACCGGGATCGCGAGGCGCTCGGCGAACCGACGCAGCGCCTCATGCGCGCCGGACTGATGGATGCCGCCACCAGCGAGGATGATCGGGCGACTCGCCGAGGCGAGGACGCGGACGACGGCCTCGGCGTCAGCCGGGCTCGGCGCCGGCCTGCTGTATGGCACCTCGAAGACCTGGTCAAGTGGCGCCGGACCGGTGTACCCCGGGAGATCCTCCTCGAAGATGTCGTTCGGGATGCCGAGGTAGACGGGCCCGGGCGCGCCGGCGATCGCGTGTCGCGCAGCCTCCCTGAGGAGCCGCGGCACGTGGCTCGACACGGACGCCTCGACGGCCCACTTCGTGACCGACGCGAACAACGGCTGCTGCTCGAGTTCCTGGTACTCGCGGCGATAGCGATCCGAGCGGCGCATCGCCGACACCAGCGCGACGACCGGGCTGCCCGCCCAGAACGGCTCGGCAAGTCCGCCTGCGACGTTGGCCGCGCCAGGCCCGTATGGGCCGTACACGAACGTCGGAGTGCCCTTGAGTCGCGCGTAGCCGTCAGCCATGTAGACGGCGGCGGCCTCGCTGCGGGCGAGGACCTGGCGGATCCCGGCGGCCTCGAGGGCGATCCACAGGCGATTGTCCCGGCCCGTCATCAGGAAGAAATGCTCGACTCCGAGAGCCTGCATCTCTTGGGCCATGGCCGCGGCGGTCTGGAGTGTTACCGAGCCGTCCGCGATGCCAGCGGAGCTGACTGCGGATGATTTCAGAACAGCGGCAGGAGTAGCGATGTCGAGGTCCCCCCTCTTTTGCAACGAGAGCTGGAGTAGACCGGGGCGACAGTTGCCCTGTCAATGGTCCCGGCGTTAACACCCCGATAGTCCCGTTGTCACCGCGCAACGTGTCCGGGACGCTTTCCGTTGGACGCCCGTCCGGCGGTGGCATCGTTCGGTCTCGCGCCGCGTATGTGATGAGGGGAGGAACGGGGTGGTAGAGGACATCGGACGGGGTCGCTACGAGGTCGTCGACGGCTTCTTCAAGCGCCCGAAGGGATGGACGTTCGTCGAAGTCGCCGATGTCGGGATCGATGCCGACGACAACGTCTTCGTGTTCTGCCGTGGCACCCACCCCGTGATGATCTTCGACAAGGAAGGACGGTTCCTCGACGCCTGGGGGCAGATCGGCGGCGAGCACTACTTCACCTTCCCGCACGGCCTCAGCGTCGCGCCGGACGGGTTCGTCTATACGGCTGACAGTCGAGATCACTCGGTCAGGAAGTTCACCGGGGACGGCCATCACGTCCTGACGCTCGGCAGTCCTCACCAGAACGCGCCCGCGTTCAGCGGCACGCCGTTCAACCGTCCGACCCACGCGACCGCTGCGCCGAACGGCGACATCTACGTCAGCGACGGCTACGGCAATGCCAAGATCCACGTCTTCGGGCCGGAGGGCGAGCACAAGTTCTCATGGGGTTCATCGGGGCACGGACCAGGCGAGTTCAACACCGTCCATAGCGTGTTCATCGATCCCAGCGCCGATCGGGTGTACGCGGCGGATCGCTACAACAACCGCGTGCAGTTCTTCACGCTCGGCGGCGAGTTCATCGGGGAGTGGACCGGGCTTCGACTGCCACAGAGCGTCCGCAGGGGCCCCGACGGTCTGTTCTACGTGGCCGAGCTCTCGCACCGCGTGTCCGTGCTTGATTCGGATGGCCGGGTGGTGGCACGGTGGGGCGACGGGCCCGAGGTCGACGGGTTCGATACCGGCGGCGAGCCGCTTGCGCTGCCCGGCGCGCCGTCGCGACACCCGATGGTGACCGGGCGGGTCTTCAACGAACCGGGTGCCGGGTTCTTCAGTGCGCCGCACGGCATCGCGGTCGATTCCGAGGGGAGCTTCTACGTAGCCGATACGGCCGAGTCGTGGATCGGGCTCGATCGAGGGAGTCGCGCGATCCAGAAGTTCGTCCGCGTGTAGGGCGGCGACCGGCCGCGACCGAGCGGCGACCGGCCGCGACCGAGAGACCGAGCGGCGACCGAGGACCCTCTCCCAGTGGCCGCTGTTACATCACTTGTTCCGAATGACGCCTGA
>DASSZA010000270.1:0-7375 GCA_035703005.1 Candidatus Limnocylindrales bacterium | reverse complement strand
GCGATCCACCATCCCGAGCGCGACGCCCAGACAATCGAACCCTGCCCCGAGGTTGGCGGAGGAAGCCGGCACCTCCACGATGACCCGGCGACCGTCGAGCTCAGCGAGCCAGTGGGCGACCATCGATCAGGCCCAGCCGAGCGCGACCGCGACGGCGCCGAGCGTCGGCGCCGCCTCGATGACGCCGGGCACCTCGCGCTCCGCGGTGTGGGGGTCCTTCAAGCCGTGTCCGGTGAGCACCGCGACGACGGTCGCATCGGGATCGAGCGTGCCGAGGGCGGCGATCTTGCGAAGTCCTGCGACCGATGCCGCCGACGCCGGCTCGCAAAACACGCCTTCGAGTCGCGCGAGGTCGCGATAGGCGGCGAGGATCTCGTCGTCCGTCACCGCGTCGATCCGACCGCCGCTCTCGTCGCGGGCGGCGATCGCCTTGTCCCACGAGGCCGGGGCTCCGATCCGGATCGCCGTCGCCACCGTCTCGGGTCGCTCGACCGGTCGGCCGTGCACGAGTGGCGCCGCGCCCGCCGCCTGGAAACCCCACATCACCGGTCGCGACGTGACGACCCCGGCATCGGCATAGTCGCGAAAGCCCGCCCAGTAGGCACTGATGTTCCCGGCATTGCCGACCGGGATCGCGAGGACATCGGGTGCCCGGCCGAGTTCGTCGCAGACCTCGAAGGCCGCGGTCTTCTGCCCATCGAGCCGGAACGGGTTCACAGAGTTGACGAGCGTGACCGGGTGATCGTCCTGCTCCGCAAGCGCGCGGACGATGCGGAGGGCGTCGTCGAAATTGCCATCGACCGACACGACCCGGGCGCCGGCTGCGAGCGCCTGGAGCAGCTTGCCGAGCGCGGTCTGGCCGCGTGGCAGGACCACGATGACCTCGAGTCCCGCGTGCGCGCCGTACGCCGCCGCGGATGCGGACGTGTTCCCGGTCGACGCACAGACGATCGCGTGCGCGCCGGCCTCGAGCGCTTTGGCGACGGCCACGACCATGCCCCGATCCTTGAAGGACCCGGTCGGGTTCTGGCCCTCGACCTTGAGGTACAGGTTCCGGACGCCGATCGCCCGGCCGAGGCGCTCCGCCAAGACGAGCGGCGTTCCGCCCTCACCGAGACTGAGCCGTGGCGTGGCATCCGTGACCGGCAGGTATCGCTGGTAGCGGTCCATCAGGCGCGGTCGCGCTCCGCCCGTCGCCCCCGCGGACGGGACCGTGTCAGTCATCGACCGGGTACAGCGTCACATCGACATCGTCGGGAAGGATCGCGGCGAATGCGGCCCGAGCGTCGTCGAGGGTGGTGACCTCGGTCCGGATCGCGGTGCCTTCCTCGAATTCGACCGACGCCGCACGGTCGAGCGCCGATGGCAGCGCAGCGTCGATCGCTGGAAGCGTCGGAAGGAACGCGAACCACCGACGTGGGCCATCGAGCGGATCGACCGCGGCGATAGCGCCGCCGGTCGCTGCCGGCAGCCCTGCCCAGGTCGACCCCACCCCGCGCGCGACGGCGACGAGGTCGCCGAGCACGGCGCTGCTCGTCGCGGCGCCACCGGCACCCGGGCCGGCGATCCGGATCGTCCCGAGCGGCTCGGCCTCGATCTCGATGCGATTGGTGACGCCGTCGGTCCAGCCGAACGGGCTGTCGGACGCGACGGCCGTCGGGATCACGGCCGCCTCGATGTCTGCGTCGCGCCGGCTGGCCGTCGCCAGGAGCTTGATCGTGTAGCCGAGCGCCGCCGCGCCCTCCATCTGCTGGTCGGTGACGCCCGTGATGCCTGGGCTGCCCAGACCGCGCACCGTCGGGGGGCGGCGCCGCACGGTAGCGGGATCCAGCCAGCGCCCGAAGGCGAGGCGGGCGAGGATCACGAGCTTGTTCGCCGCGTCGTCGCCTTCGACATCGCCCGATGGGTCGGCCTCCGCGTAGCCCTGCTCCTGGGCCTCGCGCAGGACCTCGTCGTAGGGCTGACCCTCGTCCGCCATCGCGCTCAGGATGAAGTTGGTGGTGCCGTTGACGATGCCGCGGACGCGGATGATGTCGTTCCCGGCCAGGTCCGCCGCGAGTGGTGCGAGGATCGGCAGACCCCCCGCGACGGCCGCCTCGAAGCGGAAGGCTGCGCCGCTCCGGCGCGCCTCGGCCTCCAGCTCCGGGCCGTGGTGGGCGATGACCGATTTGTTGGCGGTCACGACCGGCTTGCCGGCACCGAGCGCCGCGCTGATCAGCGTCCGGGCGGGCTCGATGCCGCCCATCAGCTCGACGATCACGTCCGTCTCCGGATCCGCGATCACGTGTGCCGGCGCGTCCGTCAGCAAGTCCGCGGTCAAGCCATCGCCGCGGCTCTTCGTCACGTCCCGGACGGCGACCGCGACGACCGTCAGCGGGGCGCCATCGTCAGCGACAAGACGGTCAGCGTGGTGGAGCAGGCCGTCGAGGACGGCACCACCGACCGTGCCGGCGCCGAGGACGGCGACGCGCAGCGCGGGCCGGCTCATCGATGGGGCTCGTGACGGGAGACGGGCATCGGTCGAATGGTAGCCCGCACGGTGACGCTGGCGACGCGCACAGCAGTGACGCCGTGACGGCGCCGGCGCGATCGGGCGCCAGGGACCGTCCAGTACACTCCGCGGCGATGGCGACCGAGATCCTGCCTGCCCCGTCTCCCGTCGCCGCGCGCGCGCCGCGCCCGCGCATCTTCTCGGGGATCCAGCCGTCGGGCGTGCCGCACATCGGCAACGACCTCGGAGCGATCCGGAACTACGTCAAGCTCCAGTGGGAATACGAGGCGATCTACTGCATCGTCGATTACCACGCGCTGACGAGCCTCCACGACCCCGACAGACTCCGCCGCCAGACGCGCGAGATGGCCGCGGGCCTGCTGGCCCTCGGCCTCGACCCGGAACGCTGCACGCTCTTCGTCCAGAGCCACCGACCGGAAGTGACCGAGCTCGCGTGGCTCCTGGCGACGGTCACGCCGGTCAGCTGGCTGGAGCGGACGCCGACCTACAAGGAGAAGAAGCAGAACCAGCCCGATGACATCAACCACGGGCTACTGACCTACCCGGTCCTCCAGGCGGCGGACATCGTCATCTACAAGGCGTCGCTCGTCCCGGTCGGCAAGGACCAGGCCGCCCACCTCGAGCTGTCACGCGAGATCGTCCGGGCGTTCAATAGCCGGTACGGCGAGACGTTCCCGGAGCCGCAGGCGGTGCACACGGAAGCGCCGATCGTCCTCGGGACGGATGGCGTTCGGAAGATGAGCAAGTCGCTCGGCAACACCATCGATATCTTCGCGCCCGAAGATGTGATCCGGAAGCAGGTCATGTCGATGGTGACCGACACCAAGCGCATCCTTCGCACGGATCCGGGGCGGCCGGAGGTCTGCAATGTCTGCCAGCTTCACCGCTCGTTCGGTGACGACTACGAGGAGATCTGGGACGGCGAGCGGACCGCACGAACCGGCTGCGTCGACACGAAACGCCTGCTCGCGGAGCGGATCCTCGCTCACTACGCTGAGGCCCGAGCGCGCTACGCCGAGCTGATGGCGGACCCCACTCGGATCGACAGGATCCTGACCGACGGCGCCGAACGCATCCGACCGATCGCCCAGGCGACGATCGACGAAGTCCACCAGAAGATGGGGCTGCGCTAGATCGTCATGCTCGAGGCGTTCCCACCGGGAGGCCGCGACCGCCGACTCGTGAGCGCGATCCTCGTCCTCGCGGCGATCGTCCTCACCTACCTCGCGATCAGCTTCACCGCCGACGGGATCTTCTACTTCGGCGACACGCTGCTCACGTTCTTCCTCGCGTGGCTGCTCGCGTTCATCATCAGTCCGATCGTCACACGGATCGTCGCGGCGATCCCGCGCCTCCCGCGCGAAGCGGCCACCGTCCTCGTCTACACGGCGATCGTCGCGGCGCTCGTCTTCCTCATCCTCGTGGTCGCCCAGGCGCTGTCGAGCTCGATCAGCCAGTTCGTCGAGTCGCTACCAAACCTCCGCGCGAACATGGCCCAGATCGTCGCGCCGATGCAGGCGTGGCTCGACTCGATCGGGCTCACCCAGGTCGACCTCGCGACGCAGGCACTGGCGGTCCTCGACAACCTCGACAGCATCGCGGGGCAGTTGATCGTCCCGCTCCAGTCGATCGCTGTCGCCAGCGTCGGGGCGGTGGGGACGATGCTGATCGTCTTCATCCTGTCGATCTACATGGTCATCGATCGCGACCAGATCATGGCCTTCCTCTTCCGTCTGGTGCCGCCGACATACGCGGAAGAGGCGCGTCTGCTTCAGACCGCGACGGCACGCTCGTTCGGCGGCTTCCTGCGCGGGCAGGCCCTGATGGGCATCGTTTATTTCTCGGTAGCCCTTTTCGCGCACCTCGTGCTCGGCCTCGGGCTCACTGCCCTGTCCGCCGTCGCCGCGGGCGTCCTCATGGCGATCCCCTTCTTCGGCCCGTTCATCGCGTGGGCGCCACCCGTACTCGTCGCGCTGTTCACGAAGCCGGATGCGTTCCTGCCGACGGTCGTGATCATGGGCGCCGGCTGGCTGCTCGTGATGAACGTCCTGCAGCCGCGGATCATGCAGGGCGCCGTCGGCATCCATCCCATCGTCGTCCTCGGTTCGGTCCTCGTCGGCTCGAAGGTCGCGGGCATCCCCGGGGCCATCTTCGGGATCCCTATCGCGGCGGTCGTGTCCTCGTTCTTCTTCCACTTCCTGCACCGGTCCGCAGGCGACCGGAGCGTGGCGGGGCGCGCCGCAAAGCGGGTCAGCGAGCGCGAGGGACGTCCGGTCGTCGTCCCGCGTGAACCGACGCCCGGCCAGGCCGTCGACGTGCCGGAACCATGACCGACGACCCGGAGCGACCAGACACCGCCTCGACGCCTCGCGAGGTGGATGCCGAGAAGGCCGAAGCCGAACGACCGCGGACGCGCCGCGCGGATACGCCTGACATGACCCGCGAGCGGGCACGCAGCGAGCGTCGCGATCTCGACAAAGAGCGAGGCGAGCCGCTGGCCGGCGGCGCGGAACGGGGTGGACCGCGTGCGCTGCGCACACCCAGGCGCCCTGTGCCCGAATGGACGAGCCGACCCCGCATCCTCGTCACGAACGACGACGGGGTGGAATCGCGTGGCCTCCTCGCACTGAAGCAGGCGCTGGAGGAGATGGGCGACGTGACGGTCGTCGCGCCCGACACGAACCAGAGCGCGGTCGGTCATCAGAAGACGCTGATGCGGCCGCTCCGTGTCCGTGAGCGGACGCTCGAGGACGGGTCGCTCGCCTACTCGGTCGATGGCTCGCCGACGGACGCCGTCAGCCTCGCGTTCCTCGGCTATTTCGGGCATGGCTTCGATCTCGTCGCGTCGGGCATCAACTACGGCGCGAACCTCGGCGACGACATCACGTACTCGGGCACCGTCAGCGCGGCGATGGAGGCAGTCATCAACTCGTGCCCCGCGTTCGCGATCTCCCAGGAGTACTACGAGCACCCGGATTTCACCCTCGCCGGCCACGCCGCGACCGTCGTGGCGCGGAACATCCTGCGCGAGGGGTTATCGCGGGGCGAGCTCATCAACGTCAACGTCCCCGCCGTCTCGATCGAGGAATGCGGGGGCTTCGAGGTCACCCGGCTTGGCCGGCGCGTGTACTCGGACCAGCTCGTCGAGCGGCTCGACCCGCGCGGGATCCCCTACTTCTGGATCGGCGGACCACCGCCGTCCGGGCTCGCCGTCCCCGGCACCGACTTCCACGCCGTCGTGAACAAGCGGATCGCGGTCACCCCGATCCACCTCGATCTCACCGGCCGGCGGCTGCTCCGGCGCCTCAAGACGTGGCACTGGGACCTGGCGCCCGACAAAGGCTCGTCCGGGAAGCGACGGACGCGCGGGGGTGGCGCGGGCGGCGGACGTGGCGACCGCTCCTGACGTCCCCGCTCGGCGCACGTACCACCGACGCGACCCCACCGAACGCCCCGAACGGAGGCCGACCCGATGGACGACCAGACGACCCGGCAGGTCGCTGACCGACGAGGCTGACGCAGACGAGGGTCGGTGGCAGACGCTGACGGATGTCCATGCCGGTTCGGTGACTCTCGGCGGCGGTCGCCGGAGCGCGCCGGGCCGATGCTCCGGACATGGACAGCACCGCCGCCGCCCTTCGCGTCGAACGGTTCCTCGAGACGGAGCCGGTGATCTGGCTGTCGTCGATCCGCCCGGACGGCGCGCCGCATCTCGTTCCGACGTGGTTCGCGTGGGACGGCGAGGCGATCATCATCCGCTCGAAGCCGCATGCGAAGAAGGTCCGCAACCTCGCCCTCGACCCCCGAGCGATGGTCGCGCTCGGCGATGCCGAGGATGACTTCGACGTCGGCCTGCTCGAGGCCCGAGCCGAGGTCACGGTCGGGGACGATGGACGACCCGCCCCGCTGCCGGCTGCGTTCGTGGCGAAGTACCGCGCTCGGATCGCGGAGCTGGGGCTCTCGCAGGCGGAGTTCGCGGCCACCTACTCTGCGACGATCCGCCTGATCCCGGCGCGGGCCCTCGGCTGGCACGGCCGGTCGACGCCGCGCTCCTGGTTGGATGCGGTCCGCCGTCTCAGCTTCGGCCGACCCGCCCTCTCGTTCGGGGCGAGCGCGGCGTAGCTCCTAGCGGAGCGTTCGCTCCGCGTGGCGCTCGAGTCGCTCGAGCGCGGCCGGCAGGTCGAAACGGCCGAAACCGAGTCGGAAATGGTTGCCCCCGAAGCCGAACTGCGAGCCCGGGAGCAGCAGCACGCCTTCGGCTTCCACGAGGCCACTCGCCCAGTCGTCGATCGAGACGCCCGGTACCGTCAGTCGCGGAAAACCGATCGACCCACCGCGCGGTCGGACCCACGTGAAACGGTCGGCCCACGTGTCGAAGAAGGTGTCGAGGATGGCCAGATTGTCGGCGACGATCGCGCGCGATCGGTCGAGCACCGTGTCGCGTGCCCGCAGCCCGATCAGCGCGAGGACCTCGGACGGCGCCGATGAGCAGATCGTCGTGTAGTCCTTGAACCGCGCGCACCGCTCGAGTAGGTCGCGGTCGCGGGTCGCGAGCCAGCCGATGCGAAGCCCAGCCAGCGCGAACGATTTCGACATGACACCGAGCGATATCGCGCGGGTCGAGGCGTCGGCTCCCGCGGGTAGCCGATCCTCGGCGTCGAACTCCAGGAAACGGTAGACCTCGTCGGAAAGCAGATACGCGCCGGCCTCGTCGGCGAGCGCGACGACGGCATCGAACGTCGCGCGGTCCGGCAGCATCCCGGTCGGGTTGTGCGGCGCGTTCACGACGATCAGCCGCGTCGCCGGGGTCATCTGCCGGCGCAGCAGGTCGACATCGATCGCCCAGCCGCCATCCTCCCTGAG
>DASSZA010000234.1:0-10958 GCA_035703005.1 Candidatus Limnocylindrales bacterium | reverse complement strand
CCCGGTTCAATACGCCGACCCGTGGCGCGGGGCCGGCCTACCGCCAGGGCAGTGGCCGACCAGGCGCGCCGAGCGAGGGCGAGACGTTCCGCCCGAGCCGCGACCTCGCCGCGAGGCGCGAGGCGTTCGAGGCCGGGGCGCCGTCCGGGTCACTCGGTGTACCGGCGGGCACGGCGGCCGCGACCCGACCGCAGCGTCCGATCATCCCCGGGGAGCGGCAGTTCCGCGACGGCGACCGCGTCCGCCATGGTCGCTGGGGCGATGGGATCGTCGTCACCTCGAAGCTCACCAGGAGCGACGAGGAGATCACGGTCGCGTTCAAGGACCCGACCGTCGGGCGCAAGACGATGCTCGCGAGCCTCGCGAACCTCGAGCTCGTCGGCTAGCGCCAGGCCCTAGGGACGAGCGTCCGCCGCCTCGAGCAGCTGCACGATCGCCATCTGACCGCGGCGCCGGGCGTGCGTCAGCGGGCGGACACCATCGCCATCCGCCAGATCGGGGTCTGCTCCTGCCTCGAGCAGCAGCCGGACGATCTCCTGGTGGCGTGGCCCGCCGTCGGACAGCAGGATCGCTTCGAGGAGGGCCGTCCAACCGAGCCGGTTCACGTGGTCGACGTCGATGTCGGTCTCGTTCAGCAGGTAGCGGACCACCTCGACGTGGCCGCGCTCGGATGCCGGGATGTGTGCCACGCCACCGTAGCGATTGGTGATCGTGGGATCGGCTTCCGCTTCGTTGGCGACGCGCGCGATATCGAGGAAGCCTTCCCGACCGGCGTAGAGCAGCGGGTTGTCGAGGGTGGCGTCCTGGACGTCGACGTCGGCGCCCGCGTCGAGGAGCGCGCGAAGCGCATCGGTGTGATGGCCACGCGTCGCGAGCATCGTCGCCGGCGTGCCCTCGGGATCACGCGCGTCGGGCGTCGCACCGTCTGCAACGGCCGCGCGGATGGCGCCGACGTCGCCCCGCGCAGCGGCGGCAAGCAGGCGATCGTCCGCACTCGTGGGGTCGGTCGCAGCCATATCGACAGCCTAGCCGCCGCGCCCCGTGTCGGTGCGACGGACGCGCTGCGCCCGCGCCGCTGGCTCGGTACCCTCCAGCCATGACCGTCCAGCTCCCGCCCGTCGATCCGGCCCTCGTCGAAAGCGCAGCAGCGCTCGACATCGATGCCGCCACGGCGCGCCACGCGGAGCTCGCCGGGGCCATCGATCGCGCCAACATCCTGTATCACGAACAAGACGCGCCCGAGATCAGCGATGCCGAATACGACCAGCTGTTCCGCCAGCTCGTCGCACTCGAGACTGCGTACCCCGAGCTCATCACCGACACTTCGCCGACCCAGCGGGTCGGTGGGGCGCCGACCGGTGAAGTATTCGACGAGGTCCGTCATCGACGGCCGATGCTCAGCCTCTCCAACGCCTTCAGCCATGACGAGCTGCGCGCGTTCGATACGCGCGTCCGGCGCGGGCTCGGGCTGCCCGCGGCGCCGGAACCGGCAGATGACCTGCGGTACGTCGCCGAGCTGAAGATCGACGGCCTGGCCGTGACGCTCCGATACGAACGCGGCCGGTTCGTCCAGGGCGCCACGCGCGGCGACGGCACGACCGGCGAGGACGTGACGCCGAACCTTCGGACCATCTCAGTCATACGGGACCGCCTCAGCGAGCCCGCCACCGCCGATGTCCGCGGCGAGGTCTTCATGCCCAAGGCAGAGTTCGTGCGGATCAACGCCGAGCGCGAGGACGCCGGTCTCCCGCTGTACGCCAATCCGCGGAACTCCGGCGCGGGCTCCCTTCGCCAGAAGGACCCCTCGGTCACGGCGAGTCGGCTGCTGTCGTTCTGGGCGTACCAGCTCCTCGAGGAGGGCGATGGGAGCCTTACCTCCCAGGCCGAGGCCCTCGATCGCATCTCGGCGCTGGGTCTGCCGGGCAACCCCGACCACGAGGCCGGGCTCGACATCGAGGGCGTGATCGCGTTCACCGAGACCTGGCGCGAGGCGCGCCACGAGTTGCCCTACGAGACCGACGGCGTCGTGGTGAAGGTGGACCGATTCGACCAGCAGGAGCGGCTCGGGATGGTGAGCCGGGCGCCGCGCTGGGCGATCGCGTACAAGTTCCCGCCCGAACAGGTCGAGACCGTCCTCGAGGACATCGTGCCGTACGTCGGCCGGACCGGGACATTGACGCCGGTCGCGCATCTCACGCCCACCAAGGTGGCCGGGTCGACCGTCGCGCGTGCGACGCTCCACAACCTCGATGAGATCCGGCGCAAGGACATCCGGATCGGGGACCACGTCATCCTCCAAAAGGCGGGCGACGTCATCCCGGAGGTGGTCCGGCCCGTCGTCGAGAAGCGCACCGGCGACGAGCGCGAGTTCGAGATGCCCGCGACGTGTCCGGTCTGCGGGACGCCGGTCGTGCAGGACGAGGGTGCGGTGCGCGTGTACTGCCCGAACCCAGCCTGCCCGGCGCGCGTCTCGCAGGAGTTCTCGCATTTCGTCGGGCGTGGCGGGATGGACATCGAGGGCGCCGGCTGGAAGGTGCTCGAGCAGCTCCTCCAGCGCGGGATGGTCAGCAAGCGGGGAGACTTCTACCGGCTGTCGATCGAGGATCTCGAATCACTCGACCGGTTCGGGCGCAAGAGCGCCGAGAATCTGCATCGGTCGATCCAGAAGTCGCGCCGGAGACCGCTCGCGCGGATCCTCAACGGGCTCGGTATCCCGCAAGTCGGCGAGCAGACCGCGATCGATCTTTCGAACTGGCTCGTCGAGCAGGTGCCGGCTGGGGATCCGTGGCTGGAACGGGCAGCTGCGTTCCTGGAAAGCGCGGGCCCCGAGGCCTTCGAAGCCGTGTACGGCGTCGGGCCGACCGTGGCGACGAGCCTCGCAGCCTACTTCGGCCCCGATGGGCCTGGCGGCGACGTCTTGCGTGACCTGGCGGCCGCCGGCGTCGAGCCGGAGCTGCCGGAGCCCCGTCCCGCGGGAACTGTCGAGGGCCCACTCGCCGGCAAGACGCTCGTCGTCACCGGTACGCTGCCTGGCTTCAGCAGGCAGGAGGCAGAAGAAGCGATCCGGGCCGCCGGCGGAAAGCCCGGCGGTTCCGTCTCCAAGAAGACCGACTATGTCGTCGCCGGCGAGGCGGCAGGATCGAAGCTCACGAAAGCCCAGGAGCTGGGCGTCCCCGTCCTTGACGAGGACGCGTTCCGGCGCCTGCTGGCCGGCGAGACCATCTGAGACCAGGGGAGACCATGACGCACCCGAATGTCGACCTCATCCGGCGCTACTCGGAGGCGCTGACCGCGGGGAGGGCGGCTGACGCGCTGCCGTTCTACGCCGATGATCTCGTCCTGCATATCCCGGGTCGGAGCCCGCACGCGGGCGATTTCCGTGGCCAGGACGCCGTGCTCGCGTACTACACGCGGCTGTTCCGCGATACCAACGGCGCGTTCACGCCACTCGGGGTCGACGACATCCTCGCGAGCGATGACCATGCGGCGAGCCTCGTCCGCTGGAGGGTAGAGCGGAACGGACGCTCGATCGACATCGACCGTGTCGTCATCTACCGCATCCAGGACGGACGGATCGCCGAGATCTGGGTCCGCGATTGGGACCAGTACGCGTACGACGAGTTGTTCGCCGGCGCGGACAGCGAGCCGGTAGCCGGCGTCAGCTGACCCCGCGGGGCGTCAGCAGCCCGGTCCGGCCGAGCGCCTGTCAGCGGCGACCGACCGCGTAGCGCTCCATAAGCTGCGACACAGCAACGCGGGCGGCCTGCCACTCGGGCTGATCGCCGAGGATCACGCCGTCGGTCCCGAACCGGCGGATCTGCGTCATGGCGGTGACGATGAGATCGTGCGCCAGCTGTCGGTTGCGACCGGCCTCCACCTGGCCTGTCACGAGATAGCGCCGCACCGTGTCGAACGGCGCCGTCCAGCGGCCCCACCGGATCTTGTCGCCCTCGCGGAGCGTCTCGAGCCAGTCGTCGTCACCGACCGGGTGGCGGTCGTGCTCTGCCATGTGGCGACGCAGGTCGATGCGCAGCCCGGGCAGATCGAGGCTGTCGGTCCGGCCGTCGTCGTCGACGGTCCGGTAGCAGACCGGACAGCTCGGTAGTTCCGCGTCCTCTCGCGGCGCGTCGCCGTACGGGAGGCCACAGCGGCGGCAGAAGGTCGCATCCGGACGCGCGGCGGGCGTGCCGCACTGCAGGCAGGACGTCGTGATCACGCGTACAGGTTCGTGACGCACGCGCGCCCCGACCATCCCACCATCGGCCCGTGCGGGCGGGACCCTTGGGTCCCATTTCGGGCGGACGCGCGGGATGCCTCAGCCCATGGCGTGATTGAACTGGCCCCAGATCTGGTCCGGATGCCACGTCAGTGGGGCGCCGCGGACCAACCGCGGAGCGCGCCACGCCTCGGTCCAGCCGGCGCGTTCCAGGGCCTCGGCACCGGGTCCGTTCTCGAGCAGGATCCCGCAGCGGACCCGCTTGTCCGGCGTGCTCGCTCGCCGTCGCGCCTCGACGATGGACAGCGCATCGTCGAGCCGTGGCGCGACCGTGGCGCCACCTCCCCAGGGCGCCCGGATGACGAACCCGCCGAGCTCGCCACCACCGGTGTCGAGGACCCGCGTTCCGGCGGGTGTCGCCAGCTCCTCGAGTACAGACCGACGGTCCTCACCGGTCGCCACGTGGTCGAGCGCGGCGATCGCGTCGACATCGGCAGCACGGAACGCCCGGATACCCGTGCCGGTCGCGGCGTCACCACCGCCGAGGCCGGGTGCTTCGAACGTGCGGTACCACGTCTGCACTTCGAACCCGGACCGCTCGTAGAGCGGCCGCCCACGATCCGTGGCGACGAGCAGCAGGGTCCGCGCCCCATTCGCCGTCGCGATGTCGACGACGGCGTCCGTCAGCGCCCGGCCGAGACCCCGACGCCGGTGATCACGCGCGACCCAGATCGTGCCGACCCACGCCACGGGGCCGTTCACCGTCGCGACGCCCGTTCCGACGACCTCCCCGTCGATGTCGGCGACCATCGAATGACACGCGTCGTTCCGGAGTGTGAACTCGAACCACGCACGTCGATCACCCCAGTCGTCCGCGAGGATCGCGGTCACGGCCGGGTCGATGTCGTCGAGCGTCATCGGGCGAAGGCGCGGTGTCATCGGCACGCGGCTATCATCGGGCGATGGCCACCCTCTCGCGCGCGGATGTCGAACACGTCGCCTACCTTGCCCGTCTCGGCCTGTCCGAGGACGAGCTCGCACGCCTTGAGGGCCAGCTCAACCACATCCTCGACCAGTACGCGATCCTCGCGACCGTCCCGACCGATCACATCGCGCCGACGGCCCAGACCATCGAGCTCGAGAACATCCTGCGCGACGACACCGTCCGGCCTTCGCTTCCTGTCGAGGCCGTTCTCCGGAACGCCGCGGACACGGACGGCTCGTTCATCGTGGTCCCGCCGATCCTCGGGGGCGAGTGACCGACCTCACGCGGCTCCGCGCCCATGACATGGCCGATCGACTTCGGTCGGGCGACGTGTCGTCGCGCGAACTGACGGAAGCACACCTCGACCTGGCGGATCGGCAGAACGCCGCCCTCAACGCGTGGCTTTCGATCGACCGCGAGCGTGCACTCGTCGAGGCCGACGCCGCCGACGCTCGCATCAGCGCCGCGCGCGCCGAGGGCTCGACGGGCCTGCGCGAGCTCCATCCGATGCTCGGGATCCCCGTCGCGCTCAAGGACCTCGTCTCGGTCGCCGGCGGCCAGTGCACGGCGGGTTCGCGGATCCTCGACGGATACCGATCGCCGTATGACGCACACATCACCGAGCGGTTGCGGGACGTCGGGGCGGTCATACTCGGCAAGACCAACATGGACGAGTTCGCGATGGGCTCGTCGACCGAGCATTCCGCGTTCGGTCCCACGGCGAACCCCTGGGCGCTCGATCGCGTCCCTGGCGGTTCGAGCGGTGGGTCGGCGGCCGCCGTCGCGGCCTACCACGCGCCCGTCTCGATCGGGACCGACACCGGTGGCTCGATCCGTCAGCCCGCGGCACTGACGGGCATCGTCGGGATGAAGCCGACCTATGGCCGCGTGAGTCGATACGGCATCGTGGCGTTCGCGAGCTCGCTGGACCAGATCGGGCCGTTCGCTCGCGATGTGCGCGACGCGGCGGCGCTCCTCCACGCGGTGGCCGGCCGGGACGACCGCGACTCGACATCGTCCCCGGAGCTCGTCCCCGAAGGACTGCTGTCGCTCGCCGCATCGGACGACCAGGCTGCCGCGTCGCTGCGCGGAAAGCGCCTCGGCTTGCCGCGCGAGTACTTCGTCGCCGGGATGGAACCCGGTGTCGAGGCGCGCGTACGGGAGGGTGTCGCCGCGCTCGAGGCGGCCGGCGCCGTCATCGAAGAGGTCTCGCTGCCGCACACCGGATACGGCCTCGCGACGTACTACATCGTGGCTCCCGCCGAGGCCTCGGCGAATCTCGCCCGCTACGACGGCATCCGCTACGGGCCGCGCCTCGGCGAGGGCCGGGACGTCCTCGGCGATTACCTTGCGACCCGCGGCAGGGGCTTCGGGCCGGAGGTCAAGCGGCGGATCATGCTCGGCACGTATGCCCTGTCGGCCGGGTATTACGACGCCTACTACCTCAAGGCGCAGAAGGTTCGGACGCTCATCAAGGGCGACTTCGATGCGCTCTGGGCCCAGGGGTTCGATGCGCTCGTCGCCCCGACCTCGCCGACCGTCGCCTTCCGCTTCGGCGCCCGTCTCGAGGATCCCGTCTCGATGTACCTGTCGGACGCGTGCACGCTGCCGGTGAACATGGCGGGCCTTCCTGGGATCTCGATCCCGGCCGGCCTGTCGGACGGCCTGCCAGTCGGTCTGCAGCTCATCGGCGCGCCGTGGTCGGAGCCGCGGCTCCTCGAGCTCGCGCGCGGGTACGAGGCCATCACGGCGGACGCCGACTGGCGGAGCGTCGAGCCGACGGACCTGTCCGCTCTCGACGATCCCACGACGCCGACACCTGCCGAACGGATGGCATCGATGGCAGGGGGCGACCGGTAGTCCTTTCGGGTCCGCTGACCCGACGACGGGCATCGAGTACCATCGCCTCGTCCTGGTCCAGCGGCCGCCGTCACGGCCGCTCGCCCGTCACAGCAGGGGGACCACCTGTGGAGCCAGCCGTCGCCGTCCTGTTCATGTCCGGGATCATCCTCACCATCGTCGGCTCGGGTCGCGCGGTCGCGATCCGGATCGGGCGCGGCGTCATCGCCGACGACCGCGGTGGCACGACGCCGATCCCGATCTGGTCCCGCCCCGACGTTGCGCGCCTGCTCTGGCTAGCCGTCGGTCTGTACGGCCTCTTCCTGGCATCCGCGGGCGTCATCTACGGCCGCTGACCCGGGGTGCCTCCACGCTCCGGCATCCCGGAGCTGATCCCACAACGATTCGCGAACGCTTTCGTCACTTCGTCCGCCATGGCAAGGTGAACGCGGCCGTCGGCCGTGACCGGCGAGGGACGGGATGGATCGAGCACTCGTGGTGCGGGCTCAACGAGGTGACCATGTCGCCTTCGAGCTGCTGGCGGCAGAGATCGCACCAGGCCTCGATGTCCTCGCCCGGCTGATCATCCGTGACCCGGACCGCGCCAAGGACGCCGTCCAGGACGCCCTGATCCGCGCCTGGCGCGATCTGCCCACCCTGCGCGACCCCGATCGCTTCGAAGCGTGGATGCGCCGCCTACTCGTCCACGCGTGCACGGACGTGCTTCGCCGCATTCGTCGCTGGTCGATCGAGGTCGAACTGCACGACGTCCACCGCGGTGATCCGGATGTCGCGACGGGCGTCGCGGACCGTGCTGCGATCGAGCACGCGTTTCGGACGCTCGACACGGACCTGCGGGTGGTGATCGTGCTGCATTACTACCTCGGCCTGACGCTTCCGGAAGTCGCCGACAGCGTCGGGGTCCCGGTGGGCACCGCCAAGTCCCGTCTCAACCGAGCGCTGCGTGACCTTCGACGGACGATGGCGCCGCCGGCGCTCGGGCGTATCAACGCGGAAGGGGAGGCGGTCCGATGATGGCGCCCGACGTTCTCGAGCGTCAGCTCACCGACTTTCTGGCGGACGCGGCGACACCACGCGCCGTCGACCTTGCCGACGTGTACGCCCGGACGCGTTCCATGACCCAGCGTCACGTCTGGACTGGTCCGGCAGCGTTGCGCTCGACGCTCACGATCCGTCCCGCATCCCCGGGCCGACGATCGCTGTCGGCGCTGCTCCTCGTCGGCCTGATGGTCGGCGCGCTCATCGCGATCACGCTCGTTACGGGGTCGCGGCGGCAGCTTCCGCCGCCGGTCGGTCCGGCCCGGGCGGGGCTCTTTGCGTTTTCGACACCGCGGGGCATCTACGTGATGCATCCGGACGGGACCGGTCGCACGCTGCTCGTCAGCGGTGACCGCAAGCAGGTCGGTCCGGCCTGGTCTCCGGATGGCACACGCCTCGCCTATTGGTCGGAGATGGATTCCGTGCGCCAGTTCTCGCTCCACGTCCTGGATCTGGACGACTCGACGTCGACCCCGATGGCTGGCGGGCGCCAGTTCTATGTCAGCGACCCGTTCTATGTCAGCGACCCCGCGGTCTGGTCGCCGGACGGCAGACGGCTCGCGTTCACGACGACGACGGGCGAGCTTCGGCTCGTGAACAGCGACGGCACCAACCTGCAACGGATCGGCGATCCGGCGATGCGGTTCGGCATGCCGACGTGGTCTCCAGATGGGACATGGATCGCGGTTCGCGTCGAGCTCGACGCGGGGACGTACCGCGGTTATGTGATCCATCCAGACGGTACCGGGCAGACCGCGATCACCGCGCCATACGCTGTCGGCGAAGCACACATGGGCTTCGGGTGGTCGCCGGATGGACGATCGGTCGTCTACCACCTCGCCTTACCGAACGATTACGACATCGCGATCTCCCGACGCGACGCGAGCGGCGCATGGCGGCAGGAGACGCTGCTCGACGGAGCGAACAACGACGTCCTCCCGGCCTGGTCGAACGACGGCACGAGGATCGCCTTCATCCGTACCGAGAACGCCGGCACGCCCGCGCAGTTCAGTCGCTTGATGACAGCGATGGCGACCGGCGCGGATCCGAAGGTGATCAGCGATCGCCCCGTTGACCGCTACGTGCCGTGCTGGTCGCCCGACGACCGGTCTATCGGGGTCGGGTCGTACTCGACGGACGACCTGCTGCCAGTCGTCGACCTGGTCGCTCTCGACGGTTCCGGCGTCGTCGAGATCCACGAGCCGGGCGGCGCATCCTCGTCCTGCGCCTGGCAGCGCCTCGCGCCGTAGGCCGGTCGGCACACGGCAGGCTTCGACCGCCTCGTGTTACCTGCCAGTCCACACCACTGGGCAGAACGGGGCGATCCGCGCGCTTCGACCGCCTCGTGTTGCCTGCCAGTCCACAGGACCGGGCTGACCGACCGATCAGCCTTCCGAGGCGCTCCTCCTTCGACGCCCGAGCGCCTCCTCCATCGCCCAGACGGCGAGCGGTCGCAGGTAGATCGAGGCCCGAAAGTCGCCGTCGGCGTCATAGGCCTCCGGCGTGCGGAACCAGAGGCCGCGCTCGTAGGTGACCTCGGCGACGCCGCGAGCGGTCTCCCATCCCTCGTCGACGAGGCCTCGGCCGATCATGAAGGCGGCGAGCGCGTAGGTCGTCCCGACCCACACCTCGGGCGACTGCTCGCTCGAGGTGTCGACCGAGCCGTCGGCGCGCATGCCGTTGACCGCGCCCATGCGCCCGCCGCCGAACCGCAGCACGTTGTTCTCGTGGATCGTGCGTAACGCGGTCTCGACGCGATCCGCGGGCAGCAGGTCGCCGAGACCCGTGACGTCCGCGTACCACTGCCCGCAGAGCTGGTCGGCCATGATCGAATCGGAGCTCGGCCCCGCGCCGTCGTCGTAGGCGAAGTAGCGGCCGCGCCAGAGGCGCCGGTCGAACGACACCTGTCCGCGTTCGAGCCAGCCCGCCCAGCGGCGTTCGGCCTCGGCATCCCCGAGCCGTCCGGCCATCGCCTCTGCCGCAGCGACGGCAGCGAGCCACAACGACCCGCCGTACGCCGATGGACCGCGCATCGGCCAGGTGTCGTAGGTCTGGTCCGGTTCGCCGTCGTGCTCCGGAAGTCCGTCACCGTCCCGATCCGCGATCGTGAGGCGGCCGAGTACGGCTTCGACCGCGGGATAGACCTCGCGGATGAGTGCGTCGCCGTCCGGGCCCGCGGCGACGGCGTCCCGCCACGCCTGCAGGACGAACTTCGGGCCCAGATCCTTCCAGCCGTTGACGTCCTGGAAGCGGTACCAGTTCGGCCGGTAGAAGGGATCGTCGTCGGGGCCGCCGACGTCGTGCGGCACGGTGTCGGCGAGCTTCCGTGGTGCCTCTCGACCCGACGCCTCGATACTGACGGTCGTGCGGTCGTCCACGTCGATCGTCGCGAGCAGATCCCGGATACCGCGGATCTCGAGATCCGGGAATAGCTCGAGCACCGCGAACGACGCGTAGAAGTCGACGTCGACCGTGTCGTAGAACGGGTAGTCGACGCATTCGAGCAGCGCGAACCGACCGGCGTCGTCGGGCGAGGGGAGGGGACCTTCGACCTCGCCGGCCTCCCAGAACGTGCCGCCGTCGACGAGGAAGTACAGCTCGTTGAATAGCGCCGCGCGGTACCAGGCGGGCCGCTCCGCATCGTCGAGGATCGGCCGCTGCCAGGCCTCGATGGCGGCGCGCCAGGCCGGCGCTTCGTGCAGCGCAAGCACGGCCATGTCCCACGCGCGATCCCCGGACCGACCCCAGTCGCGGGTATACCGCTTCCACCAGCGCCGACCGGCGCCGAACTCGACGATCGGCAGATCCCACGCGAGAGCGAACCGGACCGCCGCGCGCTCGCCGGGCGCCAGCGAACGC
>DASSZA010000178.1:0-4880 GCA_035703005.1 Candidatus Limnocylindrales bacterium | reverse complement strand
CGTACCGGCATAGCGCCGCGTCGGCCCCGTCGATTGCGGCCAGCAGGCGATCTCAAGGACCTCGAAGTCCGCGCTCGCCGCCCAGTCGGCTACCTCCATCAGCGGCGTGTCGGGGAACGGGGCGGTCAGGAAGCCGAGCTTCATGCGGGTGTCTCCAGTCGAGCGGTGCTGGACGCGGTGGTAGACGGGGCGTCGGCGGACCGATCGACGTCGACCCAGCGGCCCTCGCGGGCGCTGCGGGCGATCGCGTCACCGACGAGCATCTCGTCGTGGCCGTCCGCGAATGTGGGGTAGCCGGGCGAGGAGGAGGGTCGCCCGGCTACCACGTCGGCATAGACCGCCCGGAAATGGGCACAGAACGTGTCGAAGAAGCCCTCGACATGACCGCCCGGCAGGGCGGCCGCCGCCTGGCCGGCGTCGTTCATCAGGGCGGGGTTGCGAATGAGGATCTCGTTGGGCCGCTCGCGGTGTCCGATCCACGCCTCGTCGGGCCGTTCGCTGTCCCAGGCCCACGCGCCGTCCGAACCGTCGATCTCATACACGAGCGAGTTCTTACGACCTGGGCTTATCTGCGAGATGCTCACGGCGCCGCGGGCTCCGCCGTCGAAGCGGAGCAGGATCGTCGCCGTGTCCTCGGTCGCGATCTCGCGCTCGACGGTCTCGGTCGATCGGTCGGTCGAGAACGTCTCGACGGGCCCAGTGGGTTCCTGGCGGGTGCCGATGAACGTGGCCAGGTCGGCCATGACCGACGCGACGTGCTGACCCGTGACGAACGTCATCAGGTCGAGCCAGTGCGATCCGATATCGCCGACCGCCCGGAGCGCACCACCGCGATCCGGCTGCAGCCGCCAGTTCCAGTCGCTCTCGAGCAGGAGCCAGTCCTGGAAGTAGCGGCCGGTGACGAGGCGGACGTCGCCGAGACCGCCATCGGCGACGAGCGATCGCGCGTGCTGGTTCAGCGGGTAGTAGCGGATGTTGAAGTTCGTCGCGTTGACGAGGCCGGTGCGCGCCGCAAGTTCGACCAGGCTCGCGGACTCCTCGGCCGTCATCGCCAGCGGCTTCTCGCACACGACGTGCTTGCCCGCGCGAAGCGAGGCTGCGGCCTGACTGACGTGCAGATCGTTGGGGGAGGTGACATGGACGACGTCCACGGCGCTATCTGCGAGAAGGTCGTCGAGCGAGGCATACGCCTTCGGTACGCCGAGCGCATCGGCTCGTGCGGCCCCACGTTCCGGGGAGCTGCCGAGCACGCCGAGCACGTTCACGCCGATCCGTCGCAGGGCCTCGACATGCACCGTGCCGATGAACCCCGTGCCGATCACAGCGGCGCCGATCGATGCGCGATTGACCAAGGGCGTCGGGCCTCCTCCAGCCTGGCGCAGTCTTGGGACTGTCTAGACAGTCTAGATGACTGCCTGCATGGGCGGGGCGCAGCAACCGTTTTCCATGGTCGCCGTGACGATGGTAACGGATGGCGGTCCCACCGGGAACCGCCCGGTCGAAACGTGTGAAGGCGGCGAAGCTCAGCCGGCGACGATCCGGTCGCTGAAGTCGCCGGATGCCGGGTCCTTGACGATCAACCGGTGCCGCCCGTCGGGCAGGATCTCGCGCTTGATCACCGTTTGGCCCTCGTACGTCTCCGGCGTCGACGCGATACGAGGCGTCGCTCCACCTCGCCAATCGAGCTCGACGGCTTCCCAGCGGCCGCTCGTGGCAGAGCGGTAGCAGGCGTCCATGACCGCGTTCACGACATAGCCGTCGTAGAACGTCTCGCGCGGCTGTCCTCCCGACTCCATCGCCCGGAACATGTCGCTGAACATGTCGACGTAGCCGAGCTCCGACGCCTCGTCGCCGACGGGGAACAGCCAGCCGGCGTCGGTCTCGGCCTTCTCGGCGACGTAGCCCGTGCCGCCACCCGCGGTGAACATCTCGAACCCCGTCCGCAGGAAGTGGTTGAGCCAAACGGTCCCGTGGGTGCCGGCGACCTCGTCGCGCAGATCCATCCCGCCACGGAACGTCCAACTGACCTCGAACTGACCGATCGCGCCCGACTCGAACCGGATCAGGGCGATCGCGTTGTCCTCGTCGGTGATCGGGTGGACGAGCGTGTCCGTGTGGCACATCACCTCGAGCGGCCGATTTCCCTTACCGGCGAAGTTGCGGATGATCTCGATGCAGTGGCAGCCGAGGTCGATGATCGCGCCGCCTCCGGTCAGCCGGCCATCCCAGAACCACGCCGAGTGCGGACCGGGATGTGTCTCGCGTGAGCGGACCCAGGTGACCGCTCCGATCGCTCCGCCCTCGACGGCCGTCACGGCCTTGAGCGTCTTGGGTGTGTAGACGAGGTCCTCGAGGTAGCCGCCGAATACGCCCGCCGACTCGACAGCCTCGAGCATCCGCTTGGCCTCGTCGGCGGTCCGGCCGAGCGGCTTCGTGCACAGCACCGCCTTGCCGGCGTTCGCAGCGGCCACCACCGCCTCCTCGTGGAGGTGATTGGGCAGGGCGACGATCACCACGTCGACGTCCGGATGCTCGATCGCCGCCGCCATGTCGGTCGTGCTGTCGGGGATGTCCCAGCGCTCGCGGAAGGCGCGCCCGCGCGCGTCGTCCCGTGCGTACACGATCCGGACGCGGTCACGACTCCGCTGGCCGTGGAGGGTCGTGGTGTAGAAGTCGCCGATGAAACCGCCGCCGAGAAGCGCGATGCGATGGCTCTCCAACGTGATCCTCCTGCTAGCTGGTGCGGCCCAGGACGAGGTCGCGGCCCTCGACGAGGGCGCGCAGCTTGGCGGTCGTCGCCCAGCGAGCCGTCTGGCTGAAGCCGCAATCGGGCACGAGGCTGAGTCGTTCGGGCGGCACGCCGGCAGCGAGGACGGCGTCGATACGCTCGGCGACTTCCGCCGGCGACTCCAGGTGGTAGTTCTTGACGTCGACCACGCCCGCCGCGATGTCCCGACCCGCGCCGGCGATCTCACCCAGCAGGTCGACTTCGGCCATCTCGCGGTTCGCGAACTCGAGGACGAGCTCATCGACCCGGAAGGCGAGCATCGCGTCGAGCACGGGTCGATATGTCCGCCGGGCGAGCGGCCGGCCGAGGTAGTTCCCGAAGCAGAGGTGGGCCCCGAGGCGGGCGCGGCCGACGATCGGCTCGACCGCGGCGTTGAACAGCGCGGCGAAATCCGACGGCGCCTCGGGGTGGATGGCCGGCGACGGATCGTCGATCTGGATGTGGTCGGCGCCCTCGCGGACCAGCCGTTCCAGCTCGGCACGGAGGATCGGGACGAACGCCTCCGCCGCCGCATCACGCGTCCGATAGACCTCGCCCGGGCCGGTCCGCAGCCGCCCGGACAAGGTGTACGGCCCGGGCAGGGTCACCTTGAGCGGACGTCGCGCACGCGTACGGGCGTAGCGGTACTCCTCGACGACGCCGAGACCGTCCGGCGCGGTGATCGCTTCGAGGACTTCGAAGCGGTGTTGCTGGTCGTGACCGCCGACCCCGAGACGCCGGTCGGGGACGAGGGCGCGGACGCCCGTGACGTGCTTGTAGAACTCCGCGGTGAAGAACCCCGCGCGACGCATCTCCCCGTCCGTCACCAGGTCGATGCCCGCTTCTTCCTGATCGCGCAGCGCCAGATCGACGGCGTCGTCGAGCATCTCCGCGAAGTCCGCCGGACCGAACTCGCCGCGTTCGGCCGCGTCGATGCCGGAGACGAACCAGGACGGCCGGGCGTGCGAGCCGACCACGCTGGTGCGGAGAGCGTCGGTCATGCGGTGGTCCCTCGATCGGTGGCGAACGCGAAGATCCGTGCCGGGTTGTCAACGAACAGGCGACGCCGGACATCGGCCCCGAGACCGCGTTCCTCCAGCTGCTGGCGGAAACCGTCCAGCAGCCACGTCAGCCCGGGGCGACCACCGTACACCGCGTAGTACCCCCGACGCGCGGCGTCCATCCCCAGCACGACGTGGTCGAGCAAGTCGTCCCCCGCCATCCATTCCAGCAATCGGAGCGTGCCGTTGGGCGCCTCACCCCAGCGGAACGACCCGTCGTATTCCAGCGCAACGCCGGTCGCGGCCAGCTCGCGGTGATACCCGCGGTCGACGACCTTGTCGACATGGCTCAACGCGACGTGCCCGAGGTCGACCCCGCCGTCCGCGAGGCGGCGCGCCTGCTCGACGCCTGCCGTGCCCTTGTCGCAGTGCGTCAGGATCGGCGCGCCGGTTCTCACGTGCGCCGCCGCTGCGGCGTCGAAGACGCGCTCGTCCCGCTCGCTGAGCGCACCTTCTGAGCCGCCGATCTTGATGACGCCCGCCTTGTGCTTCGTCCGCTCGACGACCGGCCCCGTGTAGTCGTAGCGGTCGATCCCATCCTCGATGTCCGCGATGAAGAGATCCGTGAGCTGGTGGGTCTCGAGTCGGTGCGACCAATGCGCCGGGCCGTAGAACCGGTCGTGATGCAGCCCGGTCGGAGCGACGATGTGGAGTCCGGTGCGGCGCGACAGCTCCGCGAGCTTGGTCGCGCTCCGGCCACAGTCGCAGGGCATCGCGTCGATGACCGCGGCGAGGCCGAGCTCCATCGCAGCGCCCACCTCGGTGGCCATCGCGGCGACGTCCGACAGTTCGAAATCCGGTTCGAGCTGGACGGTCCGGCCTCCGTCGATCACGACGTGCTCGTGCGTGTACGTGATCCCGAGCTCGGCGGGGTCGATGTCGCCGAGGACCGTCCGGACGAACGCCGTCACGCGGTCGGCTCGGCGGCGGACGGACCGGCCGCCGACGTCGAGACGACCGACCAGCCTCCATCGACGGCCAGCGATTGCCCGGTGACCACCCGCGACTCCGGCGACAGGAAGTAGAGGGCCGCTCGAGCGACGTCGCTCGGA
>DASSZA010000017.1:0-19450 GCA_035703005.1 Candidatus Limnocylindrales bacterium | reverse complement strand
TCGACTCGTACCGCACGCGCGATGCAAGCACCGCGACGACCAGGCCGAGGAAGATCACGAAGCCCGTATAGAAGATCGCCCAGAGCACGTTGTTCCAGATCGCGCCGGACGGTGGGAACGTCGTGAGGTTGATGAACGACTTGTCGTTGAGCAGCCCGATGTAGTGCTGCAGCCCGACCCACTCGGTGAATTCGCCACGGCGACCGCGGTTGAAGCTCAGCGCGATCGTATAGATCGTGGGGTAGACGAGCAGGATGAGCAGGATCAGCCCCGTCGGGCCGAGGAACAGCAGCACGGCCGGGTCCCAGCGACGTCCCGCGATCGGCTTGGCCGGTGATGTCGCCGGCGCCTTGGTCGTTGCCACGCCCGCGGGGTCGACCCCACCCGGCGCTACGACAGCCATCTGCTCCTCCTTCCCGGAGATAGGACACGGGCGGCCCGAAGGCCGCCCGTGTCAGGTCGTGCTAGAGGGACCTCTCGGTCACTCGGCGTCCCAGGCGGCCTTGACGCGCGACTGGAAGTCGGCCCAGTCGATCTTCTGTCCGGCGATCGCTCGCTGGAGCAGCTGGCCCATCTGCTCGCCCTGGATACCGGCGGGCAGCAGGTCCGAGCCGTCGTACCGGATCTGCGCCGCCTTCTGGAGCGACTCAGCCTCGCGGACGACCAGCTCGTTCGGATACGAGTCCGTGCCGACGCCCTTGTGCGGCGACACGATCGCGCCCGTGCTGGCCCAGACCTTGTTGGCATCCGGGGTGATGAGGTACTTGACGAACGCCTTCGCGCCCTCGCTTTCGGTCAGCGCGCCGACCACGTCACCGCCGAACGTCGTGACGTCCTCGGTGTTGCCGATGGTCGGGAACGGGTACCAGTCGATCGTCTCACCGATCTTCAGGTCCTTGTTCGTCTGGCCCATCGCGATGCCGCCCACGAAACCACCTTCGTAGAAGGTGCCCGCCTTCGGCGTCGGTCCGAAGACCTGCGCGATCGCGTCGGTCCACGCTCGGCCGACGGCAGCGGTGATGCCACCGACGACGTACTCGTCGTTGACGACCTCGAGCATCGTGTCGAGGGCCTTCTGGACGCTCGGATCGGTCCAGTCGCCATCCTTGCTGAACAGCTTGTCGTAGGCGTCCACGCCGGCCTGCCGGATGTAGATGCTCTCGAACCAGTCGGTCAGGTTCCAGTCATCCTTGGCGCCGAGGGCCATGGCGCCCGGCTTGTCCTTGGTCTTGTCGAGGACGGCCTTGTAGTCGTCCCAGGTCGTCGGCTTGTCAGCGCTGGCGTCCTTGTAGACGTCGGGCCGGTACCACATCGTGCCCTTGTTGTTGTACTTCGCCGGCAGCGCGTACAGCTCGCCGTCGACGGTGCCCGCGGCCAGGAAGCCCTCGGGGTAGTCCGATGTCAGCGTCGAGGCGTCGACGCCCAGGTCAGAGATCTTCTTGAGCGAGCCATCCTTGGCGAAGCGGCGCAGGAAGCCGATGCCCGGGATGATCGCGATGTCCGGCGGGTTGCCGCCGGTGATGCGCGACTGCAGGGTGGTCGAGTACGTCTGGCGGTCAGCCTCGTACTTGACGCCCCAGCCCGTCTTGGCGGTGAAGTCGGCAAGGACCTTCTTGAAGGCCTCTTCCTCGCTACCACCCCACAGGGACAGGACGTTGATCTCGCCCGCCGCGCCACTCGTCACGGGCCCGCCGCTGGCGCCACCGCTGGCGCTCGCGCCAGGCTCGGATGCCGCCGGCGCACTGCTACTTCCGCCGCCGCCGCTGCACGCAGCCGCGATGAACGCGGCCGAGAGCAGGATGGCGGGGAATCGGAGCGTTCTTGTCATCGACTCCTCCTCAGAAAAACGCACACCGTATGCCCGCCGGAGCGGGCGTTCGCTCACGCGATCGACGGCGGGGGAGCCGTCCACTCGCGCTCTCCTCCGCCGGTCATCGACCTGTCGACCGTGCCTCGGTAGACATCCGATTGGCACCGACCGTGTCTGGGTCGCGACCGGAGCCTCCGGCCGTCCACCCGACATGGTGCGGTACGGTCGAAAGTGCGGCGAGCCTAGAGCCCGGTCGTTTCAAAGTCAACGTTGCAGAGGCATGACAGCGCTCGCGTCATGCCTCGCCCTACGGGCCCCCACGGTGGGGAGGTCAGCGGACCTGGACGGTCCTGATCTCCCACGGCGACAGGTCGAGCGTCAGCCGGTCGCCCGACACGCTCAAAGCCACACCCGGGCGCCCGAGGAGGTCGGCGCTCCGCGCCTCCGATATCGGCATGACCAATGTGGCGTGGCACGGAACGGGACTCTCGTTCACGACGCGGATCTCGAACCAGTCGCCGCGCTTGCGGACCGCGCTCAGCACGGCGGCGTCGCCCTCGAGGCGGAGGCCGGCCATCGGCGCCGTCGGGGCGTTGGTGTCGCCGGTCGAGCGGACGACGAGGAACGGGTGGCGGTACCGCTCGGCCGCGGCGCGCGTGCCGGCATCACGCCACGTGCCGGTGTGCGGGAACAGCGCGAATCGGAATGAACGGGCGCCGAGCAACTGCGCCGCGGGCACGGCTACCTCCGGACCGGCGGGGTCTTCGCGGTACGGGTTGGCGTTGCGGCTGATCAGCCCGAACGACCGCAGCAGCGTGAGGGCGATCTCGCGGCCGTCGACCACCTCGTACTCCGTGACCTGGTCGAGCAGGACGGTGCAGCCCTCGGCGCTCATGAAGGACACGGCCGGGAACGTCGGGAGCGGCACTTCACCGTGCCCTGCCTCCACCTCGAGCCCTCGTTCGACGACCGCGAATTGGCCTTCCGCCGAGGAGCCCGTCACGGGCGCCGGCAGCGGCACATGGAACCGGACCCGGTGATCGGTGGAGTCGTTGTCGAAGGCGACCACTACACGGACGAACGGCTCGTCGGCGCGGAGCTCGAGCGTGGTCGTCACCGTGGTCAAGACGGTCTGTGGCGCCCGGGCGGTCGCGTCCGCGGTCAAGCCATGGGGCCACGCGAAGGTCCTGACGATCGTCAGCTCGCCGCGCAGCGGGCCGTGCTGGCCGATCCGGACATCGACCGACTCCGGCACGTCGACGATCGTGTCGGTCGCGGGCGGGCCGTAGTTGTAGCTGTCGCCCGCATCGCCGCCGTCCACGATCCGCCCGACCCCGTCCAACGTGACGCCGCCGCCCGATAGGCGGAACGTGCCGTCGTCTCCGACTTGGACCTCGACGAGACCGTTCCGCAAGATCCGGTCAGCGCCCTCGACGGGGTTCGGGATGACCCCGGCGTCGGCTTCGCTCGCCTCGAGCTCCGTCGCCCACGCGTAGCCAAGCGCGGGCGCGGGGAGGCGCGCCAGGACCCGGCGCCGCTTGGCGACGTCGATCGTGACGTCCCACACATCGTCCGGCCGCTCCTGGCCGGCGAGCTCGATCGCGGCGATGAGCTCGTCCACGTCGAGCTCGGGCGGGTCGGCGACACGATCGAGGTGCACGGTGACCCGCGGCGGGCTTGAGGTGGTAGCGATCTCGGCAGCGTTGATGAACCGGCCGAGCAGCTCGCGACCGTGGCGGCGGCGGTGGAAGAACTCCTCGAGGTCGGTGCCGCGGACGCGATACTCGCCCTGGGCGGCGCCTTCGCGGACGAGCTCCTGAGTCGGGATCAGTTCGTCCCCGACCCTGACGGCGACCGCGGGCCACTCGGATGGCACGGCGACGTCCAGCTCGACCACGTCGTGCCGGTCGACCGGCGACGGGTTGACGACCGCCCAACCGCCCGCGGGGAGCCGTGAGGCGACGCCGCGCAGGACCGACGTGACCAACCCCGTGGCGATCTGCTCCGCCTCGGCATAGCGCCCGATGACCTGCGCGACGACCTCGTCGTGGGAGCAGCCGCAGATCGAGTCGTGCGCCGAGTTCTCGACGAGTCGTCGCCACGCGAGCTCCAGCAACCGTGCCGGCCAGGCTGTTCCGTGAAGGGCGGCCAAGGGCTCGGCGTACCGCTCGAGCCGCCGTTCGGCGCGAGCTGCCGCTGCCTTGAGATCGACGCGTGCCGAGATGACGTTCATGAGGATGTTCGCGCGGGCGCCGGACCGGAGCTCGCCCTCCCAGGTCGGGGCATCGCCGGCGGGGCCCGGATGCAAGGCTCGGTCACGGTCGAGGTACTCGGTCAGGGTGGCGAGGCGCACCTCCACGTCCCCTCCGCTCGCATTCACGAGCTCGACGAGGTCCGCCAGCTTCGGCGACGGGACAGCGTGGTCTGTCCCGTACATCGCGAGCAGGGAGCGGTCGCCGTATGTGACCGCGTTCTCGCGCCGGTACTCGCCGAGCTTCGCGCCGAGGCGATCGGGGACGTCGAAGAGGTACGCGCCGTTGCCATAGCCGCCGACCAGGTACTCGGTGTCGACGACCGATCCGTCCGGCGACCGCCACAGGAAGTGATGGCGATCGATCGACGCTGGGACGCCTCGCCAGACGGCGGCGCGATCGATGCCGGCGCGGCGCAGGATCTGGGGCATCTGCGCGATGTGCCCGAACATGTCGGGCAGGTAGCCGACGCGCATCGACCCGCCGAGCGCCTCGGCACGTGCCCAGCCCATCTCGAGGTTGCGGATGATGGTCTCGCCCGACACGAGGAACTCGTCGAGCAGGATCATCCACGGCCCGATCGCCAGGCGGCCCTCGGCGATGAGCTGACGGATCACTGGCTCGGCCTCGGGACGGATCTCGAGGTAGTCGTCGACGGTCGCGGTCTGACCGTCGAGCGTGAAGCGGAGGCGTGGGTCCGCCGCCATCCGTTCGAGCAGCTGGTCGATCAGGTCGACGAGCCGCATGCGGAACACCTGGAACGGCTCGTACCACTCCCGGTCCCAATGGGTGTGCGGAACGAGATGGATGACAGCGCGATCGGTCACGCGGCGGCCTCGCCCCCGATCTCGACGCCGCGGCTTCGCGCAAGAGCCGCGACCGCGCGCTGACAGGTGACGATGTCGGCGCGTCCCTCGGCCGCGCCGGCGGCCGGTCTCGCCCCCGACACGACCATCGCGTGAAAGCCGATGAGCTCGGTCTCGAACGCCTCGTCGATCGAGGTCCATACCTCGTCGTTGCGTCCCTCGCCGTCGGGTGACGTGATGCGAAGTACCGTCGGCCGGTTCAAGAGGTACGGCGATGGGAACTCGAGCTCGATCGTGACCCGCACATAGACGATCCGCACCAGCTCCCGGTACGCGGCGTACTCCGGCAGGTAGTGCCACCGGATCGAGACCCGACCGTCGGACGGCAGGACGCCGGTCATCTCGAAGGACGGCGGCCACGCGTCAGCGGGCCAGACCCACGATCCGTCGACCGCCGTCGGGTCGCCTGCGAATGCGCGAACGAGGGCGAGCTCGTGGACGACACTGCCGAGCAGGATGTCCGTGTAGAGCCGCCCGAACGCGTCCGCCGCGGCGTCCCCGAGGGCGTCGCGTTGGAGCGCCCGCGTCGTCTCGGTCAAGCGATCGCGCACGGCTTGCGATACGTCCGCCGGCGCGGGCAGCAGGTGCGCGAAGTCGAGCTGCGACTCGCCGCTCGGGTGGAGGACGGTCACCTCGATGGCGCGCGGAGCGCCGAAAGCTCGCTCCGATGCGACCTCGAGCGCGTGCATCACGGCCGGGTCGTAGAGCTTCATGTAGCCCAGGTCGAGGCGTGGCGCGCTCGCGGTCGCGAGTCGCGCGTCGATCCCGTCCATCTCCTGCTGGGTGAACGCGAGCGGCTTCTCGACGAAGACGGGTAGGCCGGCGTCGAGGGCAGCGTTGACAGCCGGCGCGTGCGAGCCCGACGTCAGGATCGCGACAGCATCGAGGCCCGGGGCGGCGAGCATCTCCTCGACGGTGCCGAATCGACGTCCCTCGTCGACGCGATACCGCTCGCCGACGGCGTTCGTCAGGGTAGGGGAGAGGTCGGCGATCGCATCGATCGTGTAGGCGTCGCGGAGCCGTTCGATGAGTGGGAGATGGACGGCTTGCGCGACGGCACCGAGCCCAGCGACCCCGAGCCGGACGCGGTCAGCCGGCCGGCCGGCGGGTGGCTGGGAGGTCATCGCGGCGAGTATATCGAGGGTGGCCGGTACCGTAGGCTGTCGCGCATGACGAAGCAGATGGTCGTTCGCGAGGAACCCTCAGGCGTCGTCGGCGCCAGGTTCGGCGACGACTGGTGGAAGCACGGGGTCACGTACCAGATCTACCCGCGCAGCTTCGCCGACAGCGATGGCGACGGGTTCGGCGACCTCCCCGGCATCATCACCAAGCTCGACTACCTGCGCGACCTTGGCATCGACGCGATCTGGCTCTCGCCCATCTACCCGTCGCCGGGGCGCGACGTCGGCTACGACGTCAGCGACCATACGAGCGTCGACCCGCTGTACGGCGGCGACGAGGCGTTTGATCGGTTCGTCGCCGAGGCCCACAAGCGTGGACTGCGCGTCGTGCTCGATCTCGTGATGAACCACACGAGCAACGAGCACCCTTGGTTCAAGGCGAGCCGGTCATCACGCGACAACGAGTACGCTGATTGGTATCTGTGGCGCGACCCGGCTGGCTTCGACGCCGCGGGCAAGCCGATCCCCCCGAACAACTGGCTATCGTGGTTCGGAGGCCCGGCGTGGGAGTGGGACGAGCGCCGTAAGCAGTTCTACATGCACACGTTCCTGGTGGAGCAGCCCGAACTGAACTGGCGTAATCCGGCGGTCGAGGCAGCGCAGTTCGCGATGGTCCGCCGCTGGCTCGAGCGCGGCGTGGACGGGTTCCGGCTCGACGTCTTCAACGCGTTCTTGAAGCACCCCGAGCTGCTGGCGAACCCCGAGATCGAGGGCGCCACCCTGTGGGCCCGTCAGCAACATCTGTACGACCGTGATCAGCCGGACTTTCCCGAGCTGATCGGCCGCTTCCGGGCGATCCTCGACGAGATGCCGGGCCACATGTCCGTCGGTGAGCTTTTCGCGAGCGAGGCCGAACGAGCCGTCGCGCTGACCACCGAGCGGCACATGGTCTTCGACTGGGCCCTCCTACAAGCACCCTGGGCGGCCGACGCGTTCGAGGCCGCGATCTGGCTCCGGGAGGATCTATTCGGGCGCGACCGATGGCTGGCCAACGTCCTTTCGAACCACGATCAACCGCGTCATGCCAGCCGGCTGTCCGCTTCCGCAGGCATCACGGACACGGACGCGGTCGCCCGAGCTGCGGCGGTCGTCCTCCTGACGATCCGCGGCACACCGTACATGTACTACGGCGAGGAGATCGGGATGCTCGACGTGCTGATCCCGACCGACGAGATCATCGACCCGCCCGCTCGGCGGGCGCTCATCGATCCCGATTTCGAGTGGTGGAACCGCGACCAGTGTCGGACCCCGATGCCGTGGACGCCCGGGCCCGGACATGGCTTCACGACCGGCCGGCCATGGCTGCCCTTCGGGAGCGATGCGGACGTACGCAACGTCGCGGTCCAGCAAGCGGATGAGGGCTCCGTGCTGAACACCTACCGGCGGCTGATCGCACTCCGCCGCGAGTCCGAGGCGCTCCGTTCCGGCGCGCTGCATCTCGCGTCGCTCGGCACTCCCGACGTCCTCGGCTGGCACCGAGAGGTACCCGGTGAGCAGATGCTGATCGTCGTGAACTTCGCCGACGAGGAGCGTGACGTGACGCTGCCGAACCGCGACGGGCAGGTGTTCCGCCCGGTCGGCGGCTCGCACCTGGACCCGAGCGGACCGAACACGGCCGCACAGCTCACGCTCCGTCCGCTCGAGGCGGTGGTCCTTCGGGCGCAGTGAGGCGCACCAGCACGCGCTGCTAGGATGACGGGCGCATGACGCTCGATCCGACCGGGGAGGTCGCCAGGTGCCGCTCGATTTCCTGAAGCGCAAGAACACGCCCGAACCCGATGGGCAGCCGGCCTCGGCTCCCGCACCGGCGATGACGGGGTCGACGATGCTCCCGGAGGAGGTCGTCGCCCAGGACTTCCAGCTCAAGCTCTACTACGCCGGCAAGACGAGCGAGGGCGTCCGGATGCAGACCGGACCAAAGGCGATGGCCGAGCTGCCGTCGATGCTGGTCGGCCTGGCCAAGGCCGAGATAGAGGTCGTCGAGCCGCTACCCATCGAGTTCAGCCAGGCCACGCCGACGATCGCGCGTCCATCTGAAGCGATGCAGTGGCTCAACGCTCACCACATCCATTCGCCGATCACCCGGCACGCGCTCGTGGTCCTCGAATCGATCGACGCGATCGACCTCGCCTTCGACACGTTCGTCTGCTCGCTGCTCGACGGCGAGATCGATACCAGCGGGTACCCCGAATACAACGCCATCGTCGGAGGCGTCGCGGCACACTGGGACGAGGCGACCGGCGACATGATCTGCCGAGCCGTCGTCGGCTGGGGCGGACGCGGCGTGCGCGGCGATACGGACCGGATCGGCAACAAGCTGCTCGCCGGGCTCCTCACGAACATCCTCGCGAACCAGCATGCGGTCGGTCTGACCGCCATCGAGCGACCGGTGCCGGCCGCCGGTCGGGGCGGTCTCGTCTGCGCGCACTGCGGCTTCGCGTCGGCGCATGAGCGGGCGTTCTACTGCCCCAAGTGCGGCATGCGTCTCCTTCGCGGCTGACCCGACCTCCCGAACGTGCCGCTCTACGACTACATCTGCGCCGCGTGCGGCCGGCGCTTCGAGGTCATCCACGGCGTCAACGATCCAGCGCCCGAGGCCTGCCCGCTGTGTGGATCGGGACCGATCCGCAAGGCCTTCGCACCGCCGACCATCGTCTTCAAGGGCTCGGGCTGGGCGAAGAAGGAACGCCGCTCGAGCGCCGCTGGCAGCAAGAAGGCGACCGACGACAGCGGTAGCGACGAGAAGAGCACGACCGCCCCGCCAAGCGAGAAGAGCTCGAGCGGTGACGCGGGATCGTCATCGGCGTCCTCGTCGTCCGAGTCGACGTCGTCGTCCTCGACGAGCGACTGACCCGACCGCCGGATGAAGATCCCGGCGGTGCTCGAACGGTTCATGGACCGGCCGGCGGTCATGGTCGCCCGCCGTGTGCTCGAGATCTACGCCCTCGCCCCGGGCGGGCTACTGGCCAATGGACTCGCCTTCACGACCCTGTTCGCGGTCGTGCCGATCGCCCTGGTGACGCTCGGGGTGGCCGGTCTGCTGGTCAAGGATCCTGAGGTACAACAGCAACTGGCCACGGCGTTGTCGTCGCTGGTGCCGCCCCTCCAGGACCTGATCCAGGGCGCCCTGGTGTCGATGTCGCAGGGTGCGGCGGTGACCTCGCTGGTCGGCCTCGTGGGCTTGATCTGGACGGTGAGCCAGTTCTACGTGACGCTCGACGTCGCGTTCTCTCGGATCTTCGCGGACCGACCGGAGCGCGACGTGCTCCGACGGATGGGACGCGGGTTCGTGTGGGTCGCGGGACTGATCGCCGTCGTCGTGGCGTTGATCGTCGCCGGTGCGCTCGCGACGGCCGCGGAAGCGCTGCTCCCGACCACGTCGACGTGGCTGACGGCCTTCGGCAGGATCGTCTCGTCACCGCCGATGGTCGCGCTCATCACGGTGCTCGTCGTGCTTGGCGTGTACCAGCTCGTGCCGCCTCGCCGTCCGGTGCTTCGCGCCGCTCTCCTGCCCGCCATCGTCGCAGGACTGGCGATCTTCCTGCTGGGTCAGCTGTTCCTCTTCGCGGCGCCGCGGATCGTGGGTACGGCCGCGCTCGCGGGTCCGCTGGCGACCGCCTTCATCGCGCTCGCCTGGCTGTCGTTCTCGTACCAGGGGCTGCTGTACGGCGCGGCCTGGGTGCGCGTCCGCGATGACGAGATGACCGGCGGTCAGGCGTCGCGGGGAGTCTCGTCGGAGACGGTCTAGGCGCTCGTCAGCCCTGGCGGGTGCCGCAGCGGCGGCAGAACCGCGCGTTCGCCGACAGCGACAGTCCGCAGCTGACGCACGGCTGGACGCCGCCCGGCTTGACCGCCGCAGCGCCGACCTGCGGCACCTGGCTGACGCTCGAGACCTCCTGCGCCGAGGCGGCCCACAAGGCGTCGATGCCGCCGGTCGCCGCTGCGGGACGTCCCAGGAAGGGAAGCCCGGCGGCCGCATCACGGTCCGGCCATTGCGGCTCGCCACTGGCCGCGACCGCATCGGTGGGCGGCTGGGTCGGCTGCTGGTACGGCGGTGTCGGGACTCCGTTGGTGGCCGGTGCTTCCGGCGCCACGATCTGCCACGTCGGTTGCGGTACGTAGTCGACGCGAGGGTCACCGGCGGGGACGGCTGGTTCGGGTTCGGCGGCCTCGGCCGCGACTGGCTCGGGCCAGGCGGGGGCTGGTTCGGGCCAGGTCGGGGCTGGTTCGGGTTCGGCGGTCTCGACGGGTTCCGGTTCGAAGGTCTCGACCGGCGCGGGTTCCGGTTCCGGGTAAACGGGTTCTGGTTCGGGGTACACGGGCTCGGGCGCGGCGGTCGCCGCGATCGGTGCGGCAGGTTCTGCCGCGACGGGCTCACGCTCGGGCAGCGCCGCAGCGGCAGCAGCGGCCTTGGCTGCCGCATCGGCGGCCTGCTCCCGTTCGTACGCCTCGATCTCGTCATCGAGACTCTGGCCGGGCCGGAAGCGCTGGAACAGCTCGGAGGTATTCGCGGCGGCAGTCGCAGCAGCGGCGGCCGCAGCAGCAGCGGCGGCCGGATGGTCGATCCCCTCATCTGACACGTCGGCGGGCCCGGCGGCTGCGACGTCGGTTGCTGCGACCTCGGCGGCCGCGACAGCCGGCTCCTCGGCCACTGGCACAGCGACCTCCGGCACAGCGGCCTCCGGCACAGCGGCCTCCGGAGCCGCGACCGGCTCCTCATCCGTGACCACCGCCGCGGTCGCCGTCACCGCCGCGAACCGAGCGGCGAAGTCGAAGCTCTCGTCCTCCGGGAGGGTCTCGTCGTCGAGCTGCTCCACGTCGGCGACCTGCGGCACATCGTCGGCTCGTGGCAGCTCATCGGCGTATCTGGGCTCGGCCGCTGCGGCGGCGATCGCCGCATCGAACGCGCCGTCAGGTGAGCCCGACTCGAACGCGACGTCGGGTGTCGGCTCCGGCGGGGCAGCAGTTTCCGCTTCCCGCATGAGATCGGACGTCGGCCATGCGAGCGGCTCGACGGGAGCGGAGGCAAGGTCGTAGACGTTGCGGTCCTGGACGGTCGCCGGTCCAGCGTCCTCCAGACCGATCATGCCGGCCGCAGCGGCGTTCGCGAACGGCGCCGGCATGGCCTCGAAGCCGAGATTCGGCGCGCACGACAGACAGCGGCCCTCGGCCTCGTTCCAGCAGTTGCCGCACGTGTACTGCCGGCAGCTCATGCAGAAGTTGAACGTCTTGTGGAACGCGTCGAGCTGCTGCGACGTCTGCTCGCGGTCGGTCTCGTTCCGCGCCGCTGCCATGGCCTCGTCCATCGACGTGTCGTCGGACAGCACGAAATTGCGGAACCCGCGCGACATCACCTTGAGACCCTTGAGCTTGGCCTTGGGCGCGGCGGATTCGAAGGTGTAGCGCGTGCCACACCGTTCACAGAATGATTCGGTCAGGATCTCCGCCATGGGTCCCCGGATGTACGCGTGACAAGCTCGGACGGATATGCCGCCAAGCGGGGCGAGAGTATAGCGTAGGGTCTCGGGCGCCCCTCGACCGGGGGTACTCCGGCGTGCGCGCGGATGGTCCGGTATCAGGCGAAGGGCCGCTCCCGGACCCTCTGCTAGTCTGCGACGGACCATGCCGCCGTTCGCCGCCATCGAGCGGTTCTTCGAACGCCTTTTCGAACGTCCTTCCGCCCGCCTCTTTCGGGCACGTCTCCAGCCCGTCCAGCTGCAGCGGCGCATCGAACGCGCGATGGAGGCGGAGCGGCTTGCGACGGCCGACCGAACCCTCGTCCCCAACCGTTTCGTCGTGCACCTCAACCCCGACGACCTCGAGGGGTTCGGCGACATGACCGCGTCGCTCGCCTCCGAGCTCGCCGACGGGGCGCTCGTCTTTGCCCGCGCACGGCGCTACACGCTGGTCGATCGACCGCGGGTGACGCTGTTCGCGGACCCGAACGTCGAACGGACGGACATCCGGGTCACGGCCCGGTTCGCCGATCCGATCGCCGGGAGCCAGGGGCCGGCGAGCCCGATCGAGGGGTCGCCCGACGCGGGGCCGAGCGTCGCGGTGCACGGCGACACGATGGTGTTCACCGTGCCGCGGCCGAGGGCGCCGGCGGCGCGGTTGCGGGTCATCGACCGCGACGGCGCCGAGCACGTCCAGGAATTCGATGGGTCGCAGCTAACGATCGGGCGCGCCGCCGATAACGACGTCGTCCTGGCCGATAGCCGGGTCTCGCGCCATCACGCCCGGATCGCGGGCCGTCGCGGGACGCTGGTGTACGCCGACCTGGGCAGCACGAACGGCTCGCGCGTCAACGGGGTCCAGGTGGGGGAGCTGGTCCTCGGCGCCGGCGACCGCATCGAGCTCGGCGACACCGTGATCATGGTCGAGGTGGCCGGGGACGTCGGCTGATGGACGCCCCGCTCCTGATGGTGTGGGTCGTCAGGCTCCTCTTCCTGGCGCTCCTGTACTTCTTCCTCGCTCGCGTCGTCCGGTCGTTGCTGACCGACCTGCGGGCTGCGGCGCGCCAACCGGGTGCGTCGCTCGGCCGGCTGATCGTCGTGGACTCGCCGAGTGGTGACCCGGAGGCCGGTCGGTCGTTCGACCTCGATGCGATCACGACACTCGGGCGAGACGTCAACAACGCCATCGTCGTCGAGGACCCCTTCGCCTCGGCGGAGCACGCCGTTCTGACCTATCGCGGACGCGGGTGGTACGTCGAGGACCTCGGGAGCACCAACGGGACCTTCGTGAACGGTCGCGCGATCGCCTCAGTCGCGCCGCTCGGGTTCGGTGACGAGGTTTCGATCGGGCAGGTCAGGCTGCGACTCGAACGGGCACGCTCGGCGTGACCGGCGCGAGTCGGCCGGCCGCGCCACGCCCCGTCGAGCTGCCACGCATCCTCGGCGACATCCACCCACGGCCGCGCTGGACAGAGACGCGGCTGCTGCTCGTCGTCGCCGTGGCCCTGGTCGTCGGCAGCATCTCGTTGGGTGCAGGCCTCACAGGTCGCCTCGCGCCGTACGAGCCGACCCTGCTGGTGATCTATCTCGTGACGCTCGCCGGGGCACACGTCGCGAACGTGTTGGCCGGCCGCCGCTCCGACGAGGTGCTCCTGCCGGTCGTCGGGTTGCTCGGCGGCATCTCGCTGCTGCTGATGCAGCGGCTGCCGCAGGACCTCGTGACCATCGATGTGGCCGGCTCGACGCTCGGCCTCGGCGCGGTCCAGCTGATCTGGCTCGTCCTCGCGATCATCGTCGCGACGACGCTCGGGATCGTCGTCCGGTCCGACAGTTGGCTGCGCCAGTACAAGTACACCTGGGCAGCCGCGGGGATCGCACTGCTCCTGCTCACGTTCGTGTTCGGCACGGACGTCGCCGGTCAGCGCCTGTCGCTCAGGATCGGCCCGTTCGCGGGCCAGCCGTCCGAGCTGCTGAAGGTGATCCTCGTCGTGTTCCTGGCTGGCTACCTATCGGAGAACCGGTCCCTCCTGATCGAGCAGGACACGCGCATCGGCCCGATCAGGCTGCCGCCCCTCCCGTATCTGGCGCCGATGGTGGCGATGTGGGCGATCGCGCTGCTGATCGTCGTGGTCCAACGCGACCTTGGTGCGGCGCTCCTCTTCTTCGCGGTGTTCCTGGCCCTCGTCTACGCGGCCACCGGTCGGATCAGCCTGGTGGTGATCGGCGCGATCCTGTTCTTCGCGGGCTCGGCCTTGATGGCGAACATCTTTCCGCACGTGCGCGACCGGATCGACATCTGGCTCGATCCCTTCGCCGACCCGCTGGGCTCCGGCTACCAGGTCGTCCAATCGCTCTTGGCGTTCGCGCGAGGCGGCCTGATCGGGGTCGGTCTCGGGGAGGGGCTGCCGACGGTCGGCGGCCGACCGCCGATCCCCGAGGTCCACACCGACTTCCCGCTGGCCGCCCTCGGCGAGGAGCTCGGGCTCGTCGGCGTGATCGCCATCCTCGGGCTGTTCTTCGTCGTGATCGAACGCGGCCTGCGCATCGGGGCGGCAGCTGCAGATGACTTCCGGGCGATCCTCGCGACCGGCCTCGCGCTGGTCGTCGGCGTCCAGGCCTTCATCATCGCGGCAGGCAACCTCAAGGTCCTGCCGCTCACGGGCGTGACGCTGCCCTTCGTGAGCTACGGCGGCTCCTCGCTGCTGGTCAACGCCATCGTCGTCGGGCTGCTTCTCGCGCTGTCGGATCGCGGCGTCGAGCCGCCGCCACCACCGAGCGGGGTCCGTCGGTGGCGCGATCGACTTCGGCCGCGGCGGGCCCGCTGATGCTTGTCACCGGGACGCGCAAACGGCCGCTCGGGCGGACGATCGTGCACGTCGCGGTCGTGCTCGCACTCGCCTTCGGTGTGCTCGCGGGGGCCGGCGGCTACTGGGCCGTCGTCCGCTCGAGCGACCTGTCGCAGTCGCCGTACGACCCGGCCGTCATCGCGGCGAGCCGGCGGGTGCCGCGGGGCGACATCATCGACCGCGACGGGAACGTGCTGACCCACAACGAGAAGGACGCGAACGGCGAGCTGTATCGGAGCTACAGCGGCGACGAGATCAGCCACGTCGTGGGCTATGCATCGCCACGTTACGGACGCGTCGGGCTCGAGCTCGCGTACGACGCCGAGCTCTCCGGGCTCGCGGGCGATCCCCTTGCCGACGCGCTCCGGAAGTTCGGCACGAACCCGTACGACCCGAAAGACCTCCACCTGTCGATGTCATGGGATCTCCAGCGCGCGTCAGTCAGCGCATTGGGCAGTCACCGCGGCGCCGTGGTGATGCTCGATCCGCGGAACGGTGAGGTGCTCGCCCTGGCCTCGACGCCGACGTACGACGCCTCGGCGATCACGAACCCCGCGACCGCCGATCGGGCCTTCCAGTCGCTCCGCGACGACGCCGCTCAACCGCTCTTGCCGCGAGCCACCCTGGGCCGGTACGTGCCAGGCTCCGTGTTCAAGATCGTGACCGCGATCGCGGGCCTCGGGTCGCGCGCGATCACGCCGGACACGACATACAAGGAGCAGCCACCGGCTGAGAAGGACGGGCTGCTCGTCGAGGGCTTCCGGATCCGAGATGGCCATCACCCGCAGACCGGCGACGCGCTGCTCGACCTCACGAGCGCCACCGAGGTCTCGTGCAACATCTGGTACGCCCTGACCGGCCTCGAAACGGGCGGCGAACAGCTCGTCGCGTATGCCGACAGGCTCGGGTTCGGCTCGTCGATCCCCTTCGACCTCCCGACCGCGCCTTCGCAGGTCACGAACGAGTCGGGTTCCGCGCCAGGGGGTTTCGTCGACGACGTGGAGCTGGCGAACGCTGCATACGGCCAGGGCGAGACGTTCGTGACGCCGTTCCAGATGGCGCTCGTCGCATCGACGATCGCGAACGGCGGTGACCTGATGAAGCCGCGCATCGTGACGTCGATCAGCGGGCGCAACGGCAGCCGGCAGATCGGCCCGTCCCCGATGGCGCACGTCCTCGCGCCGAACGACGCCGCAGCGATCAACCGGGCCATGGTCCGGGCGGTCGAGGGGCCCCTGGGTCGACAGTTCACGACCGGCGCGAAGGTGCCCGGCGTGACCACTGCTGGTAAATCCGGTACGGCCGAGCTGGGCGGGCGCGGCGAGCCGCACTCGTGGTTCATCGGCTTCGCCCCCGCCGAGTCGCCGACGGTCGCGATCGCCGTGTTGGTGGAACAGGCCGGACGCGGCGCCGAGGTCGCCGCGCCGATCGCTGGGCGGCTGCTGGCTAAGGCGCTCGAGACGCAGCGATGAGCGATCCGATCGCAGACCCCGCTCGGTCGGACGAACCCGGCTCCGGCGGACCCGACGATGAGCCGCGTCAACCGCGCCCGATGATCGAACGGATCGGCCTGGCGCTGATCGCGCTCGTCATGGCCGCCGCATTCGGCGGCGTCGCGGTCGCTGCGTGGGTCGGCGGCGAGGTGTTCCTCGCGGTGATGGGCGCCGTCGGCTGCCTGATGACCGTATGGGTCGGCGCGATGACGGTTCGACGGGGCTGACGCACGGGATCCGGCGGTCAGACCGTCTCGACCGGCAGCAGCCAGGGCTGCATCGCGGAGATGCGTCTTGCCCACGACTACGCGTCGATCGGCGCCCAGAGTGTGTCGCCTGAACGCTGGGTTCCGCACCGTGCACGTTCGTCCACATATCGCATCTCACCGATGCAATGTGGCCGGTCTGGTCGGCTCAGGGCCGGGTCTGTGGGTCCCTTTTTGGGATGTTGGACGCCGACAGACGCCTGCAGCGGCACGATCCGGGACTACGGGACCCGGATCTCGGCGCTACGGCGCGGCGGCGGCAAGCCAACCGGCAGATACGGGACTGTCAGTCTTGAGGAGCACCCCTAACGCAGGGGCGTCCCGACGAGGTTCGAACGATTCCGCGTCCTGCGACGCCTATCTATCGGAGGGGATCGGCCAGCCCAGGCCGTCCGGAACCGATTTGACGGAGCCGACGTACTATGCCCTGACACCACCTCCCGTCCCGAGGGGTTCCGTCGCTCCCTTTTCCCACCAGTGCCCGAACAAGGTGGATGTCCCGCACCCGCCGTTCCGTGAGAGAGGCTCATGTCGAAGATCCAGGAGACCGGGGACAAGGTCCTCGCCAACGTCGAGCACGTCATCGTCGGGAAGCACCATGAAGTCCGGCTGGCGCTCGTCGCGCTCCTGTGCCGCGGACACCTGCTGATCGAGGATGTCCCGGGCACGGGCAAGACCGTGATGGCGAAGGCGATCGCCCGGAGCCTCGGCTGCTCATTCCGGCGCATCCAGTTCACGCCGGACCTGCTTCCGTCGGACGTCACGGGGCTGTCGATCTACAACCAGAAGACCCAGGAATTCGAGTTCAGGCCGGGGCCGATCATGAGCCAGGTCGTACTCGCGGACGAGATCAACCGCGCAACCCCGAAGACCCAGTCGAGCCTGCTCGAATGCATGGAAGAGCGCCAGTCCACGATCGATGGCGTGACCCACCAGATGCCCGACCCTTTCCTGGTCATCGCGACGCAGAACCCGATCGAGTACGAGGGCACCTTCGCGCTACCTGAGGCGCAGCTCGACCGGTTCATGCTCCGGATCCGGCTCGGCTATCCCCAGCCGCTCGAGGAGATCGTCATCCTCGACGAGCAGAAGCGAACGCATCCGCTCGAGGAGCTCGAGGAGGTCCTCGGTGTCGAAGAGCTGCGCGAACTTCAGGAGGCCGTTCGCGAGATCTACGTCGACTCGACGGTCGCCGACTACATCGTGCGGATCGTCAATGCCACACGGACCCACCCCGACGTCTACCTGGGCGCCTCGCCACGCGGCTCGATCGCGTTGTATCGCGCCGGACAGGCCCTGGCGGGTCTGCTCGGTCGCGATTACGTGATCCCCGATGACATCAAGGCGCTCGCCGAGGCGGCACTCGCGCATCGGCTGATCATCAAGACGAGCTCCACGATCCACGATGTCCAGGCGGCCCAGGTCGTGCGAGAGATCCTCGACAGCACCGCCATCGAGGGCATCCGCCCCACCGGGGGCGGCCCGACCGAGATCCGGCCGACGACGCCGACCGTCAAGACCGGCCCGTCCGCCTAGCGTCCGACACTACCCTCTTCCAGCGGGCGGCCGATGTTCCGACGACTCCAGGCCATCGCTCTCGCGACGATCCTCGTGGTCGCCGCGTTCTCGACCGGCTCCGACTTCCTCTTCTACCTGCTCTATCTGGGGATCCTCGTGGTCGGCGGGTCGTACGTGCTCGTTCGGCTCGGTCTGTCCGATCTCGAGGCCGGCTACGCCGTGAGCCAGTTGCACGGGCACGTCGGTGACCGCATGCGCGTGACGTACACGCTCCGCAACAGCAGCCGGCTGCCGAAGCCGTGGCTCGAGATCCACAACCCGACGACGCTTCCGGGTGGTCTGCCCGGTCGCGCGATCACGCTCGGTGGGCACGCCGAACGCTCCTGGCTCATCCGGGCCCCGCTCACGCGGCGCGGGCACTTCCGGATCGAGCCGTTGCACATCCGGACGGCTGACCCGTTCGGGTTCTTCGAGGCGGCCGCGACGGTGGGGCAGGGGATCAGCGTCGTCGTCTATCCCCGTCTCGAGCCGCTGCCGATGTGGCGCCTGCCGGCCGCGAGCCTCGAGGGCAGTCACGCGTCACCCGAACGGACGCTCCAGACCACGCCACTCGCCACGACCGTCCGCCCCTACGCGCCCGGCGACAGCATGAACCGCATCCACTGGCGTTCGACCGCGCGCCACGGCGAGATCCAGGTCAAGGAGTTCGATCTGGAGCAGACAGCCGATGCGTGGATCATCCTCGACCTCCAGCGCGGCATCCAGGCGGGACGCGGCGAGGAGTCGACCACCGAGGCGATGATCCGCGCCGCTGCGTCGATCGCGGACAAGGCGCTCATGGAGAACCGCGCGGTCGGTATGACGGTCAACGCCGGACGTACCGCCTATCTCCCGTCGGACCGCGGCGGCCGTCAGCACCAGAAGATCATGCAGCTGCTCGCCGCCGTCGACGCCGACTCGAGCACGCCGCTGGTCGAGACCCTGATCGCCTCGATCGGGCGGCTTCGCCGCGGGATGACCGCGGTGGTGATCACTGCCTCGACGGACGCAGCGTGGATCCGGCCGCTCGCCTCGTTGCGGACGCGTGGGATCGGCTGCGTCGTCGTCCTCGCCGATGCGGCCCGCTATGCGGCATACGAGGCGGCCGTGAAGGCCGAGGCGACCGGTGGCGAGGTACGCCACGACGAGGCGGCCGATGAGACGGCTGCCAAACGGCGGCGGGCGATCAATCACGCGCTAGCCGAGTACGAGCTCAGGGCCCACACGATCGAGCCGAATCGTCCGCTCGGGGAGATCCTGTTCTCATGAGCAACCGCGATAACCGGGCGCTGCTCGACTCGCTGAAGCGACCTGACGGCTGGTTCACGATCGGGCTCGTCCTGCTGGTGTGCGCGACGCTCGCGTGGTCGCTCGACGACGCGCTGCTCGTGCTCGGTCACGACCAGCTGACGGACTTCCTGTTCTGGGCCGCGATGGGCGGTGCCGCGGTCGGCCTGATCGGTCCGCTCGTCGGCTGGGGTCGCTGGACGACGCATGCAGTCGGCGCCTTCTTCGCGGCGCTGCTCGTGCCGCTCCTCGTGGGTTGGGCGATGCAGCCGGAGGGCGGATCGCTCGGCTACCTGTTCCAGACCACGACCGATGAGGTCGTCAAGGCATTCTCCGACCTCATCGTCGCCCAACTGCTGTTCACGCCCGCGTTCGGTCATCACCTGCTGGTGCTCGGGCTGATCACGTGGGGCACCGCACAGTTCGCGAGCTACGC
>DASSZA010000002.1:0-3331 GCA_035703005.1 Candidatus Limnocylindrales bacterium | reverse complement strand
GAGAGGCCGGGTCCGCTGGGGCGCGGCCACGGTTCCGGCCGGTCGGGTCAGCCGGCGAGCGGCACCACGCGGCCGTCGGCGTCGAGCGTCGCCTGGCGCCGGCGCAGGGCCTTGAGCTCGGCGCCCGGGACCTGGTCGCGGGCGTGGTAGCTCGACCGGACGAGCGGTGCTGACTCGACGTGCCTGAACCCGAGCGCGAGCGCCTCGGCCTTCATCTCGGCGAACTCGTCCGGGTGGTAGTAGCGCTCGAGCGGCAGGTGCTGCAACGACGGTCGCAGGTATTGGCCGATCGTCAGGATGTCGACGTCGTTCTCGCGCAGCGCCTCGAACGCCTCCTGCAGCTCATCGCGCGTCTCGCCGAGGCCGACCATCAGGCTCGACTTCGTGTGGACCGGATAGCCGATCTCGGTCGCCATCTCCTTCGCCCGTCGCAGGACGTAGAGGCTGCGATCCCAGCGGGCCCGCTTGCGAACGGGCTTCTGGAGCCGGCGGACGGTCTCGAGGTTGTGGTTGAGGATGTCGGGCCGGGCGTCCATCACCGTACGCAGACGATCGTCCGAGCCGTCGAAGTCCGGGATGAGGACCTCGATGCCCATGCCGGGGCTGCGCTCGCGCATCTGGGTGATGGTCTCGGCGAAGATGCGCGACCCGCCGTCGGGCAGGTCGTCGCGGGCGACGCTCGTCACGACGACGTGCTCGAGCTGCATGGCCGCCACGGCTTCGGCGACGCGACGCGGCTCGTCGTCATCGAACCACGTCGGCCGACCCGTCTTCACGGCGCAGAATCCACAGGCACGGGTGCACGTGTCGCCCAGGATCATGATCGTCGCGGTCCGCTGGTCCCAGCACTCGCCGATGTTCGGGCAGTGCGCTTCCTCGCAGACGGTGTTCAGCTGCAGACCGCGAAGCAGACCCTTGAGGTCGTGGTAGTTGTCGCCCGAGGGCAAGCGCGACCGGATCCAGTCCGGGTGACGGCGTAGCGGCAGCGTCGAACCGCCCATCGCGATCGAGTCCGGGACCGCGGCAGGGTGATGCGGCGCGGAAGGTGGCTCGAACATCGGAAGCTCACGGGCCATGGCCGGAGTGTAGTCCGGTTCGTGCGTGCGGACGCTCAGGAGGCGGCCGGCGACGGCGCGTGGAACTGGCTGTTGATGGTGCTGCCGACACGGTTCCCGTCGAGATCGAGCAGCACGACCCACCAGTCGGGAGCCGCATCGAACTTCGGCCGGTGCTCCGGCTTGAGCCCACTCAGCGGCATGCTCAGCTTCAGCCCATCGCGGCTCGGGTAGCTGCCCATGAACTCGCAGTCGGGGCCCGGCGTCCAGTCGACTCGCTCGGCGGCGTTATCGGGGAGACGGGCCGGCTGACTCGGACAGAGGTACACCGCCGAGATGTCGGCGAGCCAGCCGGGCGCATCGAGCTCGACCGACGTCGGGGTCGTCGAGACGTGCAAGTTCACGGGCGTCCCGAAATCGAGCGATGGCGCGTTCACGCAACCGCCGACGATCAGCGCCGTCGCGATGAGGCCGACGAGCAGCCGCCGCTCACCCGACATCGAACGTCGTGCGCAGGCCGCTCGTCAGGTCACGCGGTTGGTAGCCGAGCTCGGTGGCGGCCTTGGCGGATGAGCCCCAGTACGTGACACCGATCGACGATCGCGCGACCTCGCCGAGATCGTCGGGGAAGCCCATGGCCCGGGCGAGCGCAGCGGGTGCACGCGAGCCCAGTCGGATGATGGCGGTCGGGATCTCGAAACGGGGCAGGCTGTGCCCGCCGAGACGAGCTGCGACCTCCATCGCGTCGCGCAGCTTCATGTTCTGGCCGGCCAGGTAGTACGACTCGCCGATCCGTCCGCGGTCCAGCGCGGCGACGATGCCCGCGGCGACATCGTCGACGAAGGCCGGCGAGATGCCGAGGTCCGTCAGCGCGAGATACGGCAGCACACCGTCATAGGCCGCTCTCAGTTGGCCCCCGATCGCGGAGTGGTCGTTCGGGCCGTACGTCGTCCCGGGCATCGCGATGACGATGCGTGCCCCACTGCCGATGCGCTCCTGGACTGCGCGATGGGCGAGGAACTTGGTCTCGTCGTAGTAGCTGAGGAAGCCCTCGGCCAGGTCGCGTCGATAGCGCTCGTCGACGATGCGACCGTGGGTGTTGCCCGCGACGTTGAGCGTCGACACGTAGACCATCCGGTCGAGGCCGGCGGTCGCGAAGGCCTCCAGCACGCGATGGGTCGCACCGACGTTGGCCTCGTGCATCTGCGGTCGTTCGCTCGGGGCGATACCGACGCGGTACATGCCCGCCAGGTGGATGGCCGCCTCCGTCCCTCGCATCGCGTCGACGATCGCGGCCGTTCGCGAGAGATCGCCCTGACGGAGGTCGACGCCCATGTCCTCGAGGGCTTCGGCGCTGCCCGGATCGCGGACGACGGCGGTCACGCGATCGCCACGCGCCACGAGGCGGCGGACGACAGCCTCGCCGATGAACCCGGCACCACCGGTGACGAAGACACGCATCAGCGAGGCGCCCCGGACCGCGGAGGCGCCGCGGGACGGATCAGTAGATCGGGGTATCCGGCCCCACCGACTCGAGCCATGCCTTGATGTCGCGTAGCAGGGCTGCGCCACCAGCGCCGTCGTTGGCTCGGTGATCGACACCGAGGACCATGTTCATGATCGGTCGGATAGCGATCACGTCGCCGTCCGGCGTCGACTGGACGACGGGGCGCTTCGTGATCGCCTCCATCGTCACGATGCCGACCTCCGGGACGTTCAGGATCGGCATGACGAGGTTCGTGCCGAGATAGCCGGTGTTGTCGACGGTGAACGTCCCGCCACCGAAGTCGTCGACACGCAGCTTGTTGGCGCGGGCGCGGTTAGCCACGTCGGTGATCGCCAGGTTCAGGCCGTGGATCGACAGGGTGTCGGCGTCACGGATGACGGGGACGATGAGACCGTCGTCGACCGCCACAGCCACGCCGATGTTGACCCGGCGCTTGGCCAGGAGTCCCTCGTCAGTCCAGTGGGCGTTGAAGGTCGGGTTTCGTTTGAGCGCCTCGGCGGCGGCCTTGACGACGAACGGGACGTAGCTGAGCGACATCCCCTCCTTCGCCTGGTAGGCCTTCTTGGCGGCCTCGCGCACCGCCATGAGCCGGGTAGCGTCGATCTCCATCTGGACGTATGCGTGCGGGGCCTGGAGCGCGCGCGTCATCTGCGCCGCGATGCCCTTGCGCATCTGGGTCATGGGGACGAGGACTTCGTCGGCGCCCTCGGGGAACGTCACGGTCGCGCCGGTAGGCGCGGCCGGCCGAGCCGCCGGGGCCGCCGGGGCC
>DASSZA010000264.1:0-10454 GCA_035703005.1 Candidatus Limnocylindrales bacterium | reverse complement strand
TGCGCGGCCCGAGCGGCATCCAATGGCCGTGCACCGATGAGTACCCTGACGGCAAGGAGCGCCAGTACGAGGACGGCGTCTTCAACACGTCCTCCGCGTACTGCGAGACGTACGGCCACGACCTGATGACGGGCGCCGCGATCGAGCCCAGCCAGTACGCGGCACGTGACCCGGGCGGCCGGGCGGTCATCAAGGGCGCCGAGTACGTCCCGCCGCCCGAGGAGCCCGACGAGGACTATCCGTTCCTCCTGACGACCGGACGCGTGACGCACCACTTCCACACGCGCACCAAGACCGGGCGCTCCCCCGCCCTGCAGGCAGCCGCGCCGGAAGCGTTCGTCGAGATCGCCGATGTCGACGCGGTACAGCTCGGAGTCGAAGAGGGCGACGCGATCGAAGTCGTCTCGCGTCGCGGCCGCGTCGTCGTGCCGGCGCGGCTTAGCGGGATCGAGCCCGGTGTCGTGTTCATCCCGTGGCACTACGGCGATGACTCCACGTCGGATACGCCGACCGCGGCGAACCGCCTGACGATCACCGGCTGGGACCTCGTCAGCAAACAACCCCACTTCAAGTACGCCGCCGTGGCCCTCCGCCCGGTGGGCCGGCCGATGGATCTCGATCCGACTCGAGCAGGCGCCGGTCTCGCCGGCTCGAACGGCCACGAGACCGAGCGTGCCGTCCCTGTGGGGGCGGGCGTCGCAACGACCAATGGAGCGACGAAGCGATGAGCACCGTACCCGCCGCCCGAACGCGGAGTGCGATCGAGCGTGTCGGCCCACGGCCGCCCGGTCCGAGCGCACCCGCCGCTGACCCGCCTGCGCGGGTCAAGCTCCAGGTCGCGATGTTCCTCGGCCAGGTCAAAGCCACCGAGGCGCAGCTCCTCGACGCCTTCGCAGTCGTCGCCGAGCGGCACGAACGGAACTACGAGCTGTCCCGCGGCGCAACCACGTGTGCTCTATGGTCGCGCCGCCACCTCGAGTGGCTGGAGCCCTTCGAGAAGGCGTACGGCGCGATACCCAGTGAGAACGCGGAAATGCTGCGCTCGGCACTGCTGTCCGGAACGCGGGCCGGGATCGTCGGCGAGATCGAGGACCTCTCGGACCTTGCGGTCCTCGCGGAGCGCGCGGAGATGACCTGGACCGTCCTCTACCAAGGCGCGCGCGAGATCCACGATCCGGGGCTGGAGGAGCTGGCGGGCCGTGCCCGTGACCACAACAAGCGTCAGATCGCCTGGATCAGGACACAGATCGACCACGTCGCACCCGACGCGCTCGCCGTCCCGCTTGATCCGGTCGACCAGGTGGCGCTCAGCCTCCCGAAGCGGATCACGGCGATCGCGTCGATCCCGGACCCCGTGTGGGTCCCCTTCATGTCGGCGGCCCTGATCTTGCTCGTCGGGTTGCTCGGCCTGGCCACCGGCCGTCCCTGGCTCGGTCCGAGTCTCGGTCCGACGGTCATCCTTGTGACGATGATGCCGGCCCATCCGACGGCTCGCGGCTGGAACATCATCGCGGGGCACTTGATCGGCCTGGCGGCCGGAATCGCGGCAGTGGCGCTGCTAGGTGCGCAGAACGCCCCGAACCCCATCCAGACCGGGCAGCTAGAACCGGTGCGGGTCGCGGCGGCCACCCTGGCCATCCTGCTGACCTCCCTCGGCGGCATCATCGCCCGCGCGTCCCACCCGCCTGCCGCAGCGACGACACTGCTCGTCGCGCTCGGCGCGATCGCAAAGCCCGAGCAGGTCCTCGCGACGATCGTCGGCGTCCTCATCGTCGCGGTCGCGGGCGAGGCGGTCCGCCGATATCGCCTCGATCGGCCGACGCCGGCCGAGCGGATGGCACCCCCGGCGTCTGCTGCGCGCGTGAAGCTTCGCGGTGCCTAGCGCGCTGACGACCGCATTCCAGCAGCATGGTTGGGTGGCCCGGAACGAGAACCTGCCGGCCGACTCGACCCTCGATCTCATCTCGGACAAGCCGAACCGCTGGAACGCCGAGGGCGAACCGACGATCTACGTCAGTGGCGACCCGGGGCTCGCGCTCATCGAGTGCGGCCGGCATCCGGATGATTTGGGCGAGACCACCCGGCTGTTCGAGGTGGACCTTCGGATCCCACGTGCGGTGGACCTGCGCGACGGTACCGTCCGGGCCGCCCTTTCACTTCCGACCGGCTTGCACTGGATCCTGCGCCGGGACCGGACCCAAGCGATCAGCCGGTCGCTGCGGCGGTCCGGTCGCTGCGATGCCTTGATCGTCCCGAGCGCCGGCGCCCTCGACGGACCGGACCGATGCAACATCGTGGTGTTCGCAGACGACCATGCGCGCGTCGCCGAACTGGTGACCGATCTCCGACCGGTCGGCGAGCTCCGGTTCGAGGCGGTCCGCGCCTGATCTCCGCGATCCGCGCCTGATCGAGAGAGGTCGGGGACGTCGGTCGAACTAGACGGCGCCGGCGTCTGGCAGCTGGCTCGGGGGCATCCCGCTCTGGGAGGGCCCTGAGCGCTGAGCTGCCGTCACGCCGTCGTTCCGCCGCTCTGCTCGATCGCGGCGCTGCCGGATCGAGCCTGTGACGAGCATCGCTCGAGCCCCGATGCAGGAGCGAGGACTGGCCGAGCGGTATCCGTCACGACGGTCTCTCAGGCGACCCGTGGGATCGGGCGGCGTCGCTTCTGCGAGCGCGAAGTCGCGTTCTGGCGGCGCCGGATGCCCGCTTCGATCATCGTCGCCGCGGTCCGCGGCCCGAACGCGCCGTCGGTCGATACGTCTTGCCGACCGCCGCGTTGTACGAGACGAAGAAGTGGGTGATCTCGTCGATCAGGCTCTGCGGCAACTCGTTCAGCCGCCGGATGGCAGCGTACTCGGTCGATTTCGTGGCCACCGCGATGAGGCGCGGGTTCGCCGCGGTCTTGCCCGAGCGGCTCGTCTGCTCCCCATCGATGACGCCGACCACCCGGGCGCGCACCACGCATCCTGGGAAGGTCGCCGTCTCCAGCAACACGAGGACGTCGAGCGGGTCGCCGTCATCGGCAAGCGTCGAGGGCACGAAGCCGAAGTCGAACGGGAACACGGAGCCTGCGGGCAACTGCTTGCCAAGCCTGAACGCGCCGCTCTCCGGCTCGAAGGTGAACTTGTTCCGGCTGCCGCGCGGCGTCTCGATCACTGCATTGAGGCGACCCTCGCGGTGGTACGCCGGCAATCGATACAACATGGCCCGAACGATGCCGAACCGCACGCTGCCGGGACGTCGTCCGACGGGCGGTCGAGGTGACAGTGGTCTGTCAGCAGGAGATCGAGTCAGCGCGCGTAGGACGGTGACCGCCCGGGCCGTCGCGCGGCCTGGCGGTGCCTTACAGCACCTGCGGCATGACCTCCCGCTCGTAGAACCGGAAGAAGCCTTCCTGGTCCTCGCCCACCTGGTACACGTGGACGTGGTCATAGCCGGCCTGCTGTGCCTCGCGGAGCTTCAGGATGTGTGGCTCCGGATCCGCACCACAGATGATGACCTTCGCGACGTCGTCCTCGGTCAGCATCTTCACCGACTGCTCGTAGTGCGCCGGCATCGGCAGAAGGTTCCCGAGCTCGCCCTGGAGAGCGACGTTCCCGCAGATCTCGAACGCGTTCTTCCGCGCCTGGGCCTCGTCCTTCGAGTAGCTCACGTTCATCTGGACATAGCGTGGCCGGTACCGTGCCCGACCCTGCCCCTCGGCCTGGAACGTCTCCACGACGCTGGGGTCCGTGGAGAAGTTGATCAGCCCATCGCCGATCCGACCCGCGAGTGCCGCCGACTTGGGGCCAGACGCGGCGACGACGATCGGCGGCGGCTCGTCCGGGAGCGTGTAGATGCGTGCGTTCTCGACGGTGAAGTGCTCACCGCAGTGGGAGTAGTTCTGACCGCTCCACAACGCGCGGATGATGCCGACGGCTTCCTCGAGCATCGAAGCTCGGACGTCGTAGCGCGGCCACTCGGCGCCGACGATGTGCTCGTTGAGGTTCTCGCCGGTCCCCACGCCGAGGAAGAAGCGCCCGGGCATCATCGATGCCACAGTGGCCGCCGCCTGAGCGATGATCGCCGGGTGGTACCGGCGCGTCGGGCAGGTCACACCGGTGCCGACCTGCATCTTCTCGGTCGCGGTCGCGATCCCGCCGAGCACGCTCCAGACGAACGGGCTGTTTCCCTGCGCCTCGAGCCAGGGATGGAAGTGGTCGGAGATCGAGGCGTACTCGAACCCGACCGACTCGGCGCGTTGCGCCCAATCCACGAGCTGTTCGGGCCGATGCTCCTCGCACGACAGCGAGTATCCAAGGTGGAGTGCCGCGCCGTCGGACGCTGCTGATCGATCGTCGGATGTCGCCATCACCGGACTGTGCCCGGCTCGGCCTGCCCTCCGTCGAACGACGTCCGGAACCGATGTCGCAGCGGTGTCACAGCGCCATCCCGGGAGCGATCTCGTGGCGAGAGCGCGAAGATGCAATCCCTCCGCGGAGGCTAGCAACCGGAACGTTTCGCGTCATCGGCCATCGTGACGCGACATGTCCCACCCGATCAGCCCCCCGCCCCTGACCAGCTCCGAGACTGACGAGTTACCGCCGTACGTCTCGAACGGGCTCGTCGGTCTGCGCCTCAACGACATCCCTTTGCTTGCCGGCGTGTCGATCGTCAACGGGTTCGCCGGGCTGCACCCGTCGCTGCTGATCGAGGCGAACGCGCGGACGCCGTATCCGCTCGCGGGTGACATCCAGATCGACGGCGTCTGGCTCACGCGCGCACCCCAGCAGGCGCAGTTCGTCGAGCAGCGCTACGACTACTCGACGGCCGAGCTGACGACGCATTTCACGTTCACCGCGAACGGCGTGACGCTCGACGCCGAAGTCCTGACGTTCTGCAGCCGGAAACAGCCGACGCTCGTGCTGCAGGAGCTGTCCGTCCGGGTCGACAGGGCGTGCGATCTCGTGCTCCGAGCGAAGGTCGATCCGGACGGCATCCAGGGCGAGATGGAGGAGAAGCACCTCGACCCAGCCGGCCAGCACGAAGAGGCCGCGGACGGGTCGATGCAATGGGCGTCATACGGGAACAAGGCGCGCGTGGGCATCTCCTACGTGACCGAGTTCACGGGCGATGCGGACGCAGAGCGGACCCGGCAGGATTGGGGCGGGCATACCGCCCTCGCCACGGACTATCGATTCCGGGCGCGTGCCGGGCGGACGTACCGCCTCCGGCAGATCTCCAGCCTCGTTCCCGACGTCCTGCATCACGACCCGGGGCGCGCAACGGTCAGGCTCGCGGCCCGCGCCAAGGAGGACGGCTTCGATTCGATCCGACAGGAGAACCACGTCGAGTGGGGCGAGCTGTGGAAGGGTCGGGTGCTCATCGATACCCGGGATGAACGGTGGCAGTCGCTTGCGGACGCGGCGTTCTTCTACCTGAACATGTCCGTCCATCCGTCCGCCCCAGCGAGCACCTCGATCTATGGTCTGGCCACGTGGCACGACTACCACTACTACTACGGCCACGTGATGTGGGACGTCGAGACGTTCAGCGTCCCGTCGCTCCTGTTCAGCCAGCCCGATGCCGCCAGGACACTCCTCGAGTTCCGGACCGACACGATCAAGGCGGCCCGGAGGAACGCCAAGCTCCTCGGCCGACGGGGTCTGCAGTACCCATGGGAAAGCAGTCCCATCAACGGTGAGGAGTCGGCGCCCGGCGCCGGGGAGGCGTCCTGGCACGAGGACCACGTCTCGCTCGATGTCGCCAGAGCGTTCGCGGAGTATGCCCACCTCACGGGGGACGCGCGCTTCCTCCGGGAAGACGCCTCGCGGGTCCTGTATGGGGTCGCTGACTGGATCACCAGCCGTGTCAGTCGCTCCGCACGCGGGTTCGACTTCCTGAAGACCATGGGCATCGCCGAACGCAAGCAACCGACCGATAACGACGCCTTCACGGTGCTCTCGGCTAAGACGGTCCTTCGCCAGGCGATCGAATGCGCACAGCGGCTGGGGGACAGCGTCAGCGACGCCTGGTACGAGGTCGAGGCAGGCCTCGACGTCCGGCCGAACCGCGACGGGGTGATCCCCACCCACGACGGGTATCGACCCAACGAGGAGCTCGGCGCGACACCAGGCCCGCTCGCAGCGCTGTTTCCTGTCTGGTGGGAGTTCTCCCCGGACGTCGAGCGCGCGACGCTCGACTACTACCTCGACCTCGCGCCCGAGTACATCGGGAGCCCGATGCTGTCCGCGCTCTACGGCGTCTGGGCCGCATGGCGCGGCGACCGGCGTCTGTCGCTCCGGCTGTTCGACGAGGGCTACGCCCAGCTTGTCGTCGACCGGTTCCAGCAGACGCTCGAGATGTCGCCGGAGAAGTTCCCCGAAAAGCCGCGGTCGGGCCCGTTCTTCGCCAACCTCGGTGGCTTTCTGATGGGTCTCATGTTCGGGCTTCCAGCGATCCGCCTGGGCCCCAGTGATCCCGCGACCTGGCCGTCGCGGCCTGTCGTCCTGCCCGAGGGCTGGCGGTCGATCGAGATCGAACGGGCATGGGTCCACCGGAAGCCTGCCCGCATCGTCGCGGAGCACGGCGCCGAGCGGGCGGAGATCCAGATGACGAAGGACGAGCGGAGTCGCGCCGCCTGATCGTGGCGCGGGAGGTCGACATGGAGGATCGGTCGGTAGAAGCGGATCTCGCCGCTCTCGCGGAAGCGACTGTCGAGCTCGATACGGTCTGGCGTGAGATCCTCCGCCCCGGTCGGCTCGAGCAGCGAGGGGACGAGCTCGTGCGCCGGCATGAGGTCGCCCTTCGGCGGCTGCTCGACGTGGACGAAGACCTCCGGCGCGCGGCAGGTCTTCGACCCGCCGCGGGGCTGTGAGAGCGGGGCGGCTAGGAGCCGCCCGAGATGAGGGCGATCAGCAGGATCATCAGGATCGTGCCTCCGATGAGCACGGAGAAAAGGTATGCCCAATGCGCCGGTTCGTTGACGTCGATTAGGTGTTCCTGGCGGACCTGATCCTCGGTCAGCGTCGTCTCGTCGTTATTCGCCATCAGCGCTTCTCCAGTCGCTCTTCAAGCGCGTCGATCTTGGCCTCGATCCTGCGGAGCGATGCCTCCGAGTCGTAGTCGGTGTCGGGGGATTCGTGGCTCTTGCGGTGGACCAGGAACGTGGTCAGGACGATGAACACGAAGACCTGGAGGAACTCAGACTGCCAGTTCTCGAACGTCGACTGGGCCCAGCTCCAGATGTAGCCGTCGTTCCCGAAGGCTTGTGCGGTCTGGCCGTGCTGCGCCTGCTCGGCGACGAACTCGACCCAGCCCGTCCACGTCTGGAGGCCCCACGCGACCAGGAACATCGCGACGAGCGTGATGCTCAGACCGTAGTCAGCCCAAAGCTTCCGGATGTTCATGGTCGTTCACTGCTCGAGGCAGCGGGCCCGACCGCCGTCGTCTCCATACGTACCTCCAGGGATCGGCGCGGAGCGCGGGATATTCGCATGCGGGCCCGGTCGCCGATGCATTGGGGGCCGGGCCCGGTCGGCGCCGCCCGCTCCGGGGGAAGGGGCGCGGTGCGGCTTGGATGACGCTAGGGCGGCAAGGTGTGCCTAGGCGCTGCGGCACGCCCTAGTCCTATTGCGGTCGCCTAGATATGCGCTCGCGATGGTTCTGCAATGTGTCGTCCGGGCCTCTCTGGCGCGACCTGATCGCGGAACAAGCGACCCTTGTCGGTACGACCCGCGGCCCGACCGTGGGTCCACGTCAACGTTCCGAGGAGGCCACCCCACGTGAGGACATTCCCGCGCGCGCCGCGTTCAGCGGGCGACACGCGGCCGATGCGCATCGGCTTGATCGCTCCGCCCGTCGTTTCGCTCCCCCCGCCCACGTACGCAGGTACGGAGCGCATCGTGACGTCGCTCGCGCTGGGTCTGCACGCCCGCGGCCACGAGGTGACCGTCTTCACGACCGGCGACTCGGATCTCCCATGTGAGATCGTCCCGATCGTCCCCCGCGCCCTCTGGCGAGAGGGGATGAACGGCGACCTGGGCGTGTATTTCCAGATGGCTGTCGCGCGCGCATGGGATGAAGCGGACCGCTTCGACGTCATCCACTCCCATGTCGAGACCCACGGGTTCCTCTTCGCGGAGCACGCGCCGATCCCCGTCCTGACCACGCTCCACGGCCGGCTCGATGTCGCCGGCGCGACGCAATACATCGACGCGATGCCGTCGATCCCCCTGGTCGCGATCAGCGAGAGTCAGCGGCGCTGGAACCCGGACGCGAACTGGGTCGCCACCATCCACCACGGCATCGACTTCACGACGTCGCCGTCCGGTACGCGCGCGGGCGACTATCTGTTGTTCGTCGGCCGCATCACCCGTGAGAAGGGCATCGACCACGCGATCGAACTCGCGCGGCGGAGTCGCCGTCGGCTCGTCGTCGCCGCCAAGGCGCACGAGCACGAGGAACAGGCGCTCTTCGATTCGGTCGTCCAGCCGGCGATCGACGAGGGCATCGTCGACTGGCGCGGCGAGGTCGATAGCGCGACACGTGACCAGCTGATGGTTCGTGCGCTCGCGACCGTGATGCTCGGAGCGTGGCCGGAACCGTTCGGCCTCGTCGCCATCGAATCGATGGGCACGGGTACCCCGGTCATCGCCCGCCGAGCGGGCGGTCTCACCGAGACCATCGACCATGGCGTCACCGGCTTCCTCGTTGATGACGTCGACGAGGCGGCGCTCGCCGTCTCGCGCGCGGAGGCTCTCGACCGCGCCGACATCATCACGAGCACGCGGCAGCGCTTCTCGCTCGATCGGATGGTCGATGCCTACGAGTCGGTCTACCGACGGCTGACCGCACCCGCCCGTATCGAGTCGGAGGCCGTGGCCGTCGGCGAGACCGAGGTCGAGCCTCTCGATCATCAGGAGGTCGAGCGGGCCTCGTCGGAACGGGATCTGGTCGCAGCGACGCGCTGACGACACTCGACGTCCGCGCCAGGGACACCGGCGCCGGTATATCGGATCCGCCTAGGTCACCTGACCGTTAGTCGTTCGACTGGACGGTAGCGGGCGTCTCGCCGTCGTTCACCCGCCGCAGCCACTCCGTCTCGGGATCGTCACCAGCGGGATGCTCGCCGTCGCCCGTACCGCCCGATGACTGCTTGTCACTGCCTGTCCCGTGGCCACCGCCGGCCGACGTGGCCATGCCTCCAGGCGGCTCGATGTTCGCGGCCGGTCCTTGCGCGATCCGTTCCTCCTCGCTCTGCGGTGGCTCGGTGCTATGACGAGGCCCGCGGTCTCGCGGATCGTCGCTCATGGCTGCTCCTCCGGTCGGTGGTCGATGCATCGACACCGTGCCAGCAGCTTGCGTCGGAGGCCGCAACGTCCGGTCGCGACGGTGTCGCGGCGCCGTGACAACGCGACTGGCCTACGACCTCGTCGTCGCCTGGGTCACGAGGGCCCGTGCCTCGCTGAGCAGCTGATCGAGGTGGGCTTCCCCGCGGAAGCTTTCCGCGTAGACCTTGGCGACGTTCTCGGTGCCGGAGGGGCGCGCAGCGAACCAACCCGCATCGGTCGTCACCTTGAGGCCCCCGATCGGCGCGCCATTGCCCGGTGCGGTCGTGAGGATGCTCGTGATCGGATCGCCGGCGAGCTCGGTCGCCGTCACATCGGACTCGCTGAGCGCACCCAGCGCGGCCTTCTGCTCGGGTGTCGCCGGGGTATCGACCCGTCGATACACGGGTGCGCCGAACCGCTCGGTCAGCCCCTCGTAGATCCGCGCCGCACCCGAGTGGACCTGCATCTCACACGCCAGCAGGTCGGCGATGATGCCGTCCTTGTCAGTCGTCCAGACCGTGCCGTCCCGGCGCAGGAACGACGCTCCGGCACTCTCCTCGCCGCCGAACCCGATCGACCCGTCGATCAGACCGTCGACGAACCACTTGAAGCCGACCGGCACCTCGACGAGACGACGGCCGAGATCCGAGACGACACGATCGATCATCGATGACGACACGAGCGTCTTGCCGACAGCGACGTCGGCGCCCCAGGCGCCCCGGCCGCCGTCCGCCCCACCGAACAGGTAGCTCACGGCTGCGGATAGGAAATGGTTCGGGTTCATCAGCCCCGTCGTCGGGGTGACGATGCCGTGCCGATCGGCATCGGCATCATTGCCGACGGCGATATCGAAGCGGTCGCGCAGATCGACCAGCCTGGCCATCGCGTAGGGCGATGACGGGTCCATCCGGATCTTGCCGTCCCAGTCGACGGTCATGAAGCCGAAGGTCGGATCGACCGTCGTGTTCGTGACCGTGAGATCGAGCCGGAACTGCTCGGCGATGACGCCCCAGTAGGCGACGCTCGCGCCACCCATCGGGTCGACACCGATGCGGACGCCCGCTCCGCGGATCGCGTCCATGTCGATGATCGAGGGCAGATCGTCGACGTAGTGCCGCAGGAAGTCGTAGCGGCCGACACGCG
>DASSZA010000255.1:0-11805 GCA_035703005.1 Candidatus Limnocylindrales bacterium | reverse complement strand
TTGATCACGTTCCAGCCGGAGCCGCGGAAGACCGCCTCGAGCTCCTGGATGATCTTGCCGTTGCCGCGGACCGGACCGTCGAGTCGCTGCAGGTTGCAGTTGACGACGAAGGTCAGGTTGTCGAGCCCCTCGCGGGCGGCGACATGCAGAGCGCCGAGCGACTCGGGCTCGTCGGTCTCGCCATCGCCGAGGAACGCCCAGACGCGCGACTTCGACGTGTCGAGCAGGCCGCGGTTCTGCAGGTAGCGGTTGAAGCGGGCCTGGTAGATCGCGCTGATCGGGCCGAGGCCCATCGAGACCGTCGGGAACTCCCAGAAGTCCGGCATGAGCCGCGGATGCGGGTACGAGCTCAGTCCCTGGCCCGGCTTGCCCTCGCGGCGGAAGTGATCGAGCTGGTCCTCGCTGAGCCGTCCCTCGAGGAAGGCCCGCGCGTAGATGCCCGGCGCCGCGTGTCCCTGGTAGAAGACCTGGTCACCGGCCGCGCCGTCGTCCTTGCCCTGGAAGAAGTGGTTGAAGCCCACCTCGTACAGGCTCGCGGAGCTTGCGTACGTCGAGAGGTGGCCGCCGATGCCCGGGTACTTGTTGTTCGCGCGCAGCACCATCGCCACGGCATTCCAGCGGACGATGCGTCGGATGCGCAGCTCCATCGCCTCGTCGCCCGGGAAGGCCGGCTCCTGTTCCGGGCTGATCGTGTTGATGTAGCGGGTCTGGGTGAGCGGCGGCAACCCGATCTGGAGCTGGCGGGCGCGCTTGAGGAGCTTGTAGACGAGGAACCGGGCGCGGGTCTCGCCCTCCTGCTCGACGACCTGGTCGAGCGACGTCATCCAGTCCTCGGTCTCAGCCGGGTCGATGTCGGGAAGCTGGTGCTTGAACTCGTCGAAGTACATGTGCGTTTCTATCGTAGGCCGACGGCGCGAACGATGGAGGTTGCGGGTCGGGGCTAGTCGGCAGCTACGCGCCGGGCGCTGGGTCGAGCCGGAGGGTGGTGTCGAGGATCTCGGCGCGGACCATCGACGGCGTCGACGAATCGCCGTCGTACTTGCGCTCCAGGCCTTGCGATGTCCGGGCGATGGAGGCCGGATCGCGCGCGGGGACGGCTTTCGCGGGAAGGCGGCGGCCGTCGATGTGGATGGCGATCTCCGGGTTCGCGAGCGCCTCGCGGAACCATCGCGCCGTGACGCCGCGCCAGGATCGGACGAAGACGTCCTCACCATCGACCACGACCCAGATGATGGTCCGGTGCACGTCCGAACCAGGCCTTGCCGAGGTCTCGACCTCGATCTCCTTGGCTTGGTCGATCGCTCGCAGGTCGTCATCGCTGAAGGGCATGGCGTCAGGGTACCGGTCATCGAAGCGTCGTCGTGTTCGGAGCCTCCACGACTTCGGCTCAGCCCGACCTGACCTCTACACGGACACGCCCGCTGTAATGCCGATGTAACGGTTTTGCAATGCCGGTCAGCACCGGGCGTCAGGAGTCCCCGCGGATGCTGGAACCCCAGCAGACAAGGAGTCTTCTCAGCATGACCGACCGCGAAACCGTCGTCGTCAAGGACGGCGGCTCCAACGCCGGCCTGATCCTCGGGATCATCGCCATCATCATCGTCCTCGCCCTCGGGTGGTATTTCCTGATGGGTCCGGGCGCTGGTTCGAGCAGCAACTCTTCGAACGACACCAACATCACCGTCGAACTCCCCAGCGTCGCTCCCCAGAGCTCCTGAGAGCCGAGAGCCCCTCAGGGCGGCCGTCGCTGACGGCACGGACGCTCGTCCGGCACCATTGACACCGGCCCCAGGAGGTGCCATGTGAGTACTCAGCCCCTTGTCCTTGTAGCCGACGACGAGCCCCGCATCACCAAGCTCGTCTCGATCGCTCTCGCCGAGGAAGGGTTCCGTGTCGTCACCGCCAGCGGTGGTGAGGACGCGCTCCAGAAGGCGGAGGAGGTCCGACCGGACATCGTCCTTCTCGACATCGTGATGCCCGACCTCGACGGCATCGAGGTCATGCGCCAGTTGCGCGAACGCAGGCCGGTCGCCGTGATCCTGTTGACGGCCAAGGGCTCGACGGCCGACAAGGCCAAGGGTCTCGACCTCGGCGCCGACGACTACATCGCTAAGCCGTTCCATCCCGACGAGCTGGCTGCGCGGGTGCGCGCGGTCCTGCGCCGGTCCTCCGGCGCAAGCCCCGGATCGGGCGTGCTGGCCTTCGACGACATCGAGATCGACCTCGAGCGTCGGATGGTCACCCGGAACGGGGAGCTGGTCCAGCTCTCGCGGACCGAGTGGCTGCTGCTGCAGCACCTCGCCGCCAATGCCGGCAAGGTCGTCCTGCACACCGAGCTCCTCACGAAGGTGTGGGGCCCGGAATACCGCGACGATCTCCAGTACCTCCGGGTGTGGGTATCGCGCGTTCGCCGGAAGCTCGGTGCGGAGCCGGGCGAACCGGGCCGTATCAAGACGTTCCAAGGCATCGGCTATCTGCTCGACGTCGAGCCCCCTGCGCCGCCGGAGGCACCGGCGCCCGAGCCCGTCAAGGACGAGCGGTCCGCGCTCATCGGATAGACCGTTTCTACCCACGGGACACCGGGGAGCCACGCGAGCCCCCACGCGTTCGAACGCTCCCCGGTCGCTCCCGTCGCGCCCGGCGACCGCACCCGCTGCTAGGCTCAGCCGATGCAGCGGTACGACGCCAAGACGGCCCTCCTCGTCATCGACGTCCAGAACGATTTCGCCGACCCGAACGGCAGCCTGTCCGTCGCGGGTGGAGCGTCACTGATCCCCCAGATCAACACCGAGATCTCGAGCGCCATATCCGCGGGCGCCACGGTCGTCGCGACGCAAGACTGGCATCCCGAGTCGACCCCGCACTTCCAGAAGGACGGCGGCATCTGGCCGGTCCACTGCGTCGGGGGGACATGGGGCGCGGAGTTCCATCCGGACCTGCAGGTCCCCGATGAAGCCATTCGCCTGCACAAGGGCACGGGCGGTGAGGACGGCTATTCCGGCTTCTCGATGCGCGACCCGGTGACGGGCGAGGAGAAGTCGACGGGTTTGGACGCGCTTCTCAAGGAGCGCGGTATCGAACGGGTCGTGATCATGGGTCTGGCCACGGACTACTGCGTCCAGGCGAGCGTCCTCGACGCGATGCGGCTCGGGTATCGCACCGCCGTGCTCACGGACCTGTGCGCCCCCGTCAACCTCAAGCCCGATGACGGTGCGCGTGCGGAACAAGCGATGCGCGACGCGGGCGTCGACATGTGGCAAGCGCGGATGCGCTGACGCGCGTGCGCCTTCACCTCGTCGACGCGACCTACGAACTCTTCCGAGCCCATTACGCCCCGCGGCCACCCGTCATCGGCCGCGACGGCGTCGTCCTGTCGGGCGTGTCAGGGCTGGTCGATCAGCTGTTGTTCCTGCTCCGCGAGCAGGGCGCCACGCACGTCGGCTGCGCCACGGACCGCGTGATCGAATCCTTCCGCAACGACCTCTTCGCCGGCTACAAGTCATCGGCGGGCATGCCTCGCGAGCTGCTCGCGCAATTCCCCATCGCGGAGGCGGCCGTCGAGGCTCTCGGCGTGGTGCTCTGGCCGATGGTCGAATACGAGGCGGACGACGCGATCGCGGCAGCCGCCGTGCGCTTCGCTTCGGACCCGCGGGTCGAGAAGATCCTCATCTGCACGCCGGACAAGGACATGGCCCAGCTGGTTCGTGACGACCGGATCGTTCTGTGGGATCGCCGTCGCGACCTCACCTACGACGACCCGGGCGTGCGGGCGAAATGGGGCGTACCGCCGACGTCGATCCCCGACTACCTGGCGGTCGTCGGCGACTCATCCGATGGCTATCCCGGCATCCCCGGGTGGGGTTCGAAGGGCGCAGCCGCGGTGCTGGCGCGTTACGGGCATCTCGACGATATCCCCGAACGTGCGTCCACCTGGGAGGTCCCCGGCATCACGGGTGGTCGCGCCATGACGCTCGCCGCGTCGCTGCGGGACCACATGGACGAGGCGCTGCTGTACCGGGATCTGGCCCGCCTCCGCACGGCCGACGACGGCGTGAAGATCCGCCAGACCGACGCCGACGAACTGCGCTGGGACGGCGCGCCGCGCGCGGAATGGGAGGCGTTCTGCGACGAATGGGGCCTCGACCGCCTGCGATCGAGACCCCACAAGTGGCTCGCCGACGCGAGGTGACTCGGGTTAGGGCGCCACGCGCTGCCAGGTGACCTCGCTCGGGATATCGAGCACATCCGCCTTGAAGGTGTGCAGGTCCACGAGTCGGAGCGACATGTCGCCGGTGCCCACCGGCGGGAGCATGGCGATCAGCTCTTGACCGTCCGGGGAGATCACGAACCCGATCCAGTCACCGGTGCTTCTCACGCCGAGATCGTGCACATCCTTCGGCGATACCGATGACCGATGGATCTTCAATGTGTGCATCGAGTCGGTCCGGGACTGGAAGATGATCCCGTCCTCGGCGGGAAGCCATTGCGCTCCCCACTCGTCGTCAGCGGTCGGATCGAACGTCATGACAACGTCGTCGACGACCTCGCCGGCAGGTCCGATGGTCGCGAGGTGCTGGCGTAACCCGGTCCCCCGAGGGCCAGGTTCCATGGTGTAGTACATCAACGTCTTGCCGTCAGACGAGAAGATCGGGCCTTGGAAATACTGGTCTCGTTCGTCGGCATACGAAGGGTCCTGCTGGAAACCAGGATCCAAGGCCAGTCGCTTCGGCGAGACGCCGTCACGACCGACGAGGAACAGGCCCCAATCACCGGCCGCGTCCTTGCCTCGAAACACGATCTGCTCCGGGTAGTTGGGGCGATGCATCGGGACCATCGCGGTCATGCCCAGGTCGAGGGTCGTCGACGGGCCGCCGTCCGCCGGCACGATCGCGATCTTCGCGCTGCCGTCCTCGTTCGCGACGTACAGCTCGTCGCTCGACGGTGCCCAATCGACCCAGCTGATGGTCCGGAATGGGATGTCGATCTTGTGCTGCCCGGTGCCGGCGACATCCGCGACCCATTCGTCGACTTGGTCGTCCGCGCCGTGCCGCCCGAAGACGAACCGCGTTCCGTCGGGAGCCACCACGGCGCCATCGGCGCCGGCGATGAGCGGCCTGACCGGATCCTGGGGGCCGGAGCGGGCCACGATGTCGCCGTTCAGCGAGTAGATGAGCGCGCCATTGCCGGCCACGCCGAACGGTGGCGGCAGGGCCGGCCGACGCGTCCCGACGAAGAGCAGAGCGCTGCCGATGAGCGCAATGACGAGGAGGGCGATCAGGCCGACGGTGCGCCAGGGGATCTGGTTCACCGCCGCCGACCGAGTCGTGATCGCGGACATAGGGATCCACCTTTCGGGGATGCGCCAGGCGGGGCGGCGCCGCGTGCGAGCGGTCCGCGCAAGGACCTGCCCGAGCAGTGGCTCAGGCTCGCTCGACGGGGCGCTGGCCTCGAACCAGGCAGCAAGGTGGCGGTCGAAATCGTCGCGCGTCGTCATGCCAACCGCCGTTCGTTCGGAGTGGTCGCACGCGCGTCCGCGTCCAGCGCGGCGCGCATCGCACGGGTGGCTCGATGGAGGCGTGAGCGGACAGTGCCCGGCGGGATGCCGAGCGCATCCGCAGCCTCATCGAGGGACAAGCCGAGGTAGTAGTGAAGGACCAGCACCGTGCGCTGATCAGCGTCGAGGCGGCGGAAGCCACGCTCGAGCTCATCACGGTCGGCGACATCGATCGATGGATCGAGAGCCGGGGCAGCTGTCTCCCGGACCTCGAGCTCGATCGCCCATCGCCGTCGTCCGCGCCTGGCTTCGCGATAGCAGGAACGGACGAGGAGTCGGTGGAGCCAGGCCTCGAAGCGATCGGGGTCACGCAGGGACGAGAGATCGCGCCAGGCGGCGACGAGCGCCTCCTGGGTGGCGTCCTCGGCCCTCTGATCGTCCCGAAGGATCAGGCAAGCGGCAGCGTAGAGCCGGCCGATCGACGTGCGCGCCAGCTCTGAGAACGCGCCGTGATCGCCCGCCATCGCCTGCTCGACCAGGTCCCGCCGCATCGGGCCTCCGTTGATCGGCGCGGCTCGAATGGCCGTGCTCACAGGATATGGGGCCGCTCGCGGGATCCCAGTTCCCGAAAGGCGCTCGCCCACTCTTCGGCGGGCAGTACCTCGACTCGTCTAGCGAACGAGCTCCAACAGCGCGGCGTGGTGGCGCTTGGGTGCGGCCAGGACCCCGATCGACCGGGGAGCGTGGCTGATGTCGAACCAACGCCCGCCATCCATCGAGGTCACCTTCGCCCCGCCGCGCTCGGCGATGAGACCCGCCGCGGCGATGTCCCATGCCGACAGCCCGCCCTGCTGGATGAACGCATCGAACCGGCCGTTGCCGACGTACGACAGCGCCATGGCCGCCGACCCCATGGAACGCGGGATGCGGATGGCCTTGCGCACGTTCCGGTTCCTCGTCGCCACCGACCGTCCGGACAGCGCCATCGATACGACGAAGTCGGACAGCTTGTCCTTGTCCGACGCCTTGATCGCGAAGCTCTCCGTCCCCAGCGTCGACATCAGCATCGCGGGCCCACCGGCGGTCGCCGCGAAGGTCTCGCCGCGGGTCGGGTCGTGCACGACACCGACGTGCGGGCGTCCCGCGACGACCAACCCGATCGACACGCAGAAGAACGGGATGCCGTTCGCGTAATTGACGGTGCCGTCGAGCGGATCGACGACCCAGACCCGGCCACGACCTGACGTCGGTGCCTCGCCCGCCTTGGCGCGATGCTCTCCGCTCTCCTCGGCGAGGATCGCGTCACTCGGGTGGTATGAGCGGATCGCATCGATGATCAGGTCCTCCGACAGGTGGTCGGCCTCGGTCACGACGTCGCGGGCGCTCTTGTAGTCGATGCGCTCGAGGCGCTCGTAGCGATCCATGAGGATCTCGCCGGCTCGCGCGGCCAAGGCGATCGCGAACTCGAGATCCGCCGGGGGCGGACTGGACCCGTCCCCTTCGTCGACCGCGCGCCGGGTCGCCGTCATGGTGTCCGGCACTCGACCTGGAGATCGACCGGCGTCGACCCGAACTCCAACAGCTTCGATTCGAACGTTCGCGTCTGGTGCGGTTCGAGACGGGGAGTCGTCACGAATTCGGCCGTGCCCATCCCCTCATCGCCGACGCGGGAGAGCCGGCACGTCGTCTGGCCCGTCGCGTCACCCTGGTTGGTGACCGTGATGGCGACCGACAGACCACTTCCCGACGGGACGACCTGACCCACCTCCGCCGGGAATGGCCCGCTCCCCGCGATCGAAAGCCGCGCGACCACGGCCAGGACGGCGATCGCCACGGCGACCGCGATGAAGACCGAACCGTGGACCTGGCCGGAGGCGACATCGCGCAGGCCGAGCGGGTTGCACTCCTCGCAGAGGCCGACGCCGGGCGGGACCGGCTTGCCGCATCGCGCACAGGGATGGGTCGGCTCGATGGAGATCGGCGAGGACGGCGCAGAGGCGGTCGGGGTCACACGGCGATGGTGCCACGAAACGGGGGCGAACCCTGCTCGTCGACCGGCTCGTCGGGCGGGACGTCACCAGCGCGCGACGGACTCCACGAGCGCGTCGACGTCCTCGGTCGTCCTGGCGGTGACGATCGCGGCATCGGCACCGGCGGCATGCCAGCGCTCCCACGTGGCTCGCGGCTCGGCAAGCCAGCCCGACTCCTCGACGCTGCTCTTCTCGCCGAGCCAGTCGCCCTGGAACCCGACGATCACCGTCTGGTCCTCGCGTCGCTTGCCGGCCGCTTCCAGCGCTTCCAGGTACACGGGTAGGTTCGCCTCGAAGTTGTCGTCGAACGTGGTCCAGCCGTCGCCGATCCGTGCCGCCAACGCCGCACCGGGCCGGCTCTCGCCGCCGACGATGATCGGCGGCGGCGGATCAGGAACGGGGAACGCGACCGCGTCATCGAGCGGGTAGAACGGCGACGGCCGCGTCACGGGCCCGCCCGTCCACAGGGCGCGGATGACGGCGACCGCCTCCTCGAGCCGCTGGACGCGCTCGGGCGCCGGGGGGAACTCGATCCCGTATGAGGCGTGCTCCTTCGGCGCACCGCCGATGCCGACCCCGAGGATCAGGCGACCGCCGGATGCGATCTGGAGCGTCGAGGCCATGCGCGCGACCACGGCCGGATGCCGGTTCATGACGTTCATCACGAACGGCCCGACCGTCACGTTCCGGGTCTGTGCGGCGGCCATGCTCAGGATCGTCCAGCACTCGACGACCGGGACCGTCCGGTCCGTGCCCTGCCCGATGAAGTGGTCCCACGACCAGACGCCGGCAAAGCCCGCCTCGTCGAGCCGCCGCGCGCTCTCCAGCCACCAACGGGGGGTCGCGCGGATGGACCGCAGACAGACGCCCAGCGGTAGCCGGTCACGGGCGCCGTCAGCGGCCACCGCCTACAACCCCGTCTCGAACAGCCGCACGTCCTCGATCGAGATCGCGTGACCGTCGCCGCGTGTCGGTCCGAGCGCGTCGCGCGCACCGAGCGCGTCGAGGTCGGCCGGGAAGCGGCCGACGAGGTCGAGCACGACCTTCTGGATGCGCTCAGCGTTGGCCTGGAACACCTCGAGGACCGAGGTGGCATCGACGGCCTCGGTGCCCTCGTGGACGCCGGCGTCGTAATCGGTGATGAGGCTGATGTTCACGACGGCCATCCCGAGCTCACGGCACAGCCACGCCTCGGGGTACTGGGTCATGTTGATGACCTCCCACCCCGCGTCGGAGAACCATTTCGACTCGGCCTTGGTCGAAAAGCGCGGACCCTGGATGACGACGACGGTGCCGCGCTCGTGGACCTCGATCCCGTGGTCGCGGATCGTGTCGATCGCCAGCTGACGCAGGACCGGGTCGTAGATGTCCGCCGACGAGAGATGGGTGACGATCGGGCCGTCGTAGAACGTGTCCGCGCGGCCGCGCGTGCGATCGACGAACTGGTCGCATACGACGAAATCGCCGGGCTTCACGTGGAGCGCTAGGGACCCCGCGGCACACGGGGAGATGACGGCCTTGACGCCGAGCGAACGCATCGCCCAGACGTTGGCGCGGTAGTTGATCCGATGGGGCGGGAGCGTGTGGCGACGGCCGTGGCGCGGCAGGAACGCGACCCGCCGGCCGGCGACCTCGGCGAGGAACAGCGAGTCGGACGGGGCGCCGTACGGCGTGTCGACCTTGATCTCGCGCACGTCGTCGAGGAGCGAGTAGAAGCCCGAACCGCCGAAGACGCCGATCTCGGCCGTATCCGCCATGTGTCACCCTCCATCGCGCGGCCGAGCCGCTCTCGCACGCCCTCTCGCAAGTATGGCGGGCTAGGATTCTCCTGCCTCGTCGCGGACAGCGGCGACCGGCGACGAAAGGGACGATCCGATGAGCGACTTCCCGAGCGGCTCGACCGATCCATCGCCCACGGTCTCCGGCATCGATGCCGGCAGCCACATGCCCCCACCGATCGGCCCGACGACTGGTGTTAACCCCGTCCCGGCGCCGACGCCTCCTCCCCGGTACGGAGGGAGTCGACCAGGCGACTCCGGACGGACGGCGACGGTCGTCTTCGGGCTGATCCTCGTCGCCATCGGCCTGTGGTTCTTCGCCGACCAGACGCTCGGCCTGGAGATGCCACGGCTCCGCTGGAGCGAGCTGTGGCCGGTGTTGTTGATCCTGCTCGGTGCCTGGATCCTGTTGAGCTCGATGCGGCGTCGGCCATGACGACACCCTCGAGCGACGCCACCGGCGCATGGGCGCAGGGCGACGGCTCGGTCCAGGACCGGCTGACGCTCGCCGACTGGCGGCGCCGGGTCGCGACGCTCTACTCCGAGGTCAGGGCGATGGCGGCGTCCGACCCGGGCGTAGCGCTGGCGCACTGGCGCACGGTCCGCGAATGGCTCTTCCGCGAGCATCCGCAGTCGCCCCTTCCGATCGGAGACCGAGCGGCCTTCCGGGCGCGCCACTTCGATCACGATCCAGCACTCCGGTTCATCGTTCCGGTCGAGCCGGCCCCCGCGGCCGATCCGGGCGCCCTCTTGATGGAACTGCCGAACAGTGGCGCCGACACGCTCGCGTTCCGCCGGATCGGCTCGGTGCGGCTCCCCTTCCCCACCGGCGAGCAGCGCCTGTCGGTGTTCTGGATGACCGGTTACGCGGGTGGTCTCTTCATCCCGTTCCGTGATGCCACGAATGGCAACGAGACCTACGGAGCGGGCCGATATCTCGTCGACGCCGCGAAGTCGCACGATCTCGGGGCGGACGAGGCGACCGGCAACCTGATCCTCGACTTCAACTTCGCCACGCAGCCCTCATGTGCGTTCGATCCGCGCTGGACATGCCCGCTCGCGCCACCTGAGAACCGACTCGATATCCCGGTCCGCGCCGGCGAGCGCCTCCCGTAACGCCGCCGCACGTACCATCCGACCCATGCCTGCCGACGCCATGCCCGTGAAGTTCGGTCTTCAGCTGTGGTCGCAACAGACCGACTGGCCCGGGTTCCGGGACGCTGCCCTCGCCGCGGAGGCGAACGGCTGGGACTCGGTGTGGACGTGGGACCACCTCCTCGCGATCTTCGGGCCATGGGAGCAGCCGATCTTCGAAGGCTGGGGCGCGCTGTCCGCACTCGGTCCGATCACGGATCGCGTGCGGCTCGGCCTGATGGTCGGCGCCAACACGTTCCGCAACCCAGGCGTCACGACGAAGCTGGCGACGACGCTCGACCACGTGTCGGGCGGTCGCGCGGTGCTCGGCATCGGCGCCGCGTGGTTCGAGCGCGAGCACGAGGCGTTCGGAATCCCGTTCGGCGCGTCGCCTGGCGAGCGCATCGGCTGGCTCGACGAGTCGGTGATGCTCATGCGCCGCCTGCTCGACGGCGAGCGCGTCGATCACGACGGTCCCACATACACGATGCACGACGCGCTGTGCGAGCCACGACCCGTTCAGGCGCACCTGCCGATCCTCATCGGCGGGAGTGGTCGCCAGAAGACCTTGCGGGTGGTCGCCCAGTACGCTGACGGCTGGAACACATCAGGCAGCTTCGAGGACGTCCAGGACGCGCTCGCAGCACTCACGCGCCACTGCGAGGAGATCGGGCGTGACGTCGCCACCATCGAGAAGACAGTCAGCTTCCCGATCGTCCTGCGCGACGATGCCGCCGCCGCTGATGCACGGATGCACGAGCTGATGGCCGCCAACGGCGTCCCGCCGGCCGACTTCGGCGGATACCTCGCGGACACGCCCGCCGGGGTCGCCGCCGTGATCCGCCGCCACCTCGATCTCGGCTTCGAGACCGTCATCGTCCGGATGCCGGCGCCGTACGACTACGAGACCATCGAGCGGATGGGCGAGGTCGCGGACCTTCTCGTCGCATGAACATCGTGCTGCTCGCCGGCGGCGTCGGCGGCGCGAAGATGGCCGAGGGCCTGGCGGCGTTGGTCGGGCGCGATCTCTCGATCGTCGTCAACACCGGCGATGACCTCGAGCTCCACGGGCTTGCCGTGTGGCCGGATCACGACACCGTCGCGTACACGCTCGCCGGGCTCGACGACCAGGTCCGCGGCTGGGGTCTGCGCGACGAGACGTGGAACGTGATGGATCGCCTCGAGTCGCTTGGCAGTCAGGAGTGGTTCCGCCTCGGCGATAAGGATCTCGCCACGCACATCTGGCGTACCGACCACCTTCGCGCGGGAGGCCGTCCGACCGAGGTCGCGCTCGAGCTCGGTGCCGCGATGGGCATCGAACCGCGGATCCTCCTGATGTCGGATCAGCCCGTCCGGACCGAGGTGCTCA
>DASSZA010000175.1:0-22594 GCA_035703005.1 Candidatus Limnocylindrales bacterium | reverse complement strand
TGGTCGCGACCACGCGGCGGGCCGTCCCGAAGTCCTCGGGGGTGACGGAGTCGAGCTTGCGCCCGACCTCCTCGCTGATGACCGTGCCGCCGGTCAGGGTGGCGATGTCGCGGAGCATCTCCTTGCGGCGATCCCCGAAGCCCGGCGCCTTGACGGCGAGGACCGAGATGGTCCCCTTGAGCTTGTTCACCACGAGCGTCGCGAGAGCCTCACCGTCGACGTCCTCGCTGATGATCAGCGTGGACTTGCCGAGCTGGACGGCCTTCTCGAGCGCCGGGAGCATGTCCTGGACGCTGGAGATCTTCTTGTCCGTGATCAGGATGAGCGGATCTTCGAGGACCGCCTCCATCCGATCGGGGTTGGTCACGAAGTACGCCGAGAGGTAACCCCGGTCGAACTGCATGCCCTCGGTGTATTCCTTCTCGAGGCCGAGGCTCTGCCCTTCCTCGACGGTGATGACGCCGTCCTTGCCGACCTTGTCCATCACCTCGGCGATGATCTCACCGACCTCGGGGTCGGCGGCGCTGATCGCTGCGACAGCCGCGATCTGCTCCCGGTTGTCGACCGGGCGGGCCTGCTTCTTGATCTCCTCGACGACGGCGTCGACGGCGGCCTCGATGCCGCGCTTGACGACCATCGGGTTGGCGCCGGCGGTGACGACGCGAAGGCCCTCGCCGACGAGCGCCTGGCCGAGCACGACCGCGGTGGTCGTACCGTCGCCGGCGACGTCATCGGTCTTGGTCGCGACTTCCTTCAGGAGCTGCGCGCCCATGTTCTCGAACGGGTCGTCGAGCTCGATGTCGCGGGCGATCGTCACGCCGTCGTTGGTGATGGTCGGCGAGCCGAATTTCTTGTCGAGGACGACGTTGCGACCCTTCGGGCCGATCGTCACCTTGACCGCATCGGCCATCCGGTCGATGCCCTTCTTGAGCGATCGACGAGCGGTCTCGTCGAAGATCAATTGCTTAGCCAATGTCGTGTGTCCTCCCAGGGAGTCGGGGTGGGTCGGGTCGTGTCGAGCGTCGCCGCAAGGCGCGACTAGTCGTTGACGATCGCGAGGATGTCCTTCTGGCTCACGATGAGGAACTCGTCGCCCTCGATCTTGAACTCGGTCCCCGCGTACTTCGCGTAGAGGACCTTGTCGCCCTCCTTGACGTCCATGGGCTCGCGCTTGCCGTCGTCATTGATCTTCCCGGGACCGGCCGCGATGATCGTGCCCTCCTGGGGCTTCTCCTTCGCGGTGTCCGGCAGGACGATGCCGCTCTTCGTCATCTCCTCGCGGGGAGTCGGCTCGATGACCACGCGATCGCCGAGGGGGCGAAGCTTGGTCTTGCTCGCGGTGGCAGTGGCCAACGTGCGATACCTCCTGTGACGGTCGGCTGACCGACCGGCATTTGGATCTGTAGGGAGGCGACCGGTCGGGGTTGGGTCGGCCGATCCCTTTCATGCGTCCGTTGCATCGCCCCGGGCGCCCCGCAGGGCTCCGTCGATGCATTAGCACTCTCTGTGTCAGAGTGCTAAGTGAAATCTAACGAACGCTGCTCGGCTCTGTCAACTCGCACGGCCAGCCTCACGGAATGTCCGGTCGTATGTCGCGACGAGGGCGTCGCCGAGGACCGTGTCGTCGTCGTTTCGCTGGTCTGCGACCCAGGCCGCCGTGATGCCCACATAGCGTGGCTCGTTGCGGCCTTTGGGGGCGCCGGGCGCGGCCAGGAACGGCGAATCCGTCTCGACGAGGATGCGATCGAGGGGGGTCGATCGGGCCACCTCGGCCGACACCTCCTCCCCCCTTCTGAAGGCGAGGCCGGAGAAGCTGATCACCGCGCCGAGGTCGAGCATCGCCTTCGCATAGTCCAGCGGCCCAGAGAAGCTATGGACGACGATCGCGGGCCGCCTCGTCCCCATGGCCGCCACCTCACGCAGCAGCGCGTCCTGAGCGTCTCGCTCGCCCGTGCGAGAACGGCAATGCAGGATCACCGGCTTGGCCGTGTCGGCGGCGAGGCGGAGATTGCGCCGCAGGTTGTCGAGCTGATCCGGGATCGGGCTGAACACGCGGTCGTAGTCGAGCCCGGTCTCGCCGATCGCTGTGACGCGCTCATCGGCCGCCCATCCGCTGATACGTCGCCACCCGGCGTCGTCGACCTTGGCCGCGTCGTGGGGGTGGACGCCGACGGCGATGTCGATCCAGTCGACCCGGTCGGCCAGATCGCGTGCGCGCTCGCACGAGGGCACGTTCCAGCCCGGAACGAGGATCCGCTCCACGCCGGCTTCGTGCGCCGACTCAAGGACGTCTTGCGCGTCGTCGGCGAAGCGGTCGGCGTTGACGTGGCAGTGGGAGTCGATCAGGCGCACATCCCGATGCTACGGAATGTGCGGCGTGCGGGTTCGCGACCGTGGCCTTGCGGCTCGTTGCCGTCCCACGTCAGCAGATGACAAGCAACATCCGGTCGAAGGCCCTCACTCGGACCGGCGCGATCAGTTCTCCGCTGACTCGGCCGCCTCGATCTCGAGGCGCGGGAACAGCGGCTCTGGTTCGCCGACCCGGCCGGCCTCGCCCGCGCGCGCGCCCCACTCGAGCTCGCCAAGGACGGTTGCCTCGCCGTTGCCGTCGGGCCCGTAGCCGTACGCGAACCCGAGCTGCCCGAGCACCCTCGGCGCGGTGCCGGGCATATACGGTGCGACGGCGAGACCGACGAGCCGGCACGCCTCGATCAGGTCGCCCAGGACACCACGCAGTCGATCGCCCGAGGCTTCGTCGCCACCCTTCCAGGCCTTTGCCAGCTCCCAGGGCTTCTCGGCATCGACGACGCGGTTCGCAGCGCCTACGAACGTCCACAGGGCCGCCAGCCCATCATGGAGCTCGCAACCCTCGATCGCGTCCGCGTATGTCTGGACGATCTCGTTCCACGTCGCGGCTAGCGGCGAGTCACGCTCCAGGCGCGGGGCGGGGCGCACCCCATCCACGTACCGCCTCGTCATGGAGACCGTGCGGTTGAGCAGGTTGCCGAAGTCATTCGCGAGGTCGGCGTTGTAGCGGCGGACGAACGAGTCCCACGACACCTCGGCGTCCCGATCGAACGGCACCTCGCGCAACACCACGTAGCGCGCCCCGTCGGTGCCGAACGCCGCGACGAAGTCGTTCGGGTCAAGGAAGTTGCCGCGGCTCTTGCTCATGCGCTCGCCACCCGCCGCCATCAGCCAGCCGTGGACCCACACGCGACGAGGCGCCTCGAGACCGGCACTCCACAACATCGCCGGCCAGAAGATCGTGTGGAACCTGGCGATGTCCTTGCCGATCACGTGGAGGTCGGCGGGCCACCACTTGGCGAACGACGTCATGTCGTCGGGGAAGCCCGCGCCGGTGATGTAGTTGATCAGCGCGTCGTACCAGACATAGATCTTGCCGGCTTCGGGGTCCCACGACCCGTCTTCTCGCTGCGCGGTCTCGCCGTTCTCGGCGATCGGGAACGGGATGCCCCAATCGCCAGGGGTCCGCTCCCGCGAGATCGAGAAGTCCTCGAGTCCCCCGCGGATGAATCCCAGCATCTCGTTGCGCCGGAACTCGGGCTGCACGAAATCGGGGTGGTCGGCGAAGTGCTTCTCCAGCCGTTCCTGGTAGGCCGACAGGCGGAAGAACCAGTTGCGCTCGGTCAGCCACTGGAGTGGGACATCGGGGTGGTTAGGGCAGATCGTGCCCCGCGCCGTCTCGATGACATCGGTCGCGTTGCGGAACCCTTCGTTCGGGCAGTACCAGCCTTCGTACGTGCCCATGTAGATGTCGCCGTTCGCGTACGCCCGGCGGACCATCTCCTGCGCAGCGCGCACATGATCGGGGTCCGTCGTCCGGATGAACCGATCCGGCGAGAGCGCGAGGGCGTCCTCGGCGATCTTGAACAGCTCGACCTTCTCGTCGACGAACTCACGAGCCGGGCGTCCCTCGTCCACGGCGGCCTGGGCGATGTTGATCGAGTGCTCGTCGGTCCCGGTGAGGAACCGCGTGTCGTCGCCCTTCATTCGGTGCCAGCGCGCGATGACATCCGCGCCGATCACCTCGTACAGCGTGTGCACGCCCGGCTTCGAGTTGGCGTAGGCGATGGCCGTAGTCAGGTAATAGCGGGGACGATCGCTCATGGGAGCGGGAATGGTATCAGCGGCATCCGCTCCCCCGGTTCGCAGTCCGTAGACTCGGCGTCGTGGCAGCGGACATCTGGCAGAGCGGTGCAGGCTACGAGGGATACGTCGGCCGATGGAGCCGGCGGGTCGCCCACGCGTTCATCTCAGGGCTCGGGATCCCGCGGGATCGACGCTGGGTCGACGTCGGGTGTGGGACCGGCGCGGTCACCGAGACGATCCTGAACCTCGCTGATCCTGCTTCCGTCGTCGGAGTCGACCCTTCGCAGGCGTTCGTCGCGTTCGCGCGGTCGCAGGTGACGGATCCCCGTGCGAGCTTTGCGCTTGGCGACGGGGCGGCACTCCCCCTTCCCGACGCGGCCGCTGACGCGGCCGTCTCCGGCCTGGTCCTCAACTTCGTACCGGATCCGATCGCGATGCTGGCCGAGATGCGACGGGTGGCGGCGGCGGGCGGGACCGTCGCGGTCTACGTGTGGGACTACGCGGACGGCATGCAGATCATGCGCCACTTCTGGGAAGCCGCGATCGAACAGGATCCGGCTGTCAGCGCCAAGTCTGAAACCCTGAAGTTCGGGATCTGCAGGCCCGAACCGCTAGAGGATGCGTTGCGGCGTGCGGGGCTGACCGACGTCAACGTCCAGCCGATCGACATCGCGACGGTCTTCCGGGACTTCGACGACTACTGGCGACCGTTCCTCATGGCCACCGCACCCGCACCGCGCCACGCGATGAGCCTCTCGGACGAGGACCGCGAGGACCTCCGGCGCCGGCTCCGATCCCGCCTGCCCACGGAGCCAGACGGTTCGATCCACCTGACAGCGCGAGCGTGGGCGGCGCGAGGCATCGCCTGACGGCGTCAGTGACGGAAGTGGCGGACCCCCGTGATCAGCATCGTGGCGTGGTGGCCGTCGGCGATCCGGACCACCTCATCATCACGCATCGAGCCCCCGGGCTGGACGAACGCGCCGACACCCGCATCGAGACAGGCTTCGACGGCGTCGGGGAACGGGTAGAACGCATCGCTCGCGCAGGCGGCACCGGCCGTCGACCCGTCACGAAGCATGGTGTGCGCCTTGGCGACCGCTTGCCGTGCCGCGTCCACGCGTGACGTCTGGCCGCTGCCGATCCCGATCAGTCGACGTTCTCGGACGAGCACGATCGCGTTCGACGTCACGCCACGGACGAGGCGCCAGGCGAGATCGAGATCGGCTGCTTCGTCGTCCGTCGGCAGGCGGCGCGTCGCGCATATCCACGTGTTTGGATCGTCCGCTGCGACGTCCGGAGTCGTGACGAGGACCGCACCGCCCGCGGTCCGGATCGATCCCAGCGGGGAGATGGCGCTCGCCGGCAGCGGCTGATCGGAGGCGAGCGCCTCGTCGACGAGCACGCGAAGGTTCGGTTTGGTGGCAAGCACCGCAAGCGCGTCCGTGGTGTAGGCGGGTGCGACGACGATCTCGAGGAAGATCGACGTCAGCGCCTCGGCCATCGGCTTGTCGACTTCTCGGGTCAGCGCGACGACCCCACCGAACGCGCTCACGGGGTCGGCCTCAAGAGCCGCCGACCAGGCTTCGAGCAGACTCGCCCGTTCCGCGGCCCCGCAGGGGTTCGTGTGCTTCACGATCGCGACGCCGGGTCCGCGCAACGCGCGACCGATCGCGGAGGCGGCGGCCGCATCAAGCACGTTGTTGTAGGAGAGCGGCTTGCCCTGCAAGGGAGGCCGCTCCACACCGAACGGCCCGTCGGCGATCGTCGAGCCCGGCCGCCGGTAGCGCGCCGCGGGCTGGTGCGGGTTCTCGCCATAGCGCAGGGTCTCGGCCTTCTCGAGGGCGATCGAGAGCGTCGGCGGGTACGGGTCATCGGATGCATCGATGAGCCCGGCCGCGACCATCCGACCGGGCAACTCCGATGCGATGCGCGCGTCGTACGCCGCGGTGTGCGCGAAAGCCTCGAGCGCGAGGGCGCGCCGGAGACGCTCGTCGAGCCCGGTCGGCGCGTCGAGCGCGGCGAGGACGTCGGCATACCGGGCAGGGGACGTGACGATCGCCACGTTGGCATGGTTCTTTGCGGCGGCTCGGACCATCGAGGGGCCGCCGATGTCGATCTCCTCGATGAGCTCGTCGATCGTGATCCCCGGCCGCTCGAGGGCCGCGGCGAACGGATAGAGGTTGACGACGACGAGCTCGAACGGAGCGATCCCGGCCGCGATCAGCTGGTGCCGGTGGTCCTCGAGGCGTCGATCCGCCAACAGGCCGCCGTGGACCCGCGGGTGGAGCGTCTTGACGCGCCCGTCGAGCATCTCGGGGCTGCCCGTCACTGCCGCGACGTCGGTCACCGGCAGACCGGCGTCGCGCAGCGTTCGCGCCGTGCCACCGGTCGAGACGAGTTCGAATCCGCGCGCGACGAGGCCCGCTCCGAGCTCGACCAGGCCGGTCTTGTCCGACACCGATAGGAGGGCGCGGCGCGGGCGCGGGACGGCGGCGTCCGCGACGTCGAGGTCGGTCGCCGCGTGGCCGGTGGCTGGGTCGATCGAGATGGCGCCAGCGGCCAGCAGCGCCACGACACGCGGCAGCAACCGGTGCTCGACCGCCTGGATCCGCTCTCGGAGCCGCGCGTCGTCGTCGTCAGGAAGGACGGGCACCGATTCTTGGGCGACGATGCGACCACCATCGAGCCGCGCATCGACGAGGTGGACGGTCACGCCGGTCACGGCGACGCCCGCGGCGCGCGCGTCGCGGATCGCGTGTGCGCCAGGGAACGACGGCAGCAGCGATGGATGGACGTTGAGGATCCGGGCCTCGAAGGACTCGAGGACCCGCGGCCCGATGACCCGCATGTAGCCCGCAAGCACGACCACGTCCGGCCGCGCGCCCGCGAGGACGTCCGCGACGGCTTCGTCCTCACCGCCGGGGATGAGCGCAGTGTCGATGCCCTCCTCCGCTGCCCAGTCGAGCGCGGGGCAAGGTCGATCGGCGAAGACGAGGACGATGTCGCCACCGAGCTCGCCGCGCCTCGCGGCCGCTTGGAGTGCCTTGAGGTTCGACCCGGTCCCGGACACGCCGACAGCGATGCGCGGCACTGGGCTCGCCGTCCCAGCGCTCATGCGACCGACTCCAGGTGCGCCTCGACGTAGCGCTCCCCGTCGAGACGGTCGGTCTCGACGACCTCGCCGACCACAGCGGCCAGAACGTCGAGCGCCTCGAGGCGCTTGAGCGTCGTCGCGATCGCCTTGGGAGGGACCACGAGGACCATCCCGAGGCCGCCGTTGAACGTGGCGCGCAGCTCAGCGTCGTCGAGCCCTCCGAGTGCGCCGAAAAACCGCTGGACCGACGGGGTCGACCATCGATCCGGGTCCAGCCGCGCACCGAGCCCCTCGGGCAGCGCGCGCGGGACGTTGCCGGGGATGCCACCCCCGGTGATGTGTGCCGCCCCGCGGATGTCGTGGCCCTCTTCTCCCAGAGCGGCACGAACGGCGAGCACCGCCTTGGCGTAGATGCGCGTCGGAGTCAGCAGCACCTCACCGAGCGTGGCCAGCGCCTCCTGTGGCGCGTCACCGAGGGCAGCGTCAGTGGCCTGATCGCCGAGCGTGCGGCGCAACCGCGCCTGGTAGGGCTCGGCGAGGTCGAGGTCCCACTGGGCGACCAGCGACCGGACGAGCGAGAACCCGTTCGCGTGCAAGCCACTCGATGCCAGGCCGACGATCACGTCGCCCGCCCTCGCCGCCGACCCATCGATCACGCGCGATCGTTCGACGACCCCGATGCAGCAACCCGCGAGGTCGAACGCTTCGGCGTCCATCAGCCCGGGGTGCTCTGCCGTCTCGCCGCCGATCAGCGCCGCTCCCGCCTCGCGACAACCTGCGGCGACGCTCCCGACGAGCTCGGCCACACCGACGGGGTCCAGGCGTCCCACCGCGACGTAATCGAGGAACGCGAGGGGCTCGGCGCCGGTGCATACGACGTCGTCGGCACACATCGCGACGAGATCGATGCCGATCGTGTCGAAGCGACCGACCGACGCCGCGATCGCCGTCTTCGTGCCGACACCGTCTGTCGACGCGATCAGGAGCGGCTCTCGATAGCCCGCCGGGATCGCGAATGCGCCGCCGAAGCCGCCGAGGCCGCCGACGACCTCCGGTCGCCGCGTCGAATCGACGTGCTCGCGCATGAGCTCGACCGCGCGGTCGCCCGCGTCGACGTCGACGCCGGCGTGGCGGTACGCCGAGCGCCGTCGCGCGCCACCGGCGTGATCAGTCACGGGCTGTCGTCAGTTCCTCTTCGAGGATGAACTTGCGCCGCTCGACGTCGTACGGCACAGGCTCTGGGTACCTGCCGTCGAAGCACGCGAAGCAGAACCGCTCGTAGGGCAGATCGAGTGCGGCGAGGACACCACGGATCGATAGGTACCCGAGTGAATCAGCACCGATGAAGTCCCGGATCTCGTCGATCGAATGGGTGGCCGCGATCAGCTCGGTCTCGAGCGACGTGTCGATCCCGTAGAAGCACGGGTGGTAGATCGGCGGCGCGCTGATACGGACGTGGACCTCGCGCGCTCCGGCACGCCGCAACAGATCGACGATCCGCTTCGTGGTCGTGCCGCGCACGATGGAGTCGTCGACGACGATCAGCCGCTTCCCGGCGACGACCTCGCGCATCGGGTTGAGCTTGATCGTGACCCCGCGGTGGCGCATGCCTTGCGACGGCTGGATGAACGTCCGCCCGGCGTATCGGTTGCGGTACATCCCCTCGCGATACGGCAGCCCGCTCGCCTCGGCATAGCCGGCAGCAGCGGGCGCGCCGGTGTCCGGGACCGGGATGACGAGATCCGCATCGACCGGATGCTCGGCGGCAAGCTGCTCACCCATCCGGCGGCGTGCCTCGTACAGGTTGCGACCTTCCATGTACGAGTCCGGTCGCGCGAAGTAGATCAGCTCGAAGACGCACAGGGCGGGATCGGCCTTCGCGTAGCGGATCGAGCGCGGCGCCTGGCCCGGTTCGAGCACGACGATCTCGCCCGGTTCGACGTCGCGGACGTATTCCGCGCCGACGATGTCGAGCGCGGCTGTCTCCGATGACAGGCACCAGCCCGTCGCGTCCTCGGTCCAGAGACCGTCGTTCGGGCCGCCCGGCTTGCGGGCGGTCGGCGGTAGCTTGCCGAGGACGAGCGGCCGGAACCCATGAGGATCGCGGACGCCGATGACGCGCTTGTCATCGAGGACGACGAGCGCGAAGGCGCCGCGGACGCGGGGCAGCACGTGCAGTAGCGCCTCGACGGTGTCCGCCGCCGGTTCGTCGGCGAGGAGCGCCGTCAGGAGCTCGGTGTCCGTCGAGGCCGGCAGACGGGCGCGCCCACCGGCAAGCTGGCCGAGCAGTTCACGGGTGTTCACGAGGTTCCCGTTGTGCCCGATGGCGATCGCGCGGCGCGGGCCCTGCCGATACGTGGGCTGAGCGTTCTCCCACACGGTCGACCCAGTCGTGGAGTACCGGCAGTGCGCGATCGCTAGCGTCCCGCGGAGGCTCGGCAAGCGCCGCTCGTCCAGCACCGTCCCGATCATGCCCAGGTCCTTGTAGAGCATGAGTTGCTCGCCGTCGCTGACCGCAAGCCCGGCCGACTCCTGGCCGCGGTGCTGCAGGGCGAAGAGCCCGAGCGTCGCGATTGCCGCGGCCTCCGTCGGCTCGCCATTGGGTAGGACCACTCCGAACACGCCGCACATGTCAGGCGTCCCAGCCGAGCGCGCGGGTCAGCCCGTTGTCCCAGGCGTGACGAAGGGCCACGAGCGGGACGTCGAGCACATCCGCGATCGTGCTGCCACGTTCCTCGGAGGCGCCGGTCGAGCTGGTCCCGACGAGCTGGATCCGCAGCCGGTCGCCGCCCACGGTCCCGAGCGACTCGACGGGCAGTCCGTGCTGGCGCGCGAGCAACGTGAGCGCCGGCGCGTGGCGGGGCGAGGTGGTCACGACGATCCGTGACGGGCTCTCCCCGAACAGCTCGACCGCGGGCGACATCGACGTCGGGACGCGGACCGACGCTCCAAGCCCGCCCCACATCGTCGCCTCGGCGAGCGCGACTGCCAGACCGCCACCCGAGACGTCCTGCGCGCTGTTCACGAGACGGCGGTCGATCGCCTCCCGGACGAAGGCCTGCACGGCCGACTCACGAGCGAGGTCGAGCGACGGCAGGCCGTCTTCGACCGTCGTCCCCGCGAGCGCCGCGTACGCCGACCCGACCAGTCCCGACGTCGCCTCGCCGACCAGCAGCACGGCGTCGCCGTCGGCGACGAACGCCGGCCCGACGAGCGTCGCGACATCGTCGATGAGACCCACCACTCCGATCTCCGGCGTCGGGGCGATCGAGCCGGCCGGCGACTCGTTGTAAAGCGACACGTTGCCGCCCGTGACGGGCAGGCCGAGGGCACGGCACGCATCGCCGAGCCCGCGCACGCCTTCGGTCAGTTGCCAGAAGGCCTCGGGTCGCGTCGGGTCGCCGTAGTTGAGGCAGTTCGTCACGCCGAGTGGCCGCGCGCCGGTGATGCTGACGTTCCGCGTCGCCTCGGCGACGCTCAGCGCCGCGCCCAGGTACGGGTCCAGCACGCCGACCGCCTGGTTCCCGTCCGTCGTCGCGACGAGGGCCCGCGTCGTCCCCTTGATGCGCATCACGGCCGCTCCATGACCGGGGCCGACGACCGTATCGGTCCCGACGGTCGAGTCGTATCGCTCGTATACGGAACGGCGAGATGCGAGGTTCGGCGAGCCGAGGAGGGCCAGCAGCACCGCGCCGGGATCCATCCCCCGTTCGGGAAGCCGGTCGCTGGCGCCGGTCGGCGCGCCGGGAGCCGGCGCGGCTCGCCGATGCTCGGGGGCGCGCGCGATGCGCGTGTGGACGATCGCATCGCTCGTCAGAGCCCGCGCGGGGATCCGTGCCAGCTCCTCGCCGGCGCTCCGGACCGTGATGTCTCCGTCGTCGGTGACCGTTCCGATCACCGCCGCCGGCAGGCTCCATCGTTCGGCGACCTCGCGGACGTCCTCCCAGCGCTCGGGCCGGACGATCGCGCACATCCGTTCCTGCGACTCGGAGATCATCACCTCGAACGGCGCCATGCCGGGCTCACGCAGCGGGATGGCGTCGAGATCGACGTCGATCCCCGTGCCGGCGCGATCCGCCGTCTCCGAGGTGGCGCAGGTGATGCCGCCGGCGCCGAGGTCCTGCAGACCCTCGACGAGCCCGCGCTCGATCAGCTCGAGCGACGCCTCGATCAGCAGCTTCTCCGCGAATGGATCGCCGACCTGGACCGACGGCCGCTTCGACGAGTCCGCATCGCTGAAGGTCGCGCTCGCGAGCACGGATGCCCCGCCGATGCCGTCGCGCCCCGTGGTCGACCCGAACAGGACCACGAGGTTGCCCGGCCCGGGCGCCGCTGCTCGCGTGAGGTGGCGCTCCTCGAGCACGCCGATCGCCATCACGTTGACCAGGGGGTTGCCCTGATAGCTCGGGTCGAAGACGAGCTCACCGCCGACCGTCGGGATGCCGACGCAATTGCCGTACCCACCGACCCCGCCGACCACGCCATCGACGAGGTGCCTTGTCCGGGCGTCGGAGGGGTCGCCGAACCGCAGCGCGTCGAGCACCGCGATCGGCCGGGCGCCCATCGTGAAGATGTCCCGCAGGATCCCGCCGACCCCGGTAGCCGCGCCCTGGTATGGCTCGACCGCGGACGGGTGGTTATGCGATTCGATCTTGAACGCGACCGCGAGCCCGTCACCGATCGAGATGACGCCGGCGTTCTCACCCGGGCCGGCGACGACACCCGCGCCCGCCGTGGGCAGCGTGCCGAGCAGCGGCTTCGAACTCTTGTACGAGCAATGCTCGCTCCACATGACGCTGAACATGGCGAGCTCGAGCTCGTTCGGCTCGCGTCCGCCGAGCCGGTCGCGGATCCCCTGGAGCTCGTCGTCGGTCAGCCCGAGCCGACGGTGGAGCGGCTCGACGATCTCCGCACCCGCTCCCGCCGGCTGCGGTTCCGCGATCGTCATCGTGCCGCGACCAGCTCCATCGGCCGCTGGCCGGCCGCGCCGCGCGCTGCGCTTTCGACGAGTGACCGGAGGATCGGCAGCCCGTCGGCCGACCCGAGGATCGATTCCGATGCGCGCTCCGGGTGAGGCATCAGCCCCGCGACGTTCCCGGCGGCATTCAGGACGCCGGCGATGGCGCGGAGACTGCCGTTCGGGTTCGACTGCCGGTCGTCCTCGCCCGCCGGTCGACCGACATCGTCGACGTAGCGGAACAGGACCTGGCCGTCCGCCTCCAGCGCGTCAAGGGTCGCGTCATCGGCGTAGTAGCAGCCTTCCCCATGGGCGATCGGCATCCGAAGCGGCTCGCGCGCTGCCGCCAGCGCGTGCGTGAACGGTGTATCGAGCCGCTCGGCCGCGATCTGCACGTCCCGACCGAGGAACCGAAGACCCCGGTTCCTCAGCAAGGCGCCCGGCACGAGGCCCGCCTCGGCGAGGACCTGGAACCCGTTGCAGATCCCGAGCACGAGGCCACCGTCGGCGGCGAACGCCTCCACGGCCCGCATGACCGGGCTGAACCGGGCGATCACGCCGGCACGTAGGTAGTCGCCGTAGGCGAAGCCGCCGGGCAGGACGACCGCCGCGACCCCATCGAGCGTCGCCTGCTCGTGCCACAGCGCGACCGGCTCGGCGCCGGCCAGTTCGAGTCCGTGAAGCGTGTCGCGATCGCAGTTGCTGCCCGGGAAGACGACGACGCCGACGCGCACTGGCATCAGGCGACCGCCTCGATCGACGCGATCTCCTCGATCGCATACGCCTCGATGAGCGGGTTCGCCAGCAACTCCGACGCCAGTCGCTCGACGACCGCGCGGGCGGCGGCGGCGTCCGGCGCGTCGACGCTGAGCTCCACCCGGCGTCCGACGCGGACCGCGTGGACGCCCTCGATCCCGAGATGGTCGAGGCTGCCCTCGACGGCGCGTCCCTGCGGATCGAGGATGCCCGGCTTGGGCGTGACGTTCACGGCGAAACGATGGCTGCTCATCGGGCGATGACGTCCTCCCTCAGGTAACGCGCGAAGCTCGCACCGGTGATGCGTTCAAAGGCCGCGACGTACCGCTCACGCGTCCCCTCGACGATCCATTCCGGCAACGACGGACCGGGTGCGGTCTTGTCCCAGGGCTGGGTCTCGAGCCAGTCACGCACGAACTGCTTGTCGAAGCTCGCTTGCGGGCGGCCGGGCTCGTAGATCGAGGCGTCCCAGAAGCGCGAGGAGTCGGGCGTGAGCACTTCGTCGATGAGCACGAGCTCGTTCGTCCCCGGTCGCAAGCCGAACTCGAATTTCGTATCGGCGATGAGGATGCCGGCGCGTGCCGCGACACCGATCGCCGTGGCGTACAGGTCGAGTGCCGCGCGTCGGACCCGCCTGGCGAGATCCACGCCGAGCGTCTCTTCCATCGTCTCGAACGAGACGTTCTCGTCGTGGGCGCCCCCCTCGGCCTTCGTCGCCGGCGTGAAGATCGGTTCGGGCAGGCGGTCGCTCTCACGGAGACCCCGCGGCAACCGAATGCCACAGACGTGCCCGGTCGCGACATAGCCCTTCCAGCCGGAGCCGGCGAGGAAGCCGCGAACGACGGCCTCGAACGGGATCACGTCGACGCGCTCGACGATCATCGAGCGACCACGGAGCTGCGGATCGTCGACGGCGACCGAGCGCAGGTGGTTCGGGATGATGCCAGCGGTCTCGGCGAACCAGAACCGCGACAGGCCCGTGAGGATCCGGCCCTTATCCGGGATCTCTGTCGGCAGGACGACGTCAAAGGCACTGATCCGGTCCGACGCGACCATGAGCAGGCGGCCGTCTGGCAGGTCGTACAGGTCGCGGACCTTGCCGGACCGGACGAACCGGTCAGCCGTCAACATGCGTCGACTCCGTGGCCGGCTCCGCCGACGGTCGCGTGAGCGTGTCGAGCCGTGCGATGACCTCGTGGACGTTGCGCAGGAAGCTCGCCTCGTCGAAGCACGCGTCGAGCTCGGCGAGCGGCAGCTTCTGCGCAACGACCGGGTCGATGGCCAACAGGTCACGCAGCGGCGCCCGCTCGTCGGCCGCCCGGAGCGCCGCCCGCTGGACGATGGCGTACGCCTCGTCCCGGCCGACGCCACCCTTCTCGACCAACGCGACGAGGACCCGGCTACTGGCGTGGAGGCCGAGGCCGCGAGCGATGTTCTCCCGCATGCGCTCCGACCGGACGACCAGGCCCTCGATGAGCGCTGTCATCCGTACGAGCATGTAATCGAGCAGGATCGTCGCGTCCGGCAGGATGACGCGCTCGGCGCTCGAATGGCTGATGTCGCGCTCATGCCAGAGCGGCTGGTCCTCGAGGGCAGTCTGCGCGTAGCCGCGCAGCAGCCGTGCGAGCCCGGAGATCCGTTCCGCCAGGATCGGGTTGCGCTTGTGGGGCATCGCGCTGGACCCCTTCTGGCCGACCTTGAACGGCTCCTGGACCTCGCCGATCTCCGTGTGCTGAAGGTTGCGGATCTCGGTGGCGATCCGCTCGATGCTGCCCCCGAGGATCGCGATGGCCGTCAGCAGCGCCGCGTGCCGGTCCCGCTGCACGATCTGGGTGCTGACCGGATCGACGTGCAGACCGAGCGCCGTGAGGACATCCCGCTCGATGTCGGGGTCGAGGTGGCTGTACGTCCCGACCGGACCCGAGATCTTGCCCGTCCCGATCTCGTCGACGGCGGTCGCAAGGCGCTGGCGCCCGCGGTCGATCTCGAAAGCCCAGCCCGCGACCTTCAGCCCGAAGGTCGTCGGCTCGGCGTGGACCGAGTGGGTGCGGCCCATCATCGTCGTGTCCGCCTCGGCGCGTGCCCGCGCCACGAGCACCGCGATGAGGCGGTCGGCGTCGTCGAGCAGACGCTCCCCGGCGGCCCTGAGCTGGAGCGCCAGCCCGGTATCGACCACGTCGCTGCTGGTCAGGCCGAGGTGGAGGTACCGCCCCTCCGGCCCGATCGACTCGCCGACCTGGCTCACGAAGGCGATGATGTCGTGGTCGGTCGTGCGCTCGATCTCGGCGATGCGATCGACGTCGATCGTCGCCCGGCTCTCCATCGCGGCCAGAGCGGGCGCGGGGATGAGGCCACGAGCGGCCTGCGCACGCGCGACCTCGAGCTCGACCCGGAGGATGTGCTCGAAGCGGGCCTGGTCCGACCAGATCGCCGCCATCTCCGGGAGCGTGTAGCGACGGATCACCGCGTCGCCCCGACTGGGAGGGCGACCGACCCATACAGGGCCTGAAGGCCGATATCGCGCCGTCGCTGGAGTCCGTCGAACGAGATCATCCCCGCGGCCATCTCGGCCTGGTCGCGCGCCGACGCGAGGTCCGCGCCACGACCGACGACCGTGAGGACGCGACCACCCGCGGTGCGGTAGCCGCCGTCGGCGTCGCGCGCGGTCCCGGCGTGGAACACGAGGGCGCCCGAGGCCCGCGCGGCATGGAGCCCCTCGATCGGGTCGCCCGATCTTGGCGCCTGCGGGTAGCCCGCGGACGCCAGCACGACCCCGAGCGAGGCGCCCGGGATGACCGGCACCCGATGCCCATCGACCCCGAGCGCCTTGATCGCCGCCTTCAGCCGGCCTTTCGCGGCGGCGAGCAGCAGTGGTCCGAGCGGCGCCGCGAGGCGCGGCAGGATGACCTGGGTCTCAGGATCGCCGAAGCGCGCGTTGCACTCGAGCAGGACGGGCCCGTCCGCGGTGAGCATGAGGCCGGCATACAGCGCACCACGGAACGGGGTACCGCGACGAGCCAGCTCGGCGAGGATCGGGAGGTGGAAGCGCTCGACGAGCTGGTCCGCTTCCTCATCGGGCAGATCCTCGAGCGGGCTGTACGCCCCCATCCCGCCGGTGTTGGGCCCGACATCGAGGTCGCCGAGGCGCTTGTGATCGCGCGCGAACGGGAGCGCGATCGCGTCCTTGCCGTCGCTCAAGGCGATCAGGCTCGCCTCACGTCCCTCGAGACGCTGTTCGATGAGGATCGCGCCAGAGGCGATCAGCGCGTCGATCGCGCTCACCGCCTCGTCGATATCGTCACAGACGGTGACGCCCTTGCCACCCGCAAGGCCGTCGGCCTTGACGACGATGCCCTTGCCCTCGGCGGCGAGCTGCCGCGCGAACGCGACAGCGGGACCGCGGTCACCGACCGCGAACGCTGCCGACCTAGCCATCGGGACGCCCGCGGCAGTGGCGACGTCGTGACAGAAGGCCTTGCTCGATTCGATACGAGCCGCGGCAGCCGTCGGACCGAACGCCGCGATCCGATGCTTGTGCAGCGCATCCACGACCCCAGCGGCAAGCGGCGCCTCGGGCCCAACGACCACGAGCTCCGCCGCGAGCGCCTTGGCGACGAAGACGACACGCTCGGGATCGAGCGGGTCGACGTCCTTCAGCGCGCGGACGCGCGGCTCGGCGCCGATCGCGTAGCTTCCGGGCGCGACAGTGACCTCGTTCACACCCGGCTCGACGCTGAGCTTCCAGGCGAGGGCATGCTCACGAGCGCCACCGCCGACCACGAGCACGCGCGTCGGCATCACGAGGCCAGTGGCGCTCACGCGGGGACGCCCTGGCGTTGGCGCATCGAGCGCCAGGCGCGTTCGATCGTCTGTGTCCGCTCCGGTCCGACCGAGACGAGGACGATGGGCACCGCGGCATGTTCCTCGAGCGCCGTCACGTACCGCCGGGCGTTCTCGGGTAGATCGCTGAGCGAGCGGACGTCGTGGATCGGCTCGGACCAGCCGGGGAACTCGTCGTAGATCGGGGTCGCGCGCGCCAGCGCGGCACCGCTCGAGGGCCAGGTGTCGATGCGCCGTCCGTCGATCTCGTAGCCGACGCAGATCCTGAGCCGCTCGATGCCGGACAGGATGTCGAGCTTGTTGAGCATGATCGACGTGACGCTGTTGACCGCGACCGCATACCGCAGCGGCACGGCGTCGAACCAGCCGACGCGGCGCGGCCGGCCGGTGACCGTGCCGTATTCGTTGCCCCGCTCGGCGATGCCGCGGCCGATGCCGTCGAGCAGCTCGGTCGGGTACGGGCCCGACCCGACCCGGGTCGAATACGCCTTCATCACCCCGATGACCTCATCGACCTGGAGCGGGCCGATGCCGCCGCCGGTGCATGCACCGCCGGCGACGGCGTTCGACGAGGTGACGAACGGGTAGCTGCCGTGGTCGATGTCGAGGAGCGTGCCCTGCGCACCTTCCAGGAGCACGTGCTCGCCCCGCTTGAGGGCTCCCTGGACGAGCCACGTCGTGTCGTCGAGGTGGTCGCGCAGCCGCTCCCCCCAGCCCAGCGCCTGGTCGACCAATGCGTCGACCTCGAACGCGGGCTGGCCCATCGACCCGAGGATGAGGTTCTTGTCAGGAACGACCCGCCCGAGTCGCTCACGGAGGACGCCCTCGTCCACGAGGTCCTCCATCCGGAGGCCGAGCCGCCACGCGCGATCGGCGTACGTCGGTCCGATGCCACGACCCGTCGTCCCGACCGCGGCGCCCGCCAGACGCGTCTCGTTCCCGCGGTCGAGCGCGACGTGGTACGGCATGATCACGTGCGCGCTTCGACTGACCCGTACACGGCCGACATCGATCCCGCGGCTCGTCAGCATGTCGAACTCGTCGATCAGTGTCGTCGGGTTCACGACGACGCCGTTGCCGATGACCGAGGTCATGTGCGGGTACAGCACGCCGGACGGAGTCAACCGCAGCTTGAAGACCTCGTCGCCGCGGACGACCGTGTGGCCCGCGTTGTCGCCGCCCTGGTAGCGGACGACCATCGAGGTCTGTTCGGCAAGGAAGTCGGTCGTCTTGCCCTTGCCCTCATCGCCCCACTGGAGCCCCACGATCACCGTCGCCGGCATCAGGGGGCGACCTTCATGCTCGGTCGCCAGGGCCGTTCGGCGGCCCAAATGAAAAAGCCTCGGGTTCGATGACCCGAGACCCAGATAGACCTCTCCCGTGTGGCGCCACCGACGCGGCGGTGGAACGCTGTCCGGCGGTCGCCCGACCGCCTCACGGGACGGCCGATGCGCCCAAGTCGCGCGATCGTTGACCTCCTGTCCACGGGACTGACCCGCTTGCGGTCGAGGACGCGCGGAGTATAGCAGCGGCGCCGGTCTCGACGGCTGGTCGCGCACCGCCCGTGGTGCGTCTTCGGGGTACCACCGTTGCCATCGTTCGGTACCACCGGCAGGGTCAAGCTGGACGGATGCGGACCGCACACTTCGTGCGTGACACGTATGTTCGGCATCCTGGCGCTCGGGGCCGCCGCCGGGATCGGCATCCTGCTGCTGTTCGTCCCCGAGACCGCGTCGGCGTGGCTTCCCGCGCCGGTCCGGCTCGTCGTATCCGCGATCGGCGCGTCGATCCTGGGCGTCGTCCTCACGTCGGTCGTGGTTCGCGCACATTTCGCGTACCGCTTCGGATACCTCATCAAGGCCGCGGAACGGATCGCCGCAGGCGATTACAGCGGATACGTCGAGCCGCAGGGAACTGCGCAGGAACAGCGTCTCGCGCGCGCGATCAACGACATCGCGGTGGCACTGGTCGATACCCATGATCGAGCTACCTATGACCGACTCACGGGTGTCGCGAATCGTCAGTCATTGCTCGCGGCGCTGTTCAACGAGGTCGAACGCGCGACGCGCTACGGCCGCCCGCTGTCGGTCGCCTTCGTCGACATCGATCACTTCAAGTCCGTGAACGACACCTACGGTCATGCCGTCGGCGACGTCGTGCTGCGAGGTGTCGCCCAGACGATCGCGGAGAGCCTTCGAGCCTCAGACATGATCGGGCGGTACGGCGGCGAGGAGTTCATGCTCATCCTGACCGAGACCGACGTCGAGGAGGGCTCGGTCCTGACGGAGAAGTTGCGCACCCTGGTCGGCCGTCAGCGCTTCTCGGTCGAGGGAGCCCCGGACATCGCGGTGACGATCTCGATCGGCATCGCGGGCGGCGTCGGGACCAAGCTGCGGATGGAGAACCTCGTCCGTGACGCGGACGCGGCGATGTACTCGGCAAAGTCGCTCGGTCGGAATCAGACCTATGTCTTCTCCGAGCCCGACGACGACGCGCGGGTCCCGCGCGCCCCGATCTCGGCCGCGGGGCGAGCGCGAGCGGTCGAGATCGGTCAGCGCGCTCGGGACGCAGCGACGGCCGCGCTCGCGTCCGTGTTGGCGCCGATGCCCCATTACCGCGGCCAGCCCTCCGCGCTCATCGCCTCGATCGTCGTGACCCTTGGTCGACAGCTCCAGCTATCGGACACGGAGATCGACCGGCTGCGCGTCGCCGCGCTACTCCATGACGTCGGCAAGATCGCCGTCCCCGAGGAGATCCTCGAGAAGCCGACATCGCTGACGTCGTCGGAGTGGCGGACGGTGGTCCAGCATCCGCGGATCGGCCAGGTCATCCTCGAACAGGCGGCCACGCTCAAGGATGCGGTGCCGATCATCCTCCACCACCACGAGCGATACGCAGGGCACGGCTATCCGTTCGGACTTCGTGCCCACGAGATCCCGCTCGGTGCGCGGATCGTGGCGATCGCCGACGCGTACGACGCGATGATCAACGACCGGCCGTACAAGCGCGCGATCTCGCATGAGCAGGCGATCTCGGAGCTGCGCAGGCACGCGGGGACGCAGTTCGACCCGGAGCTCGTCGAGCTCTTCTGCGACCTCTACGCGGACCACGCCCCGGAGCCGGACGCGACGGTGCTCGCGATGGGCGCCGGCGATCACGTCCACCGGACTGCCCCGCTGATCGTGCCTGACGTGGCTTCGACGCCGCGGCCGGCAGCGCGAAAGCGCCGCGCGAACGGCGGGACATCGCAATCGACGGACCTGCGCGCCGAGGGTGCGCTGGGTGGTGGCGCCGCTGCCGCCGGTTCGGCGGTCACCGAGTCGCGAACCATGGCGCCTGACGGCGCGCTGGGCCTCGCAGCGCCCGTCACCCAGGTCGTCCCGACCTTCCCGACGGTCCCGCCGTCGTCGCCTCCGTCGACGTCCCGCGGTCGTCGCTCGGATTCCGCCGCGGGCTGAGCTCCGTCAGTCGCCCGCTTGGGGGGCGGCTGCATATTCCTCGTCGGTCACGTGGTCACCCGACGTCGCCGGCTGGCCGCCGTCGTCGACTTCGTGCATCACCTATCCGCCGGGCCCCGACTTCACTGCCGCGCTCACGCACAGCGAACACGGCGGTCTGGTCCCGTTCGTCAGCGCGAGAGGCGGACGTATCCGGTCGACCCGACGGCTTCGATATCCCATTTGCGACCGAATGCCGGCAGCCCTGTGATCGAAATCCGGCCGATCTCGTCGGGCAGCTGTGGATCGAGGACCACCTCTCCGTCCACGGCACCCAGCCCGAGCAGCGCGCGAATCAGCGCGAGGGGTGTCCCCGTGGCCCAAGCCTGAGGGCTGCACGCCGTCGGATACGGGATCGGGAACCGGCTCATCGATCGCTCATAGCCGGCGAAGGCTTCGGGTAGCCGGTGATTCGAGAAGGTCGACGCTTGGAGCAAGGCCATGGCGATCCGGTTCGCCTCCTCGCGATAGCCGTAGCGGGCAAGACCCAGGGCGATCAGCGAGTTGTCGTGGGGCCAGACCGTACCCAGGTGATAGCCGATCGGGTTGAAGCCGTGGTCATCGGCCGAGAGCGTCCGGACACCCCAGCCCGAATTGAGCGTCTCGGACATGAGATGACCGGCGATGATCCCCGCGCGCTCCTTTCCGACGATGCCGGTCCAGAGGAGTTGGCCCATGTTAGAGGTCATCGAATCGACCTGACGCTTGTCGCCGTCGAGGGCGACCGCGTAGTAGCCGCCCCGTCGCTCGATCCAGAAATCCCGCTCGAACTGCTCCTGCAGGACATCGGCCTCGTGCCTGAGCACCGTGGCCAGTGCAGTGTCCGCCAGCGGTCCATCGGCCAATTCGGCCATGCGGAGCTTGGCGTCGTAGACGTAGCCCTGGATCTCGCAGGTCGCGATGGGCAGGACCGGGATCGCACCGTCGCTGTACTGGACCCCATCCCATGAGTCACGCCAGCACTGGTTGCCAAGACCTTGTGCGGAACGGGTCGCGTATTCCACGTAGCCGTCTCTGTCGCGGTCGCCGAACTCGTCGATCCAGCGAAGCGCGGCGAGGGCGTTGTCCTTCAACGAGATCACCAGTTCGTCGTCACGCGTCCAGCGCCAGTACTCGGACAGGAGGATGAGCCATAGGATCGTGGCGTCGGCAGTGCCGTAATAGGGGCTGTGCGGCTTCAGCCCGAGCTGGGTCAGCTCGCCGGCCCGCAGCTCGTGAAGGATCTTGCCTGGCTCCTCGTCGCGGAAATCGTCGCGCTTGGTCCCCTGGAATGCAGCCAGGGCGATCAATGCACCTCTCGCAAGCCGCGGACCGAAGGCGGCAGCCTGATAGGCCGTCACCAGCGTGTCGCGGCCGAAGAGCGTGAGGAACCATGGCAAGCCGGCGGCCGGCAGGACGATCTCGCCGTTGTCGCCCTTCAGCGCGATGCGGAGCGCGAGCATGTCGCGAGCGCTCCGGTCGACGACCTGACTCAGGACCGACGAGTCGGTCTCGAACCTGGGGAGCTGCGCTAGCCAGCGGTTCACCGGATCGTCGCCTTCGGACGCGAAGGCATCCCCGAACTGGCGGTGGAGCGGCTGGATCTCGCGCGGTCCCAATCGAAGCGGCACCCGGACCTCGCACGCCCACTCCCCGCGAGCGGGCAGGTCGACGTGCCATACGAGGTCGTCGCCCTCGACTTGATCGGCCGGCGTCGAAAGTTCCACGACCGTTTGGGCGTCGAAGCTCTCGTTGGCGTAGCGGAATGCCAGCCGTGAGCCGTCGAGCGCGTGATCTCTTGTGACCTGGGCTGACCGGTCGCGCACGAACGCCTTGACCTCGAACAGATCGGCGAAATCGTTGCCTACCGACAAGCGCAGCTCTATCTGGAGAGGTTGCTCCACGTAGCTGCTGACTTCGATCCGCTCGTGCAGGCCGTCGCCCACGAATCGAAGTCGACGGACGCCGAGAGCATTCGGCATCAATCGCTCCATCCGCGGGTTCGTCAGATAGAAGGCGGCCGAGTAGTGATCCACGGTGTCCGACCTGAGGACGAGCAATCGCTCGCCATCGACGGTGAGCACCCAGTGGTCGAGGAACCGCGTGTCGGCGTGGATGAGGCCCCCGATCGTTCCCCGCACGACATCCCCGACCGCGTCGGAGCACATGAACGTCCGACCCTCAAGGATCGCGATGGCATCCGGCCCGAGCTCGGGCGGAAGGTTACGCCGCTCGGGGCTCGGGATGGACCGGTCGATCGTGGTCCCGGGCATAGGGTTTGCGGGCGTCGCTCGTTCCGCGACGTGTTCAGCGACCTGTGTCATAGCTCACGCTCCAGGTTCGAACGTGCGGACG
>DASSZA010000058.1:0-8189 GCA_035703005.1 Candidatus Limnocylindrales bacterium | reverse complement strand
CAGTACCAGGAGCAGCTCGACTGGATCCCGCTTTTCGGCATCCAGTACAAGCTCGGGGTCGACGGTCTGTCGGCGGCACTGGTCGTGCTGACCACCACGCTCACCTGGATCTGCATCCTCGCCTCGTGGGTCCCGATCCAGACCCGGATCAAGGAATACATGGTCACCTTCCTCGTGCTCGAGGTGGGGATGATCGGCGTGTTCCTCGCGCTGGACCTGTTCCTCTTCTACATCTTCTTCGAGGTCGTTCTCGTCCCGATGTACCTGATCATCGGGATCTGGGGCGGGGCGAACCGGATCTACGCCACGATCAAGTTCGTGCTCTACACGCTGGTCGGCTCGCTGCTGATGCTGGTCGCGATCCTCGCGACCGCGTTCGCGTATCAGGCGGCCACAGGGTCGTGGGCGAATGCCTTCGACTTCGTGACGCTGCGCGACTTCGCGGCGAGCTCCGGCTTCGCGCCGGCGCTCCAGGTCGGCGCGTTCCTCGCGTTCTTCCTGGCGTTCGCGATCAAGGTGCCGATGTTCCCGTTCCACACATGGCTGCCGGACGCGCACACCGACGCGCCGACGGCAGGATCCGTGATCCTCGCCGGGATCCTGCTCAAGCTCGGTGCGTACGGTTTCCTGCGGTTCGCCGTCCCGTTGTTCCCCGACGCCGCCGCGACCTTCGCCCCGACCATCATCGTGCTGTCGCTCATCGCGATCATCTACGGCGCGATCGTGGCGCTGGTCCAGCCAGATCTGAAACGGCTGGTGGCCTATTCCTCGGTCAGCCATATGGGGTTCGTGACACTCGGCACATTCGTCTTCACCGAGCAGGGCGTCCAAGGCGCGATCCTGCAGATGATCAACCACGGGCTCATCACCGGCGGTCTCTTCCTGCTCGTCGGCGTCATCTACGAGCGGACCCATGACCGGACGATCGCCAAGATGGGTGGACTCGCCGGACGGCTCCCCCTGTGGGCGACGATGTTCGGCTTCTTCGTGTTCGCGTCTGCGGGCCTGCCCGGTCTCTCCGGGTTCGTCGGTGAGTTCCTGAGCATGGTCGGCACGTTCCTGGTCAGCCCGGCCGCCGCGGCGGTCGCGGCGTTCGCGATGATCCTTGCCGCCGGGTACCTGCTGTTCATGTACCAACGCGTCGTGTTCGGTGAGGTCTCGGACTTCCTCGAGAACCTCGGTGGGCACCTGACCGACATGACACCGATCGAGGTGCTGACCTTGGTCCCGCTCGCGACGTTGATCGTCGTGTTCGGCGTCCAGCCGGGCCTGCTCCTGCAGCTGATCCAGGGCTCGGTGGATGAGTTCCTCGTCTCGGCGCGGACGGGTCAGCCGATCCCGGTCGATCCGATCGTCCCGGTCATCGCGCTCGCGCTGATCCTCCTCCTCGTCCTCGCCCGGACCGTCGCCGTGGCGCTCGGCCGGCGGCGCGAGACCGCCGTCGTCGCCCAGGGCGGAGGCGCGTAGTGGCATTCGCCGATCTCGTCACGATCGCGCCGCTCATCGCGGCCGTCCTCACCGCGGCCGCCGTGCTGCTGGTCGACCTCGTCTGGCCGGGCCGGGATGGCCCTGCGATCGGGACGGCACTCATCGGGCTCGCGATCACCGCCTTCGTGACGATCCAGGTCGGTGCCGAGACATCGACCGCGTTCAACGGCTCGTACAAGGTCGACGCGCTCACGACGTTCCTCGACGTCCTGTTCATCACGATCGTCGCCATGACGATCGTCTTCGCGCCCGACTACCTCCTGCCGCGTGGCCTTCCGATCGCGGAGTTCGCGATCGTGCTGATCTTCGCGATGACCGGCGCGATGCTCATCGCCGGTGCTGCCGATCTCCTGCTGCTGTTCCTCGGCCTCGAGTTGATGGTGTTGCCGGGCTATCTCCTCGCGGGGTACCACAAGACGGATGCGTACTCGACCGAGGGCGCGATCAAGTACTTCCTGCTGGGCTCGTTCAGCTCCGCGATCTTCCTGTTCGGGCTGGCCTTCGTGTGGGGCATCACCGGAACGACGCTCATCAGCAGCGACGACCCGACACGACCCGGCATCACGCAGATCCTCGGCCAGATCGTCGCCGGCGAGGCGCCGCTCCAGGCGAGCCTGGCGATCGGCCTCGCGTTCCTGACCACCGGCGTCGCCTTCAAGATCGCCGCGGTCCCGTTCCACTACTGGACACCTGACGCGTACCAGGGCTCCCCCACACCGATCACCGGGTACCTCTCCGTCGGCCCGAAGGTCGGCGCGTTCGCGCTTATCCTGCGGCTCTTCGTCGAGGCGCTCGGGCCACTCGCCGAATGGTGGCTGCCCGTCGTGATGATCCTCGCGGCGCTGACGATGACCGTCGGGAACCTCGTGGCGCTCACGCAGGACAACGTCAAGCGGATGCTCGCGTACAGCTCCATCGCGCATACCGGCTACATGCTCGTCGGGCTCGCGGCGTACGCCGGCGGCCAGGTGCTCGGGCTCCAGGGATTGCTCTTCTACGGAGCGGCCTACACGTTCATGAATCTCGGCGCGTTCGCCGTAGTCGCCGCGCTCCAGAAGCGGACCGGTGTCACATCCGGCCTGGCGACCTTCTCCGGGCTCGGGCGGCGCGAACCGCTGCTCGGGGCGTTGATGCTGCTCTTCCTGCTGTCGCTGACCGGCATCCCGCCGCTCGCCGGCTTCTGGGCGAAGGCGTATGTGATCCTCGCCGCGGTCGAGGCCGGTGGCTGGCTGACGGTGCTGGCCGTGATCGTCGTGCTCAACGCGGCACTGGCCGCCTTCTATTACCTGCGGGTCGCGGTCTACATGTACATGCGTGACCCCGAGAGCGACGCTCCGCCGCTGAGCCACGGCGCGCTGTTGTGGGGCGGTCTTGCCGCCGCGACGGCACTGACGATCCTGTTCGGGCTGGTCCCGACGCCGCTGCTCCAGGTCGCCGAAGGAGCTGCCGCCGCGATATCCGCCCTTCCCGGCTAGGGACCCGACGCAGCCTCCGCGTCCAGACGTCGGGCGAGGGCGGCCAGCCAGCGACCCACCTCGTGGGCGCCACCGAGCTCGACATCGGCTAGCGCGAGCAGTTCCGCCGGCGCCGGTCTCGAGGACCCATGGACTGCGACGGTGACACCGGTGATATCGCCAGTCGCGCGCGCGCCCACGACGGCCTCGAAGGCGTCGATGTCGCTCATCTCGTCGCCGAGCACGGCCACGGCCCCGGCATGGTCGCGGGCGATCAAGCGTTCGACGGCCTCGCGCTTGCCACCAGCCTCACGCGGGCGGAGGTCGACCACCGACCGGCCGCGGTAATGGGCGAGGCCGTGGACCAGGCCGAGCCGTCGTTCGACCGTGTCGATCGCGGCCACGACCCCCGCGCGTGCGGCCGGTACGTCGTCGGCCTGACGCACGTGGAACGCCACCGACGGGCCCTTGCGTTCGACGAAGAGCCACGATGGATAGCCAAGCTCAGCGGAGACGGCGGCGGCGAGCGTCTCCGCGGTGTCGCGGTGGACGTCGAACGCGGGATCGGTCGTGACGACAAGCTGTTCCGCGCGCCCGCCACGTGGCAGCCGTCCGTGCTCGAGACCATGGTCGCCCAGGTAGTCGATGCCGCCCACGCGCACGCGCGTGGCGACGTCGGCGACCACGCGGCCGGTGAGGACGGCGAGGGCGAGACGATGGGGGCGCGCGGCGGCGATACCGGCAAGCCGCCGCAGAGCACGCTGCGCGAGCGGCTCGATCCGGGCGACGGCTGGGTCACGCGACCCGACCGCGAGCGTGCCATCGAAGTCGATGACGAGCAGCAGTGGCGGCCGCCCTGCGACGAGCGCCGTCAGCGCACGGTCGACCTCGGCGGCGGACGAGACCGTCGGTACGGCCGTCATGGCGGCGCCGACCGGCGTTCGGGCGCCGGCCGCTGTCACGGCTGGACGGCGGCCGCACTCGCGGACGGCGATATCGACGGCAACGCGTTCGGGTCCGCCGAAACCGATGCACTCGCGCTCGCAGAGGGCGAGGCCGGGGTACTGGCGCTTGACGATGGCGAGGCGGACGGGCTCGGTGACGGTGACGGCGTTGGTGACGCCGACGCGGTCGGCGACGGATCAAGTGCGAACGACGCCGGCGGTTGGGGCGCGAGGGTCGGGGCAGCACCGGGCACCGGGCCGAACAGGAGGATCCCCCCGAGGACCAGCGCCGCGGCCGCGATACCGGTCAGCAGACCGGCGACGATCGACAGTCGAGGCCACATGCTGGCGCGGAGGGTACCAGTACGGACGCCTGCGGGCGCTTCGCCCGAGCCTCCGATACGATGCGGCTCCGATGGCCAGACCGACCGATGAGCTGCGAACCCGCCTGCTCCCCGCCCTGCTCACGGCGTTCGGCGTGACGATCCTCTCGGCCGGCCTGCTGACGTACACCGTCCCGGTGCCGGCGGGGCCGAGCTCCGCTCCCGGCGCATCGCCCGACCCATCCGATGCCTTCGTCGCCACGCCGACGCCGCTGATCACGCTGCCGCCGATCGGCACGCCGCGCCCGACCGAGAGCGCGACGCCCCAGCCTTCACCGACACCGCCACCGAAGAACCGCGTGGCGACCCGCGTCCGCATCAGCGATCTCGGCATCGATCTTGCCGTCGTCAAGGCGAATACCGGCTACCCGTACTGCAACGTCGCGATGTACCTGCCCCAGCTGTCGCAGCCGGGGTTCGGCAAGGCCACGTACATCTACGCCCACGCGCGCGAGGGCATGTTCCTGCCGCTGCTCCGCACGAGGGCGTTCGACCAACGCGGTCTCGTCGTGGAGGTGTGGACCAGCGACGACTGGCTCTACCGCTATGAGATCGCGAACGTCCGCCGTGACCAGCCGTACACGACCGGACTTGTCGCGCCATCCAAGGCGAAGAGCGAGCAGCTGTGGCTGCAGACGTCGCAGGGCCCGGGTCGGGACTTCGGCTACACCCAGGTGATCGCGAAGCCGATCGACGCGCGACCGGCCGACCACGACGCCGCCCATCCGACTGCCCGACCTGTCAACTGCGGCTGACGGCTAGATCCAGCCGATCCGGCGCAGGATCAACGCCGCGACGACAGCGATCGCCACGGTCACGGCGGTGATCGCCCAGAACCCGCCTGCCTCCGCGCCGCGCAGCGCGGTGCCCGCCTCGCTCATCCCGAAGATCCCGGCGACCGCACCTATGCCCGCGAGGATGACGGTCACCCCCGTCAGCCGCTTCATGATGACCGACAGGTTGTTGTTGACCTGGGTCAGGTACACCTCAAGCGTCGACGCCGCGAGCTCGCGGTAGTTGTCGAGCTCGTCGGTCAAGCGGATGACGTGGTCGTAGATATCGCGGAAGTAGATGATCTCTTTCGGGTCGATCAATGTCTGTTCGCGGTTCGTGAGCTGGTTGAACACCTCGCGCGTCGGGCTGGCCGCGCGACGGACCAGGATCAGCTCGCGCTTGAGCTCGAACAGACGCTCCAGCGTCTCGGGGTTCGCGGTCCGGATGACGGCGTCCTGGACTTCGTCGATCGCGTCGCCGAGCCGATCGGCGTAGGGGAAGTAACCGTCGACGATGTCGTCGCCGATCGCCCAGAGGAGGTGGTCCGGCCCCTCGGCGAGGATGGGTTCGACGCCATCGCGCAGGTGGTGGGACACGCGCGGGTCCCATCCAGTGTCGTGGACGGTGAACAGAAAGCCCTTGCTGAGGACCAGGTCGATCTCGTTGGCAACGTTCGACGCATCGCGATCGAGGGCGAACAGGACGATATGGACGAGACCGTCGGTCGTTTCGATCTTGGCGCGCTGGTTGCCCTCGAGGACGTCCTCGACGATCAGCGGATGGAGCCCGAGCACTCGGGCGACGGTCTCCACGCGCTCAGGCGACGGCCCGGCCAGGTCCACCCACACGCACGGCTCGGGCTCGGCGAGCATCCGCGGCAGCGCTTCGAGGGCAGCGTCGTCATCGAGGTCGCGGAAGGCTCCGTCCAGACGGCCCGTGACGGCGATCCGGCCCGGCCCGTCGGACGAGGTCGGCGATCGACGTCGTGCGACCGGTTCCCCGGCGGGACCGACCGGCGGGTCAGAGGATGAGACCGGGGTCTGGAGCGCCATCGTTCGGCAGCATACGCGCGGCCTGCTTCCGCCGCGCCGTCCCACCGAGGGCGAGTGCGGGTGGGACCGCGACGACGAGGACGACGGCCGCCACGAGGTACAAGCCGACCATGATCGATGCGGCTTCGCGGGACGCCCAGGACTCGAGTGCCTCGACCACGAGCGGGTCCTTGAGCGGGCGGTCCCGCAGGGTATCGGGGATGTACTGGAGGTAGGCATCAGGGGAGGCGTAGACCTGGGCGGATAACCTGTCGATCGTCGTCGATCCGTAGGCCGTCAGGACGGCCAGGCCGACAGCCATGCCGAGCATCCGAGCCACGGTCACGACGGACGAGGCAGCACCGAAGGAGGCCTGACCGGCCGCCTCGACCGCGGCTGTCGACCGTGGCGTCACCGACAGGCCGAAGCCGAGCCCGAACAGCCCCAGCGCTGCGGCGGCCTGAGTCGTCGTCGTCGAGGGCGACCAGCGGGACATCACGATCAGCGCGACGATCGATGCGCCGAGACCGACGAGCGTCACCAACCGGTAGCTCGCGATCCGGACCGCGAACCCGGACGCGAGCGCCCCGACTGCGGTCGCACCTGCAAGTGCCCCGAGCGCGAGTCGCTGCTCGTCGGGTCCGCCGTAGAGGACGCGATCGACGAACACCGCGCCGCCGATGATCGCCGTGGCGAACGCGTAGCCGGTGAGGAGCGAGACCAGCGTCGCCGCGCTGAACCCCGCCCGCCGGAACAGGCGGACGTCGAGGAACGGGTCGGCTACGCGGGTGGCCCGAAGGACCGCGAGCGCCGTCGCGATGACCGCGACCACGGCGAGTGCGAGTGACAGTCGCTCAGGGGTGAATGGGCTCGCGAGGTCGCCGGAGGCACCTACCAGCGTCAGCGCCACGAGACCGCTCGTCAGGGCGATCCCGAAGACCGTCGCGCCGAGGAGATCGAGGCGACCAGGTCGTCTCGGCGTCTCCCAACCCGGTGCTGCCGCCCATGCGAGCACGAGCGCAGCGATCGCGATCGGGATGTTGGCGTAGAAGATCCAGCGCCAGGCTGGGACAAGGACCGCTTCGAGCGGGCCGCCCGTGAGACGTGCGCTCTCAAGGACGGAATCGGGGTGGATCGCAGAGAGGATGGCGGCGCCCAGGAACGGCCCTGCCGCCATCCCCAGGAACGTCAGCGCGCCGATGACACCAAGCGCCCGAGGCCGCCCGTGGGCCTCGTAGAGGTGTGCCGCGGCGGCCGTTCCGACCGGGACGAGCACGCCGCCGCCCACGGCCTGGACGAGACGCGCACCGATCAGCTGGTCGAGGTCCTGGGCCATCCCGGCAAGGAGCGACCCCAGCGTGAAGATGACGAGGGCGATCATCGACAGCCGCCGTGCACCCCAGAGGTCGGCGAGACGACCGGCGAGCGGCATCATCACGATGTAGACCAGCAGGTACCCGTTGATGATCCAGCTGGCCTTGCGCAACTCGGTCCAGGCCGATGTGCCGTTGGCCTGGACGAGGTCCGCCAGGATCGACGGCAGTGCGACGGCCGTGATCATCAGCTCGAGCCCGGCGAGGAACACGCCCGCCCCGAAGACGGCGAGCAGCACGAGGCGGGTCCCGCGGTCCATGGTCGAGGAGTCTAGTCGCGCAGGCCGGCTAGTCGGGCGGGACGGATCGGGTCGCTTGACACGCGGCAGGCGCGCTCATAGCATCAACGCCCGTTGATATCAACGATCGTTGATACATCCGGCCTGCACCGGTTCCCCAGGAGACGCCCTCTTCGCGTGCCGACCCCCGCCCGGTTCCGCTCCACGATCGCCTCCATCGTCCTCCAACCCGAGGACCTGCGCGACCTGCGCACCTTCCACAAGGCGCTCGCCGATGTGAACCGCTTGCGGATCGTGCGCCGCCTGGCGGACGGCGAGGCAAGCGTCGCCGAGCTGATCGCCCACGTTGGGTTGTCCCAGCCGCTCATGAGCCATCATCTCAAGCGACTTCGAGTCGCAGGACTGGTCGCGACCCGGCGCGTCGGCCGAGAGACCATCTGCACGCTCCGACCCGAGGCCTTCGGCGAGGTCGCCGCTCGTGAGCGCGAGATCCTGGGGATCGC
>DASSZA010000303.1:0-38273 GCA_035703005.1 Candidatus Limnocylindrales bacterium | reverse complement strand
GAGGTCGAGTGCCGGCTCGTGGGTAACGGCGAACACGAACTCACCGTCAGGACCGGACGAGACGCCGACCGATCGGACACCCTCGACGCGAGCGAGGTTGCGCTTGAAGCCCGCGATGCTCGCGACGCTCACGAGCCCGGTCACGACGACACGAGTCGAGACGGTCTCGGGTGCGGACCCGGAAGGCGACTCGTCAGCGACAAGGCCCGCGAGGCGCGCCGCGAGCGCGTCGTCGGCGATCGTCGGGATCTCCTGCTCGTCGGTCGTTGGCTCGGCGGTGAACGCGGCGGCTTCGGCCTCCGCGCTGGCGAACTCGCTGTCCAACCCGAGCGCCGCGAGGCGCGGGTCGGGGTCGTCGCCCTGACTCGGGTCGGCGACGGGCTCCTCGGCCCGGAGACCGAAGAGGTCACCACTGTCCTGCTTCGGCTCAGCGGTCGCCTCGGAGGCAGGCTGGGCATCGGCCAGCTGATCGCTGGTCGTGGTGTCGCCGGACGCCGACTCGGTCGACCAGCCGTACGCGTCAACCGTGCTCTCGGCCGGGGTCTCGGCAACCCACTGCTCAGCGACGGGCGTGTCAGCCACGGTCTCTTCGCCCGCGGGGGCCTCGTTGACCGTCGAAGCCTCGACGGTCTCGGTGGTCGCCTCCGTTGATTCCCAAGTGTTCGCCTCAGCCACCTCGGCGGCCTCGACGGGCGCCTCGGAGTGCGCCTGCTCGTACTCGGGCGTGCCCCATGCATCTGCCGGCTGCGGAGCCGGCTCGACCTCGACCGAGGTCTGGACCGGGGCCGTCCACTCGGCAGTGGCGACGTCGTCATCATCGAACGAGGGCGGCTCGGGCAGCGTCTCGGCCATGGCCGCGAAGCGCGTGGGATCCTCCTCGGCGAGAAGGCGCTCGAAGAATGCGGCCATCTCTGACTCGAACCCGGTCACGCGCGCCTGGACGTGCTCGATCCGAGCTTCGATCTGTGCAGCGTGCGCCTCGACCTCGCGCTCGAGGACTTCCTTGCGATGAGCGATCCGCTCGTCGGTCTCCTCGCGGATGTGCGCGATCTCGGTCTTCGACCACTCGCGGATCGAGGCGACATCGTCGTCGGCACGCTTGCGAAGCTGGGTCGCCTCGTCGGCCGTGCTGGCGTGGATGCCTTCGATGTGCGCCTTCGCCTCCGCGTTGAACTTCTCGAGGACGTCGGCGCGGGCGGCCTCGGCGGCCGTCTGCATGGCCTTGGTGAGGTCCGCCATGAACTTGTTGGGCTTTCGCGACGGCGCACCATTGGCGCCGCCGGCAGCGGACGCGTCCCAGGTCGGTGTGGCGTCGACGGCAGGCGCCGAGGCCGCCGAGGACCCCACGTGGGCCTGCTCATCGGCGACGTTCGTCGAGGCGGCCTCGGTCGTGGCCGCCGTCTCGTGGACGGCGCCCTGGGGCTGCGCCTCGTCGACCGTCTGGTCAACGTTCTCGGTCGCTGGGTCGGCGGAGTCGTTCCGATCCGCACTCCAGGGGAGACGGAACCCGCTCTTCGCGTCGGTCGATGCCATGCGTGGATCCCTCGTCGGAAAGGTGGCGCTTCGGGGCGTGCAGGCATCGTGCCAGCGAGTTCGGTGTGGTGGAGTCCGCTAGTGGTACCACCGGTTTACGCCGGTCGTACCTGTGAGTGACCGCGAGATCGCGCCGTTGTGCGGGTGCAACGCAGTTCGGCGCTACGATGGGCGTTCGATGGACACGCTTCCCGCGCCCACCAGCACGATCCCGCGGAGGGGGATGGCGCCGCAGCCACAGCCGACGGACCTGCTCGGCCGGCCGCTCCATGACCTGCGGATCTCCGTCACGGACCGCTGCAACTTCCGCTGCACGTACTGCATGCCGAAGGAGATCTTCGGGCGCGACTACGCGTTCCTGCCGAAGGACCAGGTGCTGTCGTTCGAGGAGATCCACCGCGCCGCGACGGCGTTCGCGCAGCTCGGCGTGCAGAAGCTGCGGATCACCGGCGGCGAACCGCTCGTCCGACGCGGTCTGCCCCAGCTCATCAGGATGCTCGCGGAGCTGCGCACCGCTGAGGGACTCTCGCTCGACCTCACGCTCACGACGAACGGTGCGGCGTTGCGCGCCCTCGCCCGTCCGCTCGCGGATGCTGGTCTGCGGCGAGTCACGGTCAGCCTCGACTCACTCGACGATGCGACCTTCGGCGCGATGAACGGCATCGATTTCCCCGTCGCGAAGGTGCTCGATGGGATCGACGCGGCGCTCGAGGCGGGCCTGACGCCGGTCAAGATCAACATGGTGGTCCGCCGCGGGATCAACGAGGACTCGATCGTCCCGATGGCCCGTTGGGCGCGTGACGCGGGGGTGACCCTCCGCTTCATCGAGTACATGGACGTCGGGCACTCGAACGGCTGGCGGCTCGACGAGGTCGTGCCGGCCGCCGAGCTGGTCGAGATGGTGACCTCGCGGTGGCCCGCAGAGCCCGCCGAGCCGGCGTACCGCGGCGAGGTGGCCGGTCGATATCGCTACCTGGATGGCGGCGGTGAGTTCGGGATCATCTCGTCGGTCACGCGGCCGTTCTGCCGCGATTGCACCCGAGCTCGACTGTCGGCGGACGGCAAGCTCTACACGTGCCTGTTCGCCGTTGCGGGCCGTGACCTCCGCGCCGTGCTACGGGATGGGTCGAGCGATGAGGAGCTGCTCGCGTTCCTCGCCGACACGTGGCGAACGCGCGACGATCGCTATTCGGAGCTGCGGTCGCAGTCGACCAACGATCTGCCGAAGATCGAGATGTTCGCCATGGGTGGCTGACCGCCCCTCGTCCACAGGGTTATCCACACCCTTCCCACAGCCGTCCGGATCACGTGGAAACGCCCGTCGCGTTCGGTTCGATGTTCGTGGATAAGCGCGTTGACCCGTCGCTGACACGGCCGATACCGTAGGTCGTGCCCGAAGTGGCCGACAGGACCGCAGGAAACCGAGATCACATCAAGGGCCCTTCGTTCCGCCGCCGGTCGCTTCGGGCGCTTCGTTGCTCAGGGTCGCGCGGCCGTCTCACCACGGCCCGTCCCAGGGTAGGCGCCCGGCGGGACGCGATCGGCATCCCGGTGTCGATACTTCCGTCGGGCGCGACGAAGCCCTTCCCGGGTCACGACCCGCTCCACCCACGGCCCCGGCCTCCGCCTGTCATGCTGGCGATGCGCACACGTCGCCGCGAGGAGGCCATGACCATCGCCGACATCGACACCGTCGATCCACGTCGCCCGATCCCACCGATCGATCAGCCTGGGCGCATCGCGGCGTTGGTGGAAGCGGTCCGGGCGAGGACCGACGTGGTGCCCGAGGTCGGCATCGTGCTCGGGTCAGGCCTCGGTGGGTTGGCTGACGATCTCGAGGACGCCGTCGCGATCCCGTTCGCGGAGCTCCCCGGGTGGCCCGCCGCGACCGCGCCTGGTCACGTCGGGCGTCTCCTGCTCGGCCGCCTTGGTGATCGCAGCGTCGTCATGCTCCAGGGTCGGTTCCACCTCTACGAGGGCCACGACCCTGGGCTCGTCGTCCAGCCGGTGCTGCTGTTCCGTGCGCTCGGGGCTCGCGTCGTCGTATTGACCAACGCCGCGGGTGGGCTCGATCCGTCGTCCGGGCCTGGGACGCTCATGATCATGCGCGACCACATCAATCTCACGGGCCGTAACCCGTTGATCGGCCCCAATGCCGATGAGCTCGGTCCGCGGTTCCCCGACATGACCGAGGCGTGGAGCCCGCGCCTGCGTGCCACCCTCAAGGCCGCCGCGGCAGCCGAAGGCGTCGAGATGCACGAGGGCGTGTACGTCGGCCTCACCGGCCCCACCTACGAGACGCCAGCCGAGGTCCGGATGCTCGCGGGGCTCGGCGGCGACGCGGTCGGCATGTCGACGGTGCTCGAATGCATCGCTGCGCGCTGGGTCGGGCTCGAGGTATGCGGCGTTTCGCTCGTGACGAACGCCGGTGCCGGCTATACCGGGGCGCCGTTGACCCACGAGGAGGTCCTCGAGGCCGGTGCATCCGCGGGACCGCGTCTGGCGCGGGTCATCCGTCGGTTCGTCGAGGACCTCGACCCCGGCACGTGACCGAGATCCGCCTCGTCCACGGCGACATCACGCGGATCGCGGCGGACGCGATCGTGAACGCGGCCAACGAGGGTCTTCGCGGTGGCGGCGGGGTCGACGGCGCGATCCACCGAGCGGGTGGCCCGGCCATCATGGCGGACCTCGAACGCCGCTACGGCCCACGACGCCACTGCCCGACGGGGGGCGCGCTGGTCAGCGAGGCTGGTCAGCTTCCGGCGCGCATCGTCATCCACGCCGTCGGGCCGGTCTGGCGAGGCGGCGCGGCTGGCGAGGCCGAGCTGCTCGCCGGTGCGTACCGGACCTCGCTCGACGTGGCAGCGCAAGAGGCGGCCAGGACGGTCGCGTTCCCGTCGATCTCGACCGGTATCTACGGGTACCCGGTCGACCTCGCCGCGCCGGTGGCCCTGCAGACCGTCGACGCCTGGGTTGCCGAGCACCCCGACGCACTCGATTCGGTGACGTTCGCGCTCTTCTCGACCGATACGCTCGAGGCGTTCGAGCGAGCGATGGGCGCGTGACAGCCACGACCTCGTCGCCCGTACTGACGCGGAGAGCGCTGAACCGGACGCTGCTCGCGCGACAGCTACTGCTCGAGCGCGTCCGGCGACCTGCGCTCGATGTCGTCGACCACCTCGTGGGGATGCAGGCCCAGGAGCCGATCGACCCATACGTCGGGCTCTGGACGCGTATCGAGGGGTTCGACCCATCGGAGCTGAGTGGCGCCATCGAGGCGCGGCAGGCCGTCCGCTTGGGCCTCCTGCGCGGGACCCTCCACCTCGTGACGTCGCCCGACGCGCTCGCGGTGTACCCGATCCTCGCCGACGTCATGGCGCGATCGTGGCGCAGCAGCCCATTCACCAAGCGCCTCGTCGGCGTCGATCTCGATGCCGTCCTCGCGCGTGCGCGAGCGCTATTGGAGGAGCGGCCGATGACGCCGTCCGAGCTCGGCTCGGCGCTTGCGCCCGCCTGGCCGGACCGGGACTCGACGTCGCTCGCGTACGCCGCTCGGTTCCTGCTGCCGCTCGTCCAGGTGCCGCCGCGCGGTCTTTGGGGCCGGACCGGTCGGCCGACCAATACGACCGCCGAAGCGTGGTTGGGCGCCGCGATGGTGACGGCGCCAAGCGTCGATGATCTCGTGCTTCGGTACCTCGCGGTCTTCGGGCCGGCATCGACCTCGGATATGCGGGTGTGGTCGTGGCTGGCCGGGCTCCGCGAGGTCGTCGAGCGGTTGCGGCCGCGCCTGCGGACATTCCGCGACGAGGCCGGCAGGGAGCTGTTCGACGTCGAGGAGGGACTGATCGCGGATCCGGACGTACCAGCTCCGATCCGCTTCCTGCCGCAATACGACAACGTGTTCCTGTCGCACGACGACCGGTCGCGGATCCTCGTCGATGGGCTGAAGATCGAGGATCTCGTGTGGAAGGGTGGCGTGCTCATCGACGGCTACCTCGGCGCAGCCTGGCGGATCCGAACCGAGAAGAAGGCCGCGACGATGACGGTGACGCTCTACGTGCCGGTCAGCGGGGAGCAACGCGCCGGGATCGAGGCGGAAGGCGAGCGACTGTTCACGTTCCTCGCCCGTGACGCCGAGCCGCGCGAGATCCGCCTGGTCGACTCGCCCTAGACCTGCGGCAGCTCCCGACCCGCGGCCTTCGCGGCCGCTGCCTTCTCCGCCCACGCGCCAAGGACGTTGTCCTTGTGTGGCCGGATCGGGCAGTGCTCGTCGCGGTTGTTGAACTCGTCGCAGTACCCGAGCGGCACGCACTTCGGAGCAAGGAACGACCCCAGGAACGGCGAGACCGTGAAGATCTGCTGGCGGATCAGCTGGAACAGCCGGCGGATCTCCCACTGCGCCATCGTGCACAGGCGCAGTCCTGACATGTGGATCAGCGCCCGCAGGTTGGCGGTCATGACGAGGTTCGTCCGGGTCGCATTCGGGAACACGAACCGGGCATCCTCCCCAGGGAGTCCGGCCTCGAGCATCTCCCCGTACAGCTCGAGGGCGCCAGAGACCTGATCCTCGTACCGCTCGCGCAGCGCCTCGTCGCCCTCGGCGATCGAGTGGGGGAGCATCGTCGCCGCGCCCTTGAACTTCACGTAGCGCTGGCTCTGCTGGTCGAACGCCACGCCGGCCCGGTGCCTGACCAGCTGGTGCGACAGCGTCCGCGACACACCGGTGATGCCGAACGTGAAGACGATGTGCTCGATGGTCGAGCCGTGACCGGATTCGATCACGGATGCGATCAGCTTCTGCATCTTGGCGGGGTCGAACTCGCCGTCGACCGACTTGCGGAAGATCTCCTCCGGCGGCATCTCCGAGTAGCACGTCCGACACGCGGTGTAGATGATCGGGACGTAGAACTGCTCGACGATCTCGCGGTTCGGGAAGAGCAGCGTCGCCGTCATCCCGAGCTCACGACGGCCGGGGTTCTTGGGGATGCCCGTCTTGGGGCGGGGCGCGGGGATCGGCTCGGCTGCCATCGACCGCCAGTCTAGCCGAACCGGGCGGCCGCCCCGGCCGTCACGAAGCCGACAGCCGCCCGGGCGCCGGAGGGCGCGGCGTAACGCCGGATACTGCCACGGGCCAGTCGGTTGCCTAGGCTCGACCGATGACGACCGACTGCGCCCCGATGGTGGAGACATGAGCAGACTGACGATGCCGCTCGATGAGCGCCGGGACCACGTGCGTGGCGATCCTGACGCTCCCGTGGAGCTCCTGGAGTACGGCGACTACGAATGCCCGTACTGCGGGCTCGCCCATCCGATCGTCCAGGAGCTCGAACGCCGGATCGGACACCTCTTCAGGTTCGCGTTCCGCAACTTCCCGCTGGCCCAGATCCACCCTCACGCGCGCAACGCCGCGTACGCGGCGGAAGCTGCCGGCATGCAGGGCCGCTTCTGGGAGATGCACGACACCCTGTTCGACAACCAGCAGAACCTGGGCGATCGCGACCTGCTCGCCTATGCCCAGGCACTGGGCCTTGATATCCGCCAGTTCATCGCCGACATGGGCTCGCCGGAGGTCGCGCAGAAGGTCCGCGATGACTTCATGTCGGGCGTACGAAGCGGCGTCAACGGCACTCCGACCTTCTTCATCAATGGCGAGCGGCACGACGGCTCGTACCAGCTAGAGGCGCTGGCAGTTGCGATCGGCAGGGCAGCGCAGTCTCGCGTCAAGGAGCCCGCGGCATGAACGACAACCATTACGCTTGGCAGCGGACCAAGCCGTCGGCCCAGGACCGCGAGTTCGGGCTGGCCAAGGACGGGTCGAGCAACCCCGAGCAGGACGCGAACGGGGCCGCGCCGAGGCAGCGCAAGGAGCCGCTGGCGGTGGGGACCCAGGCGCCCGACTTTCACCTCAAGGACACTCCCGACCAACGCGTCTCGCTCTCCGATTTCGCCGGGCGGCCCGTCGTCCTCGCCTTCTACCCGGCCGACTTCAGCCCGGTGTGCAGCAACGAGATGTCGCTCTTCAACGAGCTGATCGATGAGTTCCGTCGCTACGACGCGCAGATGCTGGGCATCTCCGTCGACAACGTCTGGTGCCATCTCGCGTTCGCCAAGGACCGCAACATCCAGTTCCCGCTGCTGTCCGACTTCCACCCGAAGGGTGAGGTCTCGATGGCCTACAACGCCTATCGCGAGGACGACGGCGAGTCCGAGCGCGCTCTCTACGTCATCGACCCCGACGGGAAGATCGCCTGGAGCCACATCTCGCCGATCGGCGTCAACCCCGGCGCGGACGGCGTACTCGACGCTCTCGAGCGGCTGAACCAAAGGACTGCCGCGGCAGCCTGACCAGCCGCGACCGGTCGGCGCGCGGCGCAAGGACGCCGCCCGCAGCGCGGACGTCCTCGAAGAGCCGCGCCCCGCCACCTCACGCCGGTCTCGCCGCTGCGGACCTGGTCGAGCACCGCGAGCGACGTGAGTTCGGGTGAGCGCTCCTCGATCATGTGACGACCTCTACGCGCGACGACGGCAGCTCGCTCGCGGGGACCTCGAGCGCATATGCGACGACTTCGTCGAAGGACATCGCGGCGCCCTCGGCAGCCAACCGCTCGAGTTCCTCCGATGGGAACGTGTCCTTCGGAGTGGGCACCCCGAAGAGCGCGTTGGTCCGCCGGACGTAGTCAGCCAGCCCCGTGCCCGTGCGCTGCTGGAGGTGACGGGCGGCGCCCCACAGCCGGCCGGCGCGTTCCCGATCGCCGAGGCCGAGGGCGGCGATCGCGAGGTCATCGAGCACGAGGGTGACGCCGGCCACGTCGCCGGCTTCGTAGAAGTGGCGGAGGGCGTGACGGACGACCTCTTGCCCGTCCTCGAAGCGCCGCTGACCGACGGTCGCCAGTCCGAGCATGTGGAGTGACCAGGCCTCCATCGTCCTGTTGCCTGCGCTCCGATGCAGCTCGAGGGACCGGCGATACCACGACTCGGCCTCCGCCGCGTCCGAGGTGAAGTAGTAGACGCTGCCCAGCGCCCACAGGATGTTGCCCTCGCCACCCTTGTCGCCGAGTTCCTGGTACGTCGCGAGGGCCTCGTCGAGCAGGGGCGTCGGGATCGACGACCCGGACTCGGGCCGCGGGACCTTGCCCTCCATGATGTCGATCATGTCGGCGTAGGCGCGGTTGTAGAGCGCATTCGCGATCTCCCGCCGGTCACCGATCTCGCGCCAGCGAGCGAGGGCCTCGTCGTAGAGCCGCCTCGCCGTAGCTGCGTCCGACTGCCAATACGCGACACCGCCGTACGCCTCGGCAAATCGTGCCCGGTCGACGGGGTCGACCGTCCACGCCTCCGCGTCGATCCGTTCGAACCGCGCGCGCGCCTCGTTGAGATAGCCACGCTGCTGCCAGAAACGCCAGAGGGACGTGGCGAGCCGGACCCCAAGTATCGGATCGGGTTTCGCGATCGCCCAGTCGAGAGCGGCGCGCATGTTGTCGTGCTCTCGTTCGAGGCGATCGAGCCACGTCCGTTGATCCTCGCCCGACAAGCGGGGCGCCGCCATCTGCGCGAGCTCGAGCATCGCAGCGGCATGCCGGTCGGCGGTGACGACGGCATCCCCTCGACTGGCCAGCATCTCAGCGGCGTATTCGCGGATCGTCTCGAGCATCGCGAACCGCGCCTCGGGCGCGGTCTCGGCGTGGCTCTCGTCGAGGCGGACGAGGCTCTGGTCGACGAGCTCGCCGACCTGCTCGACGACGTCACCGCCGACCTCGTCGGCCGGCCCGCACACCCGCTCGGCCATCTCGAGGTCGAACCCGCCCCTGAACACGGAGAGCCGATCGACCAGTCGACGCGCTCCGTCATCCAGCAGGTCATAGCTCCAGCCGATCGCCCCGCGTAGCGTCTGTTGCCGCTCGGGCAGGTCGCGCGAACCCGCCGTCAGCAGATCGAGGTGATGCTCGAGACGCGCGAGGATCTGGTCCGGGGTGAGCAACTTCGTCCGCGCGGCCGCGAGTTCGATCGCGAGCGGCATGCCATGCAGCCGAGCGGCGATGCCTGCGACGGCGGGTGCGTTGGCGTTCGTGACCTGGAACGCGGGACGAACGGCTGTCGCTCGGGCGATGAACAATCGGACGGCTTCGAACTGGGTGAGCGTCTCGAGATCCAGCTCGCGCAACTCGCGCGGCAGGTTCAGCCGCTCCATCTCCGACAAGTGGGTCGTATCCGGCGGCGCTGGGAGGCCGGGCACCGGATACTCCTGTTCGCCCGAGACCCGGAGCGGGATGCGCGTCGTGACGATCGCCTTCAGGTTCGGGCAGCGTCGGAGCAGTTCCGCGACGTCGGGTCCTGCCTCGGCGACCTGCTCGAAGTTGTCGAGGACCACGAGGACCTGCCGGTCGCCGATCTCGTCGGCGAGCACGTCCATCGACGGGCGGTTCGCCGTCTCCGCCAGGCCGAGCGTCCGTGCGATCGTCGGCACGACCAGCGATGGGTCCCTGACGGCGTCAAGCGCGACGAACCAGACGCCGCCCGGGAAGTCATCCGCGGTGCTCGCCGCGAGCTGCAGCGACAGCCGCGTCTTCCCCGTCCCGCCCGGTCCGGTGAGCGTCAGCAGCCGGGTCGTGCCCAGCAATCCGACCGCCTCCGTGACCTCGCGTTCGCGCCCGACGAAGGTCGTGAGTTGGATCGGCAGGTTGTTCGGTCGGGCGTCGAGCGAGCGCAACGGCGGGAACGTGTCATCGAGTCCCGTGATCACGAGCTGGCTCAATTGCTCCGGCGCCCGCAGGTCCTTGAGCCGGTGCCGGCCGAGATCCCGCAGCGACACGTCGGCGGGGAGGGCGTCCGCGATCAGCGACCTCGTCGTGTCGCTGACGAGGACCTGGCCGCCATGGGCGACGGCGGCGATCCGCGCCGTCCGGTTGATGTCGTACCCGATGACGTCACTGCCGACCGACTCGATCTCGCCGGTATGGATCCCCATCCGAACGTGGACCTTGGCGCCATCCGGCCATACCTCGGATTCGATCGCTCGCTCGCCATCGACGGCGGCAGCGACCGCATCGAGCGGGCGCCGGAAGATGACGAAGAACGAATCACCTTCGGTCGACTGCTCGTAGCCGTCGTGGGCACCGAACGCCGCCCGCAGCAGCTCACGATGGCGCTCCCGGAGTTCGCGATACGGCCCCGCACCGAGTGCCAGCTCGAGCCGCGTCGAGCCCTCGATGTCGCTGAAGAGGCACGTGACCGTGCCGGACGGTGGGCCCTGGTCCTCGCGCATCCGTGCTGGCCGGCCGGCCGTTAGTGGCGGTCGGCTTCGGTGAGGCCGCGGAGGCGTCCCGCGAGCCCTCGAAGGATCGCGAGCGCCACCGCCGGTTGCTCCGTGACGACGGCCTCGAAGTCCCACGTCGCGAGCGCCAGGCACACGGTCGGCTCGTCCGCGACGACCTGCGCGACGCGCGGGCGCCCGTCGAGCACCGACAGCTCCCCGAAGAAGTCGCCCGGGCCAAGACGCGCGATCGTCGTGCCGTCGCGGACGACGCGGACCGAGCCGCGAGCGACCATGAAGAAGCCGGTGCCGACCTCCCCCTGGCGGGCGATCACGTGGTCCTTGGGAAACTCGACCTCGACGACGCGCCGAGCGATCGCATCGAGCCCCGCCGCGTCGACGCCGGCGAGCAACGGAGCGCCGGCCAACAGCTCCGCGCGGTCGTCGGGGGTGATGGTCGTGCCGGTCTCCATCCGTGCGTGATGCTGCGCTGCGCGGCGGTCGAGCGTCAAGGTCGCGAAGACGACACTCGGGGCGAACGCGCTGGACGCGGGCGTGGCACGATGCGCGTCATGATCGACCGCGACGAACTGATCGACGCGATCTCCGGTTTCGGCCTGTTCTCGGACCTGTCGGCGCCGCAGCTCGAGGCGATCATCCACATCTTCGACGAGCGGATGTTCGCCGAGGGCGAGACGATCGTGCACCAGGGTCTGTCTGGCTCGGGGTTCTTCGTCATCGTCGACGGAGAGGCTCGGGTGGAAGCGAGTGGCCGTGAACTCGCTCGGCTCCAGCGGGGCGACTTCTTCGGCGAGGTGGCGATCCTGATCGGTGTCCCCGCGATCGCCGATGTGATCGCCACGCGCCAGATGCGCTGCCTGGTGCTGCCCGGACCGCAGCTCGAGTCGTTCCTCATCAGCCATCCGAAGGTGATGTACCGCATGCTGCAGGCACAGACACGCCGGCTCCGAGCGGCGAACCGCACGGGGACGTGACCGAGTCGACCGGGCCGTTCCCGCCGGGTTCGTACCCGGTCATCGTCATCGGGTCCGGCCCAGGTGGGATCCAGGTCTCGTACGCCCTCCGGCGGAACGGGATCGACCACGCGGTCATCTCCGAAGACCCGGCGCCGGGCGGGATGTTCCGCCGCTGGCCGCATTTCCAGCGTCTCCTGTCCTGGACGAAGCCGCATGCCCCCGCGTCGCAGGGCTCGAGGGCGTACGAGCGCTACGACTGGAACAGTCTCCTGGCCGATGAGCCCGAGGCGCGCGCGCTCCAGCCGGGCCTGATGGATGGCACCTCCTACTTCCCGTCCCGCCCGGAGATGGAGCAGAACCTCGCGCTGTACACGGAGCGAGCGGGCGTCGCCATCCGTTATGGCTGCAGGTGGACCGCCACACGCCGGATCGACGACGCGGAGGGCGGCGGTTTCGCCGTCGAAACCACCGATGGCGAGTACCGGGCTCAGGTCCTCGTCGTCGCGGTCGGTGTCGCGGAGCCGTACTCGCCACCCGGCATCGGGATGGAACTGACGCATCACTACGCCGAGGTGCGACCGGCCGAGAGCTACGCGGGTCACCGGGTCCTCATGCTCGGCAAGCAGAACTCCGGGTTCGAGTTGGCGAACGGGCTCCTGCCGTGGGCGTGTTCGATCGCGCTCGTCTCGCCGTCACCCGCGAAGTTCTCCGTCCAGACCAACTCGCTCGCCGGGGTCCGTGCGCGGTACGTCCAGCCGTACGAGGACTTCGTCCTGGGCGGTGGCGTCGCGGTCCTCAACGCGGCGCTCGACCGCATCGAACGCACCGAGGGCGGCGACGGGAGTCTCACGGTCCACCTGCGACGGACGGACAACGGCAACGAGCTGGCCATCGAGGTCGACGACGTGATCTCGGCGACCGGGTTCGTGACGCCGTTGCTCGACCTGCCCGACATCGGCTGCTCGATCAGCGGTCGTTCCCGCCTCCCGCTGCTCTCGTCGTGGTGGGAGAGCACGACCCTGCCCGGCGTGTTCTTCGCCGGCACGATCGGCCAGGCGGCCAAAGGCCTCGTCAAGCACGGTGTCCCGGCGAATTCGGGCGCCGTCCACGGCGCGCGCTACAACTCCCGCGTGCTCGCGCGCTACATGGCCGAGACACGGTTCGGGAAGACGATCGACCGACCATCGATCGCGCTCGGCGACATTGTCGGGGTCATCGCCGGCGAGCTTGCCGATGCCCCTGAGCTCTGGCACCAGCGCGCGTATCTCGCCCGGGTCTTCACGGTCGACCCTGACGCGGGACTCGTCGATGACGGCGTCCAGCCGCTGACCCATTTCCTCGATGACGGCGGACCGAACGCCGTCGGCGTCACGCTCGAGGCCGACGGGACCGGCGCGATCTTCCCGGTGCTGTACACGCGTATCGACGGCGACATCCGCGAGCGCGCGATGGTCGCCGATCCGCTCCTGCGCTATGACGGCCCCGAGGCCAGGGGCGAGATCCGCGCGATCGTCCGCGAGGCGATCCCGGACGTGCCCGCGGACTGACGGCGCCGCCTAGGCGAGGCGCGCCAGCCGTTCCGCGGCCGCTTCGAGCGTCTCGACCTTCTTGGGGAACGCGAACCGGACCTTCGTCCGCCCGAGCTCGGGCCTCGAGAAGAACGACGAGCCCGGGACGGCGGCGACACCCGGATCGTGGATCAGCCGATGCGCGAACGCGACGTCGTCTTCGCCCCGCTCCGCCAGGCCCCGGATATCGGTCATGACGTAGTAGGCGCCGTGCGGCTCGTGCACCTCGAAGCCTGCCGCGCGGAGCGCCGGGACCAGCACATCGCGGCGCTCCCGGTACCCGGCGACCAGGTCAGCGTAGTAGCTGTCCGGGAAGCGCAGCGCGGTCACCGCGGCCTGCTGGAGCGGCGCCGCTGCGCCGACCGTCAGGAAATCATGGACGCGCCGGATCCCGAGCGACAGTTCGGGTGACGCGATCGTCCACCCGATCCGCCAGCCCGTCACCGAGTACGTCTTCGACATCGAATGGATGCTCACGGTCCGTTGTGCCATGCCCGGCAGCGTCGCGAGCGGGACGTGCTCGCCCTCGTAGACGAGGTGCTCGTAGATGTCGTCAGTGAAGGCGATGACGTCGTGCTCGATGCAGAGCGACGCGATCAGGTCGAGCTCCTCGCGGGTGAAGACCTTGCCGGTCGGGTTGTGCGGCGAGTTCAGGACGAGCCCGCGCGTCCTCGGTCCGAACGCCCGGCGCAGCTCGTCGGGATCGATCGACCAGTCCGGCTCGTGGAGCGTCACGTAGCGGGGGACCGCGTCCGACAGGATCGCATCGGGCCCGTAGTTCTCGTAATACGGCTCGAAGATGACGACCTCGTCGCCGGGATCGAGCAGCCCGAGCATCGCGGCGATCATCGCCTCGGTCGCACCGCAGGTGACCGTCACCTGCGTCTCAGGGTCGATGTCGCCGAACCCTGGGAAGTGGCGTGGGGTGGTCTCGGCGATCGCGTCCCGGAGCGGCTTCGAGCCCCAGGTGATCGCGTACTGGTTGACGTCGGCGTCGACGGCTTCCGCGACCGCTCGCTTCAGTTCCGGAGGGCAGGCGAAGTCGGGGAATCCCTGCGCGAGGCTGACGGCGCCGTGCGCGACCGCGACTCGGTTCATCTCGCGGATGACCGATTCGGTGAAGGACTCCGCCTTGCGGCTGATACGCATCGTCGGACCGCTGTCGGTGACTGTCACCGCGCGAGTCTAGCGCCCACCGAGCGTGCCTCAGTCGGGGAGGCCTCCTGTGGCGAGGGCTCCCTGGAAGAACCCGATGAGACGACGCTCGTACGCATCGGGCACCAGTCCCATCGCCTTGGTGTGCCCGGCCGCCGGGACGATCCAGGTCGTCACACGTACGTCGGAATCCCGGGCGGCCGCGGTGAGCGTCGAGGCGTACCTGACGCTCAGCCGCTCGTCTGCCGCCCCATGGGTGATGTACAGGTCTCGGCCGGTCATCTTGCGGACCGCGTCGAGAGGGCTTCGCGAACGCAGATCGTCGCCACTGATCAAGCGGGCCATGAGGACCCCACCCGGTTCGAGGAATCCGGGATAGCCGTTGCGGGCCAATTCCGCGTCGATGGCGACGGCGATGTCCGCGTAGCTCGAATCCTCCCATGTCGCGCTGACCCGAGGCTCCTCGCCCGCTGCGATCAGGACCGTGGCCGCGCCGAGCGATATGCCGACCAGTCCGATCCGGTCGGCCGGGATCCCCTCCTTCGTCTGGAGCCAGTCCCACGCGCCCAGCACGTCGCGGTACTCCTCGGTGCCGCCCGCGAATCGGCCGTCCTCGTCGGTCGATTCGCCGTGATCGCGTAGATCGATGAGGAGCACCGAGAAGCCATTCCGGTACAGCATCCCGGCAGGAAGAAGGACGTCGTGATCTCGCTTGCACGCGCTGTGCCCATGGACCACGACGATCGCCGGTGCGGCCGGATCATCCGCTGGGAGCCACCAGCCGCTGATCTCGATACCCGCCTCCCGGCTCGGGAAGCGGACGTCCTGTGGTGTGGGCATCAGGTATCCGCTCGTATCGAGTCCCGGATAACTGAAGTGCGTCGGGTCGTTGTCCGCCCACTCCGGATGGCACTCCCCGTTCACTCGCGTCAACGTGTCCCAGACCAGCGCACTCGCCGTCCCGTACCCGACGACGAGCAGCGCGATCAGCGAGGCTGCGAGGATGGTGACGACGCGACGCACGATCGTATTCCGCTCCATCGAGGAAGACGCCGCGCTGCGGCTGCCGTTACGAGTCTCCCCGTCGGCCCTTCGTCACAGGACGGTACGCCAGCCTCGTAGCGGGACCCTCGTCCGTCAGACGAGGTGCCGCGGGATCGTCTCGCGCCAGTCGCGCTCGAAGAAGCGGTCGTCGTCGACGTCAACCTCGAGGCGGACCGACAGGTCGAAGTCCGACGCCGTGCTTCGCTGCTGCGAGACGGCGCGGATCTCGATCCGGGTCAGCTCGCCGTTCCGTGCCGGGTCGCGCTCCTGCCATCGGTAGACGACGTCCGCGTCGAGCTCGGCGCGGGCCGGGTCGTCGTCCCAGGTCGTCATCCGTATCGACTCCGCGGCGTACAGCCGGCGACCATCCGGGACGATGTCCTCGCCGCCATCGTGGAATCGGACGGTGACCGAACCATCCAGCACGTCCTCTTGGACCTGCCAGACCGGCTGATCGGTCCTCGCCGGCCCGTCACCGTCCGCCGCCTCTGGCGCCGGCCAACGCAGTGCCGGCGGGTCGGTGCGGAAGGCGGGTACCGGCAGATCGCCATCGCCGCCGGCGGGCGGCACGACCGGCAGCTCGACGCGGGACGGTGTGGCCCCTCCTCGGTGGACTCGGAACGTCGCTGGATAGGGGGAGGGCCAGAGCGTGGGCCACAACGACGACGACACCGCCACCCGCACGCGATGCCCTGGCAGCCAGCGGTAGCCGGCCGTCCGGAGCGGCACGCGGACCTCGTCGACGACGCCCGGGGTGAGCGGTTCCGGATCGGCGTGCGAGCGTCGATGGGTCAGGTTGAGCACGCCGGCACTGACCAGGGCCGAGGTCCCGTCGGGCGCGACATCGGACAGCCGTACAGACACGGTCGCGACCGGCGCATCGACCTCGAGATTGACGACGACCTCGGGTACGCCGAGGACCTCGAGCGCCACGTCGAGCGGGTCGCTCGTGTACGTCAATCCATCCGCTTCGTCTGGGCGAAGGTCGCGGGCGAGGCCGTTGGGAGCGTGGCCCGCTCCCCACGACAGCGGTCCGCTCGTGCCGGTCGTCGGTCGGTGGTGGAACGTGTCGACCCCCGCCTCGCTCCGACCCCCCTCGGCGAGCGACCCGGTCCCGAAGCGCCACGTTCGTACTCTCGTGGCCGGATGCGGATAAGCGGCTGCCGCGCGCCAGCGCCCAGGGAGTGAGGGCGGGAACGGCACCGGGGTGGCGTACTCGTGCTCGTACCAGACGACGGAAGGCTCCCTCTCCCAGCCGTTGTCGACGCCGTTCAGATGGCGCTCGAAGAAGCGGGCGATCTCGTGGAGCTCGTCGAGGTTGGGCCCGGGATAGGCGTCGTGCGGCCACGAATGGACCCAGTTCCCCACCAGCGTGTGGGACGAGGCACGACACCTCGCCTGCATCCGGAAGGCGGGATCGACGTACGAATCGTGCCAACCGCCGACGTTGAAGATCGGAACCTCGATGGCGTCGTAGCCCGGCGCGAGCGAGCCCTGCCGCCAGTAGGGTCCGTCCGCCTGGTGGCGCAGCCACGCGAACAGCCACGGCGGTGTCGCTTCGAGGCGGCGCAGCCATTCCTCGCGCCATCCGTCGCCGCGGAACGAGGCGTCCGGTGGCATCGCGTTCATCGCGACCTGGCTGACCGCGTACTGCGAGAGCTCGCTGGCCGTCACGCAGCCCCCGCGGTAGTGGACGTCGTCGAGGTAGCGATCATCGGTCGCCATGACCGGGACGATCGCGCGGAGATGCGGCGGTCGAAGCATCGCCACCTGGATCGACGTGAAGCCGCCGTACGAGATGCCCCACATCCCGACGTCACCGCTGCACCAGGGCTGCGCCGCCAGCCACTCGACGGCGTCGTACCCATCGCGCGTCTCGTCGGCGGTGTACTCATCGAGGGCGACGCCGCCTGACGAACCGGTGCCCCGTACGTCAAGGCGACACAGCGCGAAGCCGCGCGCGGCAAACCATTCACCGCGGGTCATATCGGCGTTCCGGCGCCAGTTGTCCTTCCCGTACGGGATCATCTCGAGGATGGCGGGAAACCGAGTCGTTCCCGCCTGGGGAGCGACGGGCCGCCAGATGTTCGCGGACAGCTCGGTGCCATCGCGGACGACGATGCGTGCGTCCCACTCGACATCCACGTCGAAGCGCGCTTGCGGTGCCGGTCTGGGATCCGTCATCCGAAGCGCGCGTTGCGGTGCCGGCCTGGGATCCGTCATGGGAAGCGAGGATAGGGCGGCTTCAGGCCGCGCCGACGGTCGCGCTCGCGCCATGCGACGATGGCGTCGATGGAGGGTCGGTTCATCCGCCATAGCCGGCGCGTGGCGTACGAGAACGCGTGGATCACGGTGTGGCACGACGAGGTGTCGCGGCCGGACGGCAGCCCTGGTATCTACGGCGTCGTCCATTTCGGCAATCTCGCCGCGGGCGTGGTCGCCTTCGACGACCAGGACCGGATCGCACTCGTCGGTCAGCACCGCTACACACTCGATCGAGAGTCATGGGAGATCCCCGAGGGTGGCGTCCCGCCGAAGGAGACCGCTCTCGAGGGGATCCAGCGGGAGCTTCGCGAGGAGACCGGTGTCGAGGCCGGCGACTGGCGGGAGCTCGGACGGCTCGACCTCTCGAATTCCGTCACCGACGAGGAGGCCGTCTTGTTCGTCGCGCGTGATCTTCGGCTTGGTGAGGCAGCGCCGGAGCCGACGGAATCGCTCACGGTCCGCTGGGTGCCATTCGACGAGGCCGTCGCGATGACGCGCGACGGACGCATCACCGACGCCATCAGCGTCGCCGCGATCCTGCGCGTGGCCCTCGACCGCGCGACCGCCCGATGATCGACACCGGGCGCGACGAGTTCGACGTCATCGTCGTCGGCTTGGGGGCGCTGGGGTCAGCGGCCGCGTACTGGGCCTCGAGCCGACCCGGCGTTCGTGTCCTCGGGCTCGAGCGATTCGAGCTCGGGCACGCGAACGGCGCGTCGGCCGATCACAGCCGGATCATCCGGCTTTCCTACCACCGGCCCGACTACGTCCGCCTCGCGAAGCGCGCGTACGAGTCATGGTCGATCGTCGAGGCCGAGGCCGACGTGCAGATCGTCACGATCACCGGCGGCCTTGACCTGTGGCCCGCGGATCCCGCCATCCCGATGGCTGACTACACCGAAAGCCTGAGTGCGGAGGACGTGCCATTCGAGCTGCTCGGCGCGGCCGAGATCCAGCGACGCTGGCCGGCGTGGCACCTCACGGACGACGTCGTCGGGATGTACCAGGCCCAGGGCGGGATCGCCGACCCGTATCGGGGGAACGTCGCGCACCGCGGGCTCGCGATCGATCAGGGCGCGGCCCTCCTCGCTGAGTCGCCCGTCGAGGCCATCCGGGAGGTCGCGGGCGCGTACCAGGTCGATGCCGGAGACCGCACATTCGGTGCGGGTCGGGTGATCCTGACGGCCGACGCGTGGACGAATGACCTGCTCGCCCACTTCGACCGTCGATTGCCACTGACCGTCACGAAGGAGCAGGTGACGTATCTCGCAGCGCCCGATCCGACCCTGTTCGTGCCGGAGCGGTTCCCGGTCTGGATCTGGATGGACGACCCATCGTTCTACGGCTTCCCGGTCTACGGCGAGGCCGGCCCGAAAGTGGCGCAGGATGCCGGCGGACAGCCGGTCAGCCCGGATACCCGCACCTTCGACCCGGATCCCGCCATCGCCCAGCGCGTCCGTGGCTTCGTCGCCGACCACCTGCCGGCGGCCGGGACGACCGAGATCTACACCAAGACCTGCCTCTACACGCTCACGCCGGAGCGTGACTTCGTGATCGACCGGTTGCCCGAGTCGCCCGGCGTCGTCGTCGGTCTGGGCGCCGCGCACGGGTTCAAGTACGCGTCGGTCATCGGCCGCATCCTCGCCGAACTGGCACTCGACGGGAGCACGCCGTCGGACGACGAGATCGGCGCGTTCCGCATCGATCGACCGGCCCTCCTCGACCCCGACGCCGTGGCTCGTCCACTGGTTTGATGGGCCCGGCCGACCGCGGAGGCGCATCAAGCGACACGTTTCCTTGCACGCGAACGCAGCGTGTGCGACGGTACCGCCGATCCGGCCGGCGACGGCCCTGATCGTGATCGAACGACGGTCCGCTGGGGAGAGGCGGCGGATCGTCCTGGAGGAGGAGTCGATGCGCTCGACCATCCGCGCCCGTGCGGGCAGAATCCTGGCGATCGTCGGGCTGATCGCTGCCACGCTGGCACCCGCGACGACCAGCGTCCACGCGGCAGACGGGGACCTGATCCTGAAGGTCGGCACCGATCAGGAGTTCTCGGGTCTCAATCCGTGGCAATCGGTGTACGTCCTCGACTATGAGGTCTTCACGCTCAACTACGACCTGCTCGTCGGGTACGACAAGGACCTGAACTACACCGAGGGCTTCGCGACGTCCTGGACGACGTCCGATGACGGCAAGACCACGACGTTCAAGATCCGGCCGGGGATGAAATGGTCGGACGGTCAGCCGGCTACTGCCGATGACGTCGCGTACACCTACGGTTTCGTGCTCGACGCCCTGTCGAAGGAGACGACCCTCGGCTCGGGCTATCTCGATGGCTACGTCTCGTCCGCGGGTGTCAAGTCCGTCAAGGCGGTCGATCCCGAGACCGTCGAGATCACGACCGAGACGCCGACGCCGCTCCTGCTGGCGGCCTACGTGCCGATCCTGCCGAAGCACGTCTGGGAGAAGTACTCGCTCGAAGAGATCGCCAACGCTGAAGCCAAAGGCTTCTTCGCGAACGATCCACCAGTCGTCGGGACCGGCCCGTATCAGGCCGTCGAATACACGCCGGGCCAGTTCATGAAGTTCCAGCGGAACCCGAACTACTGGGGCAAGCAGGGCGCGGCCGACCAGATCATCATCACGCACTTCGAGAACAACGACACGATGACCCAGGCCCTGAAGAACGGGGAGCTGGATTACGCCCGCGGCATCAATGCCGACGCGTTCGACGCGCTCAAGGGCACTCCGGACATCGTCCCCGTCGAGGGGTTCGCCAACGGCTACTCGTACCTGACGTTCAACGGCTATCCCAAGGCGATCAAGGACGGTGGTTCGTCGACGCGCGCGACCGCCGATCCCGCGTTCCGTGACGCGCTCGCCTGGGCTATCGACGAACAGCAGCTCGTCGATCGGGTCCTGGCCGGCCACGGCACGCCCGGCACCAGCCTACTGCCGCCATTCCAGGCCAAGTGGTACGTCGCGCCCGACCCGTCCGTACTGCGACAGTTCGATATTGCAAAGGCGGACGAGAAGCTCACGGCTGCTGGCTACGTCAAGGACGCCTCCGGGAATCGTCTCGATAAGGAAGGCAAGCCGATCAATCTGCGGATGACGTGGCCGGCGTCAGAGTCGGAGCTCGCGACCGCCGCCCAGTTCATCACCGAGTGGTGGGGCCAGCTGGGCATCAAGGTGAATGCGGGGGTGACCGAGGACAACACCCTGCTCGTCGACCTGACGCCACCGGAATACGACCCGCCAGGCAAGGCCGACTTCGACACGTACATGTGGGGATGGGTCGGCGACGTCGACCCGAGCTCCCTTCTCGAGCCATTCACGACCGACCAGATCGGTGGATCGAGCGACACGTTCTGGTCGAACGCAAGGTTCGATGAGCTGTTCAAGCAGCAGGGTCAGACGATCGACGAGACCCAGCGCAAGGCGATGCTCAAGGAGATGCAGGAGATCTTCTACAAGGAAGTGCCTAACATCCCGCTGTACTACGACTCGGAGCTCCACGCGTACCGGACCGACCATTTCGGTGGCTGGCAGAACCAACCGCCGGAGAACGGCACGCCTCTGTTCGGCTTCGGCCCGATCGGCTACACGCTGCTGACCGACGCGACGGCTGCTCCCAGCCCGTCGGCGAGCGAAGCGACGGCGCCGTCAGCGGGTGCGTCGGCGACGGCGGCGCCTGGTGACAGCGGGTCGCCGACGAGCGGCTCCGGCACGAACACCGGCCTGTTGCTGGCCCTTGGCGCAGTCGTCCTGGTGGCTATCGTCGGGACGCTGGCGGTTCGCCGGCGCGGCGCGAAGGCGACCGACGAGGAGTGATCGTCGGACACCAGCGGGGCACGGCCGGATCGCTCGGGCCGTGCCCTCGCCGCGTGCCCCTCGACTGACTGACATCCGACCGTGGCGACCCGGTTCATCGTCCGCCGCTTCGCGCAGGCGGCGCTGACGATCTTCCTGATCGTCATCCTCAACTTCATCCTGTTCCGGGCCATGCCCGGCTCGCCGGACCGGGTCCTCGCGCGTAACCCGAACGTCTCGCCGGAGGCGATCCAACAGATCCGCGAGCGATGGGGGATCGACAAGCCGTTGATCCCCGACCAGCTCATCGCCTACATCGGCGCGACGTTCCGAGGAGACCTCGGGAACTCCTTCGCCGAGCAAGGACGGCCGGTGACCGAGGTCGTCGGCAGTCGCCTGGGGCCGACTCTGCTGTTGTTCGGCCTTGGGGAGATCATCGCGATCGTCATCGGGCTCGCGCTTGGCGCGTATGCCGGCTGGCGCCGTGGCGGCCCGCTCGACCTTGTGGGGAACGGGGTGTCGCTGATCCTCTACTCGATGCCGTATTTCCTGCTCGGCATGATCCTGCTGCTCATCTTCGCGTCGACGCTGCACTGGTTCCCGTCATTCGGTATGACCACGCTCGGTGTCACGCATGACTCGCCGCTCGCATACCTCGCGGACGTGTCGGCTCACCTCGTCCTGCCGGTCGCGACCGTGGCCCTCGGGCTGATAGGCCAGTACTCGATCCTGATGCGGTCCTCGATCATCGAGACCATGTCCGATGAATACATCACGACCGCGCGCGCCAAGGGCATCACCGACAGTCGCGTGCTGCGCGGCCACGCCTTGCCGAACGCGATGCTGCCGACGGTCTCGTTGATCGCGATCAACCTCGGGTACGTGGTCGCCGGCGCGATCACCGTCGAGGTCGTCTTCAACTGGCCGGGGCTTGGGACGCTCACCGTCGATGCCCTGAAGAGCCGCGATTACGCCGTGCTCCAGGGCATCTTCCTCGTCCTGAGCGTCTCGGTCGTGTTCGCCAACCTTGGCGCCGACATGATCTACGGGCGGCTCGATCCCCGGGTACGCGCATGACGGCGCCCGCCGCGACGGTGGATGCGGGACCGGTCTCCCGTCCCGCCAGGGAGCACTCGCTTCTTCGCCGGCTGATCGCCCGGCCGGACGGCGCGTTCGGCCTGGTCATCATCGCGATCTTCGTCGTCCTCGCCGCCATCCCGGAGCTCCTCGTCGGGCCGCTCCAGACCGCGACGACGGCGACCGGTGGACGTCTCCAGCCACCGTCACTGGCGTTCCCGCTCGGCACGGACGAGCTCGGGCGCAGCATGCTGAATCTCACGGTCCACGGGACGCGCATCTCGATGGTCATCGGCTTCCTCGCGACGGCCATCACGGTATTCCTCGGCGGTGTCGTCGGGATCGTCGGCGGGTTCGCCGGCGGCAAGCTCGATAGCGTGCTGATGCGGATCACCGACTTCTTCCTGGTCCTGCCGACGTTCGTGCTCGCCCTGATCCTCGCTCCGATCATCTCGGACGTGATCGGGACCGGCTCCACCGTGCTCGGCATCCGGACCACGCTCGTCGTCATCGTCGTCGTGGTCGGGATCACGAGCTGGGCGTCGACCGCGCGTATCCTGCGCGCTCAGGCGCTGTCGTTGAAGGAGCGTCCGTTCGTCGATCGGGCCCGGGTCATCGGCGCGGGTCGCCTGCATATCGTTCGCCGGCACATCCTGCCCAACGTCGTGAACCTGATCGTCGCGAATGCCGTGCTCGTCTTTGCCGGCGCCGTCCTCACCGAGACGACGCTCTCATTCGTCGGCCTCGGCGATCCGTTCCAGCCGTCGTGGGGCCAGCTGCTCAACGCGGCCGAGGACGTGGGCGCGGCGAATCTCGGCGCGTGGTGGTACTTCGTCCCGCCCGGCGCGTGCATCGTCATGGTCGTCTTCGCGTTCACGCTGCTCGGGACCGCGCTCGACGACCTCCTGAATCCGCGCCGGCGGCAGCGCCGATGAGCCTGCCAGTCCCCCCGTCCGCCCGCGACGGCATCACGCCACCGGACGTCCAGACCGAGGAGCTCGAGGAGCAGGAGGCGCTCGAGGCCATCGCGAAGATCGACCAGGTCGCGCCGAGTGCCGGCATCACGACCGCGGCTCAGCGCCGCCAGCGCCCCCTGCCGAAGCTCGCTGACCCCGCTGCGCCGCTGCTCGTGGTCGAGGATCTCAAGACCTACTTCTCGACCGGGTCCGGGCCGGTACGAGCCGTTGACGGAGTGTCGTTCAAGCTCGAGCACGGTGAGGCGCTCGGCATCGCCGGCGAATCCGGCTGTGGCAAGACGACGACCGCGCTCTCGCTCGTCCGGATCCTGCCGGCCAACGCGAAGATCATGTCCGGCAGCATCTCGTTGATGGGCATCGACCTGGTGCCGAAGTCGGACAACGCCTTGCGTCGATATCGATGGCGCGAGATCAGCATCGTCTTCCAGGGCGCGATGAACGCGCTGAACCCGGTCCGTCGGATCCGCGATCAGATCGCCGAGCCGATCGAGGAGCGCCTCGGCGAGTCGCCCAAGGCCGCCCGGAAGAAGGCCGGAGACCTGCTGGAGCTCGTCGGTATCCCGCGCAGGCGCGGCGACGCCTATCCGCATCAACTCTCCGGCGGGATGCGCCAGCGGGCGATGATCGCGATGGCGCTCGCATGCGATCCGGCGATCGTGATCGGGGATGAGCCGACGACCGCGCTCGACGTGATGGTCCAGGCCCAGATCCTCGAGCTGCTCGAGCATCTTCGCCAGAAGCTCGGACTCTCGCTGATCCTCATCACCCACGATCTGTCGGTGATCGCGGAGACCTGCGACCGGGTCATGGTGATGTACGCCGGCCGGGTCGCGGAGGAGGGGCCGGTCGACGAGGTATTCCGCCGGCCGCGCCATCCCTATACGCAGAAGCTGATGGCCGCCTTCCCGAACATCCGCGCGGATCGCCGCACACTGGACGTGATCCCGGGCGAACCACCCGACCTGCGGCAACCGCCTCCGGGTTGCCGCTTCGCGCCGCGCTGCCCCTTCGCGATGCCGGTGTGCCGGGAGGTCGTCCCACCTGAGACGACGTTCTCCGGCGTGCGTGTCGCGTGCCACCTGTATCCCGTCGGGAGCGACGGGGTGCCCGTGACCGTGCCGCCCGCGATGGCCGTCGATGCGCTGCCAGCGGCGGCCGCGGGATGACCGAGCGACAGGCCGTGACGGACGCGGGCAGCTCGACGGACGGCCACGGCACGGCCGACGATCTCCTCCGGATCGACGACCTCGTCGTCCATTTCCCGATCGGCGGCGGGATGCTCGATAGCCTGATGCGCCAGCCGACCGCGGTGGTCCGCGCCGTCGACGGCGTGGATCTGACCCTCCGCCGCGGCGAGGTCCTCGCGCTGGTCGGCGAGTCGGGGAGTGGCAAGACCACGATCGGCCGCGTGATCGTGAAGTTGACACGCCCGACGGCCGGGAGGGTCACCTTCGAGGGGCAGGACGTCACGAAAGTGTGGTCGGGCCAGGAGTTGCGCGACTACCGGCGCCGCGTGCAGATCATCTTCCAGGATCCGTACGAGACGCTCGACCCGAAGCAGACCATCTACGACTTCGTGGCCGAGCCGCTCGAGGTGAACGGGCTCGGCTCCGCCTCGGAGCGACGCGACCGGGTGCTTGGCGCGCTCGAGGCGGCTGGTCTTCGGCCGGCCGAGGAGTATGCGGCGCGGTATCCCCACGAGCTGTCCGGCGGACAACGTCAGCGTGTCGTCATCGCCGGCGCCCTGGTCATGGGCCCGCAGCTGATCGTCGCGGACGAACCCGTGTCGATGCTCGATGTCTCGATCCGGACCGAGCTGCTGCGGCTCATGCTGGCGCTCCGTTGGGAGCGCGGGCTGACGTATCTGTTCATCACCCACGACCTTTCGCTTGCCTGGGTGCTGGCCGACCGGATCGCCGTGATGTACCTCGGCCGGATCATGGAGATCGGGACTGCGGAGGAAGTGATCCGGACACCGCGCAACCCGTACACGGAGGCGCTCGTGTCGGTGTCGCCCTCGCCCGAGCCGATGTCGCGGGAGGGCCGGTCGGAGCGCACGATCCTCAAGGGCGAGACGCCCGACGCCGTCCGCATCCCTGCCGGTTGCCGTTTCCATCCCCGCTGCCCAAAGGCGTTCGACCGGTGTCTCGTCGAGTCGCCGCCGTTGTTCGACGTCGGCGGGGGGCACCGGTCCGCGTGCTGGCTGGCTGAGCCGGGCGCCGACATCGCGGGTCGCGCCCTCCCCGTGGTGGACGCCGCAGCGGCGCCATGACCCGCGGTCTGCGGCTCGCGAGGGCCCTGGTCGCGGTCGGTCTGATCGTGGGCATCCTCGTCGAAGGCCCGCGAGTCGTCTCCGGCGCGGACGATCGGACGCTTCGGATCGGTACGACGCAGGAGTTCGATTCGATCAACCCCAACCTGGCCTTGAGCGCGTCGTCGGCCGAGGCATCGGACCTCGATTACGACGTCCTCGTCGGCGTCGGTCCGGACGGCGCGTACGTCCCGACGGGTTTCGCCGAGAGCTGGACCCGCGACGGGACGACGTGGACGTTCAAGATCCGCGACGGGATGCGCTGGTCCGATGGCGAGGTCGCCGATGCGAACGACGTCGCGTTCACATTCCGATACCTGCTGGCGAGCCGCGATCCCCGCTATGTCGGGCCCTGGGCGCCGGCCGGCAATGACCTGCCGCTGCCCGGGGCGACGCACGCCGACGGGCGGGCGGATCACCCGCTGTCGCTGTACGGCGATGTGCTGACGCGCGTAGCAGGCCTTCGTTCAGTGCAGCTCGTCGATGCACACACGGTCACGATGACCACCGCCAACCCGACGACCCTGCTGCTCGGCGCCCTGGTCCCGATCCTGCCGGAACACATCTGGGCCAGCGTGCCGTTCGCCTCGGCGGCGACGGACTTCCAGCGTCAGCCACCGGTCGTCGGGTCCGGGCCATTCCAGGTCGCCGACTGGCAGCTCGGCGCTTCAGCGCAGTTCGTCCAGAACCCGTTCTACTGGGGCGGCCGCCCATACGTGGACGAGGTCGACTTCCGCTTCTACAGGGACCGTGCGTCGCTAGCGGCAGCGCTCGAGGCACGGGAGATCGACTACGCGCATGGAGTCGCGCCAGCCGACGTCGACGGTCTCGAAGCCGCTCCCGACATCGAGGTCACCCAGGGCGGCGCGTCCGGCTTCACGCATCTGGCCTTCAACACCTACGCGAAGCCGATCGATGGCGGCGGGGCCTCGACGGCAGCGGTCCGTGACCCGGCGTTCCGGGCCGCGCTCGACTACGCGATCGACCGACATGCGGTCATCGACGCCGCGGTGGCTGGGCACGCCACGCCGGCGACGACGCTCATCCCGCCGGCAAGCGCGGTGTTCCACAGCGAGCCGTCGCGGCCCCGAACGTTCGACGTCGCCGAGGCCGAGAAACGGCTCGACGACGCGGGGTATGTCGACTCCGACGAGGACGGGACACGCGAAGACCGCGATGGTCGGCCGATCGACCTGCGGCTCTACTACCCGACGTCCGACCCGCGATACCTCGCAGCGGCCCTCGCGATCGCCGACCAGTGGAAGCGGATCGGGATCGGCGTCACGCCGAAGGGCCTCGAGCCCGACACGCTCGAGGAGCAGCTGTACACGCCCGAGGCGGGCGGCACGGGCGAATACGACGCAGTGCTCTGGAGCTGGTCGGGATCTCCGGACCCCGACTTCCTGCTCTCGCTCCTGACGACAGGTCAGATCGGGAAGCTCAGCGATAGCAGCTACTCGAACGCCGCGTACGACCGGCTGTTCGACGCGCAACGACGTGCGCCGACCGTCGAGGACCGGCAGGCGATCGTCCGCCAGATGCTCGACCTCGCCTACGACGACGCGCCGTACCTGCCGCTCTTCTACGACGACGAGCTCGATGCGCATCGGACCGATCGGTTCGGCGGCTGGTCGGCGGCATCCGGTGGGACGACACCGCTGTTCACGACGGGCGTTGGCGGCTATCTCGCGCTTGGCACGCCTCCCGCGCCTGCGCCGAGCGCGACGACGCCTCCGCCGGCCCCGACGGCGGCGCCGACAGCGTCTCTGGCGGAGACTCCGCCCGCGGATGCGACGGCCTGGCTGACGCCGGGCTACGCCACGGTCGCCCTGGTCGGTGTACTGCTCGCTGTCGTCGCGCTGATCCTCGTCATGATCGGATCGCGGGCGCGCGCCCGGCGAGGGCGAGCCACCTAGGTCGCGACCTCTCGGTCAACTCGGCCTCGACGGCCGCGATGCTTGCGGCCCGGTCCAGCCCAGGGTGGGTCGCGCCCGTACCATCCGCTGGTGCCCGAACCCCTGCCGCTCGGACGCAACCACGACTTCCGCGTCCTGCTCACGTCCCAGGGCGTCTCCGCGCTCGGTGACGCCGTCAGCTTCACCGCGCTCCCGCTGCTGGTGCTTGCGCTGACGGGTTCCGGGCTGTGGATGGGCGTCGTCGGAGCGCTCTCGACGCTGCCCGATCTCTTCTTCGGCATGGTGGCAGGTGCACTCGCCGACCGGAGCGACCGCAAGCGGATGATGTTCCTGGCCGATCTCGGTCGGGCGATGCTCACCGCGCTGATCCCGATCTCGGTCGTGCTGGGCGGCCCGACGCTAGCCGTGATCCTCCTGGTGACCGCCCCGATGAGCATCCTGCGCTCCTTCTTCCTGGCGGGCTACACCGCGTCCGTCCCGATCCTCGTCGGGCGGCCCCAGCTCGCCCGGGCCAACTCGATATTCGAGGCGGTCTACTCGTTCGGCTTCATCATCGGGCCCGCCATCGCCGGACTCCTCGCCGCGACGATCGGTCCGGGCCTCACGCTCGCGATCGATGCCGCGTCCTTCGCGATCTCGAGCTTCGTGCTGGCGCTGATCCGGCGTGACCTTCGAGCACCGGCCGAGCGGTCACAGGCCAGCCTCGTCGCGGATATCCGGGAGGGCATCGTCTTCATCGTCCACCACCCTGTCCTTCGCCCGATGATCCTGTTCTGGGGCCTCGTCTCGATCACGCTGGCGCCCCTTGTCGCGGCGCTGACCGTGCACGTGACGCGCGACCTGGCCCAGAACGCGACGATCCTCGGGCTCGTGCTGACTGCATACGGGATCGGCACCGTCATCGGCGCGTTGCTCACGGCCAGGACCTCGCGTCGGGCCGTGGCCCCGTTCCTGCTGGGGGGCACGCTCACCACCGGCATCCTGCTCACCGTCATCTCGCGGACCGACCAGATCCCCATCCTTCTCGGTGCCGCGGTGATCGCCGGCGCAGCGCAGAGCGTCGTGCTCGTCACGTACCTCACCGCCCGGACGAACCTCAGTCCCGACCAACTGCTCGGTCGTGTCGGCAGCACGGCGCGGACCATCTCGCTCGGTCTCCAGCCGATCGGGATGTTGGCCGGCGGCGCGCTGATCGACCTGACTGATGGATCGACGACCCTCGCCGCGATGGGCCTCGTCCTGGTGGTCCTTACCCTCGGTTTCGCCCCGATCGGCGCGCTCCGCCGCGCCACGACCTTGCCGAGCGCCCCCTCGCCGGGCTAGGCGGCGATGTCGAGCGCCTCGGGCGCGTCCTGCGCGACCTCGACCGTCACGCCGCAGCCACCACAGCTCACGGTCTCGAGCGCGCCCTCGACGTGCGCCTCGCCGGAGCAGAACGGGCAATCGATGCTGATCATCTTCGTCGGGCCTCCTGGCTCCATCGCTGACTTGATGGGCCGGAGTCTCGGCGCCTCCAGTGACAGCTAGCGTGTCACGCCGACGGCGCCGTATCGAAAGCAACCGGGCAGGTGATCGTCGACGAGACCGACGCTTTGCATGAAGGCATACACGATCGTCGAGCCGACGAACCCGAATCCCCGGCGCTTGAGGTCCTTCGACAGGGCGTCCGAGACCGGCGTCCTCGCGGGGATGTCGTCGCCCGTCGAGCCCGGCGGGAGCCGTTGCGGCGGCCCGGGCACGATCGACGCGAGATAGGCATCGAACGAGCCGAACTCGCGCGCAAGCTCAAGGACCCCGGCCGCGTTGCGGATCGTCGCGTCGATCTTGGCTCGATTGCGGACGATGCCGGCGTCGGCCATCAGTCGGGCACGGTCGTCATCGTCGAAGCGGGCCACGACGGCCGGATCGAACCCGAGGAACCCGGCGCGGAACGCATCCCGCTTGTTGAGGATCGTCGACCATGACAGGCCCGCCTGGAAGGACTCGAGTGCGAGTCGCTCGAACAGCTCGGTGTCGTCGTGGACGGGGACGCCCCATTCGGTGTCGTGGTAGGCGACCATCCGCGGATCAGGCGGAGCATCGCGCGATAGGGACCACCAGCAGCGGGTGAGTCCGTCGGTCATCGGCGAAGGCTACGCTACCGGCCTGATGGCGCTCCACTGCTACCTCGGCCACGGTGCCTCGGGCACATCCACGAGCATGAAGCCGTTCGTCGACGGTCTCCGGCGCCGCGGTATCGACGCGACCGCGATCGACCTGCCAAAGCGAAAGGCCGAGGAGGCGCTCCCCGCGTTCCATCGCGTCGTCCCCGATGACGCGACGACCGTCGTAGGCGGTCATTCGTTCGGAGGTCGCGTCGCGAGCCTCGCCGCGGCCGAACCGGCGTCACCGTACGCCGCGCTGGTCCTGTTCTCGTTCCCGCTGCATCCGCCGGGCTCGCCAGACCGGACGGCAGTCCGGACGGCACACTTTCCACAGATCCGTTGCCCGGCGCTCTTCCTTTCCGGCGAGTCCGACCCGTTCGCCCGGATCGACCTGCTCCGCGAGGCTGTCAGCCGGCTCGGCGGCCCCGTCGAGCTCCACACGTACCCGAAGCTCGGCCATGGCCTCATCCCCGTCCTCGACGACGCGCTCGACCGCGTCGCCACGTTCCTGGCCACGATCCGCGCCTGAACTCCCCGGCCGTCGCGCGCGGTGGCCCGCGTCAGCGGGCCGCCATCACCTCGATCTCGACCGAGTAGTCCGCCGCGAGTGCGGTCACCCCGACCGTCGCGCGCGTCGGCGCATCCTGCGGGAAGAACTCTCGGTAGATCTTGTTCATCGCGCCGAAGTCGGCGAAGTCACGCAGATACACGGTGCACTTGACGACGTCGGCGTAGGACAGGCCGACTGCGTCGAGCAGCCGGCCGACGTTCTCGAGCATGGCGCGTGTCTCGGCCTCGATCCCGCCCGGTACGACGCCATGCGAGCCCGGTGCGTCGCCGACCTGACCGGCGAGGAAGACGAAGCCGTTCGCTTCGACGACCTGCGAGAACGGATACGGCCCGGCCTCGATGCCGGGAAGGTTCGGGACGTGCTTGGGCATCGCGGGTCCTCCGTGCGTGGTGTCGAAGGCGAAGTCTGCCGCAACGGTCGCCCCCCGCGTCCCGGGGTGCGCGCACGACGACCGCCGGGGTAGGGTTCCCTCGATGGCCGTCATCGAGACGCGTGGGCTCACGAAGCAGTACGGGCGCCAGCTCGCCCCGGCGCTGGCGGAGCTCGACCTGACGGTCGAGCCCGGAGAGATCTTCGGCTTCCTCGGCCCGAACGGCGCCGGCAAGTCGACCACGATCCGGCTGCTCCTCGGGTTCCTGCATCCGAGCGCGGGGGTCGCGCAAGTGCTCGGGCACGACATCGACCGAGGGTCGGTGGAGATCCGCCGAAGGACGGGATATCTCCCGGGTGGCATCGCGTTCTGGGACGGGCTCACGGGGGAGCGGCTCCTCGACGAGCTCGCCGCGATGTCCGGTCGGGCGCCCACGCGTCGCGCGGAGCTGCTCGACCGCCTCGAGCTCGCTGAAGCGCTCCGACGTCCCGTCCGCGACTACTCGCGAGGCATGCGCCAGAAACTCGGCATCATCCAGGCGCTCCAGCACGACCCCGAGCTCGCGATCCTCGACGAGCCGTCCGAGGGCCTCGACCCGCTCATGCAGCGTGCCTTCTACGAGATCCTCGAGGAGCTTCGCGCGGCAGGTCGGACGATCTTCTTCTCGTCGCACGTCCTGTCCGAGGTGGAGCGGATCTGCGATCGCGTCGCGATCGTGCGGCGCGGCCGGCTGGTCGCTTTGGAGGACGTGGCCGCCCTACTCGCGCGCCGGAAGCGGATCGTGGAGCTGCGCTTCGACGGCGACGCGCCGATGCTCGACTTCGTTCCTGGCGTCACCGACATCCATGTGACCGGCGATCGCCTGACGTGCCGGCTCGAGGGCGACGTCGCGCCGTTCCTCGCCGCCATCGCCTTCGCCAAGGTCCACGACCTCACGATCGAACCCGCGCGCCTGGAGGACGCCTTCCTCGAGTTCTACGCGGACGACGCCGACGCCGCGGTGGCTCGATGAACCGCGCCTATCTCGGGCACGTGCTCCGCGCGAACCGTTTCCGCCTGCTGCTCGTCGCGATCGGGCTCGTCATCTGGGGCGCGGTCCTGCCGGTCATCTACGACGCGTTCGGCGAGCAGTTCCGCAGCATCATGGACAGCGGGATCGTCCCCCCGCAGTTCGCCCAGTTCGGCGGCGGCGACATCTTCTCGCTCACTGGTTCGGTGGCGCTCGGGTTCATCCACCCGTTCGCGGTCGCGTTGAACATGGTGTTCGCGGTGGGGTTCGCGGGAGCGGCCATCGCCGGCGAGCGTCAACGCGGCACGCTCGAGGTGCTGCTGGCGCGCCCGATCTCGCGTCGTGTGTTGTATCTGACGGCCGCCTTCGCGACGGCACTGTTCGTATGCATCACGGTGGGCGCGCAGACGCTCGGGACGTTCGGCGGGGCTGGCGCGACGGGTCGGTTGGACGAGCTCGGTGCCGGGAATCTGCCGCTCCTGTGGCTCAACGGCGTGCTGCTCTACGGCGCGTTCGCGGCGGTCGCGCTCGGCGCGTCCGTCTCGTTCGATCGCCTCACGCCCGCGCTCGGCGTGGCGCTGGCGTTCGTGCTCGTCTCGTACTTCTTCGAAGCAGTCGGTTCACTCTGGCCCGATGCCGCGTTCCTGCAGGACTACTCGCTGTTCCACTACCTCGACGCCAGGCGTGCCCTGACCGGGCTGCCCGACTCACGCGACTTCGTGATCCTAGGTGCGGTGATCGCGATCGGGGTCGGGTACGCCCTCGTCGTCTTCCCGCGACGGGACCTCGCAGCTCCGGCATAGGGTTTCGGCCGCATTCCGGAGGCGGCCCGAACGCAGCTGGAACGTCCTCATGTTCCAAGTCGTGCCCGAGCGTCCACGGAATCGCCGAGTCGGGCGCTGAAAAGGCGATCTGGCCGCCGATCGGCACACCGGGTGTTCCGCTTTGCGGAAGAACGGTCGTTCAGCCGCCGCCTGGAACATCGTCATGTTCCAGCGGGGCTGGAGCGCGCCTCAGCCCGCAACCGCGCGGGCGCCACGCATCTCAGAGCCGCCGCTCGGCCGCCTCGACCGCTCGGTCGCACCACCAGGCCAGGTCATCGGCCGCGGACACGCCGGACGGCAGCGTCATGCCCGCGTCGGCGTCGATACCCTTTCGCCAGCCGCGCAACAGCAAGCCGACGATCCACGTGAGATCGCGTTGGACCTCCCAGTCGCCGACCAGGTCGTCGAAGTCGTGACCCTGCTCCCCGGCGCTCCAGCGACCGCTATCCCACGCGAGCGCCTCGCGATAGCCCTCCACGATCTCCTTCGGAGGGAGGGGCAGAGAGCCGCTGTTCGACACCAGGAACCAACCGAGGTCGACGGCCACCGGCGCGACCAGGGTCATCTGCCAGTCGATGTACGAGACCCGCTCGTCGGACAACAGCGCGACATTCGCGAGCTTGAGGTCGCCGTGAAGCCCACGCCCCGGCAGTCGCCCGAGCGCCGCGACGAGCGGCGAGATGTCTGCGTCGAGCCGCGCGACGAGGTCCCGAGCCGCGTCGGGCGCGCGGCCGTCGAACAGGGCCCAGCCCTCGAGGAATCGATCGCCGACCGGATTGTCCTCGGCGGCGTAGCGGGCGGCTGATGTCGGCGAAAGCAACGTGAGCCGCTCCGGCAGCGGACACCAGGGTGGTGCCTCGTCGCCATCCCGCTCCAACGCCCCCTCGAGCACGAGTGTCCACGGGATCGCGTGGAGTCGCGCGATCGCGCGGACCACGCGGGCGAGCGTCACGCGGTCGATCGCGGGATCGTGACCCGGTCGCTCCCAGGCGATCAGTTCGTTCGACAGGTCCGGCATCACGATCGCGACGCCGTCGCCGTCCGCGGCGGCGCCCAGGTACGGCACCATCGAATCCGGCATCCACGCGAGCGCGCCCTGCGGCACGGCCGCGAGCCAGCCCTCGCGCAGGCGCTCGTCGCGCGTCGCGCGGGCGATCCAATCCAGCCCGAGCGACGTGCGTTTCAACACATATCTGCGGCCCTCGCTGTCGGCGACGGTCGTGAAGGTCGCACCGGACCAGCCATCGGTCGGGAACTCGTGTTCCGGCAGCAGGTCCAGGCCGAAGCCGTGCAGCAGGTCGAGCAGGGACCGGTCCTGCCAGCTGCCGTTCATGCGGCGCGGCGGGTCAGCACGGAGCCGGAACGTCGTCGGCGCCGTCCGGACCACCGTCGACGTACACGACGTGCGAATCCGGGCAGTTCCGCGTGAGCACGACGATGAGCGGTTCGTCCGCGCTCGCGTTCTCCTCCACATGGATCTCACCGGCCGGGATGTAGATGAAGTCGCCGGCGGCCGCCGACATCGAATGTTCCAGCCCGCTCGGGCCCCAGGTGTAGTTCGCCACGCCCGAGACGATGTAGATCGATGTCTCGCAGTCGCCGTGGTGATGGATCCGCGTCTTGTCGCCCGGGGCAGTCGACACGATCGACGAATAGAGCTGCTCGGACCCGACGGTCGGCCGTGAGATCGCGATCGAGCGTTCCATGCCTGCGTGCTGCCCGACGGTCGTGACGCGGTCGGTGGGGGAGATCCGGGTCGCCATCCGCGGATGATAGGTCGCTACCATCGACGCCGATGGCGTCCCCGCCGCGCTTCCCCTTGTTCGACCGGCCGTCGCCACTCCAGCCGCTGCCGCGTTTCTGCGATGCGCTGGGCGGCCGCGCCGAGATCTGGATCAAGCGCGAGGACCTCCTCCCGCTGGCGTTCGGCGGGAACAAGCTGCGGAACCTCGAGTTCCTCGTCGGCGCGGCGCTCGCCGAGGGCGCGGACACGCTCATCACGAGTGGGCGCCGGTGGTCGAACCACGCTCGGCTCACGGCCGCGGCCGGCGCCCGCGCCGGGCTCGTCGTCCACCTCGTGCTGTCGGGTCCGCCGGTCGATCCCCCGGGCCCCGGCGTCAGACTGGCTCGAGCGTTCGGTGCCACCGTCCACCAGCTCGCGACCGCCGATCGAGACGAGCGCGAGGCAAAGGTCGCCGAGATCTCTGCGGACGTGGCCGCCGGGGGCGGTCGACCCTACGTGATCGGCGTGGGTGGGACCGGCGCGGTCGGTGCGTACGGCCAGCTGCTCGCCGCAGAGGAAGTCGTCGCCCAGGCGGACGAGCTCGCGCTCGGTATCGACCGCGTCGTTCTCGCGACCGCGACGGGTGGGACGCAGGCCGGTCTCGTCGCGGGCCTGAGACCCGCGACGAAGGTCACCGGCATGGTCGTCGCGCGGACCGCCGACGAGCTCCGCCCGGTGATCGCACGGACGGCCGCGGAGCTTGGCGCCCTGGTCGGGGCGGCGGAGATCGACCTCGATGAGCGGTTCATCGGTGCGGGCTACGGCCGACCGACCGAGGCGGCGCAGGAGGCGGCCGATCTGCTCGCGCGGACCGAGGCGATCCTTGTCGACCCGATCTACACGGCGAAGGCGCTTGCAGGCCTGACCGCCGGCGTGCGCTCAGGCGCGTGGGAGGGCGAGCGCATCGTCTTCTGGCACGCGGGCGGGCTGCCCGGTCTGTTCGAACCCCTGGACGCCTAGCCGACCGCCGACCGCCATGCGTCGCGGATCTTGATCCGCCCGCCCGTCTGCAAAACGGCGCCGGCGTAGACACGTGCCCCGATCGTGAACAGCACCCAGATCGCCGCGACGGTGATCGCGATGGCGATGACGATCTCGATCGGCGAGATCGCGTCGAACGCCGCGCGCAGCGGCACAACGAACGGCGCGGACACCGGGATGAACGTCGCGACGCGAGCCACGATCCCGGATGGGTCGTTGATCACGGCGAAGATCGCCACGAAGTAGCTGATCATCGCGATCATGGTGACCGGGGTCGACGCGTTCGATGCCTCCTCGAGCCGCGAGGCGAGCGCGCCGAGGAAGCCCAGCGCCGTCGAGTACAGCGCGTACCCGAGGACGAACCAGATCGCGAGCATCAGGACCGCGCCAGGCGTCGTCTCGGGCAGCGTGAACCGTTTGGTGAGCGTTGCCGCGGCCATGGCCGCGACGACGAAGACGAGCAGCTGGACGAGGCCGAGGATGCCGATGCCGAGCACCTTGCCCATGAGCAGGTCGCGCGGCCGAACGGTCGACAACACGACCTCGACCACCCGGCTCTGCTTCTCCTCGATGACACCGGTGAGCACGGTGAAGCCGAAGCTGAAGATGCCGATGAGGATCAGGACAGCCCCGATGTTGGCGAACAGGAACCGTGCCTGGTCCGCCTCGGTCTGCGGGTCGAGCGACTGGACGGTCGGGACCTGCTGCGCCGCCGCGAGCGCGGTCTGATCGACGTTTGCGTCGGTCAGCACCTGCTGGACGCGCAGCGCGACCACGGCTCCCGACGCGATCTGGGTGATGGCCTGATCGGGTTCCTTGGCGAACTGGAGCGTGCCGGCGGACGACAGGTCCGCGGGCACGGCGAGCACAGCGTCGACGCGGCCCTCGTCGAGCGCGGCTTGCGCCGCCGCCGCGTCGTCGTACGGGACGACGGCGATCTTCTGGTCGACCCGGCCGGCAGTCGCGCTGAGCGCCTGGTCTAGACCCTGCGGAGCAGGCTCGACGACCCCGATCGTCTTCGTGTCCTTGTCACCGAACAGGAATGTCGGGACGACGAAGGAGCCGATCACGAGCAACGTCGTGAACGCGACCGAGAAGAGGAAGCCCCGGCTTCGACCGCGCTCCAGGATCTCGCGTTTGGCGACCAGCCAGACACTCCGCCAGCGACTCATGGCCGCACCTCCGTGCCCGCTGCGTCGCCATCGCCGCCCGGGCCCGGCGTCACGGCTTCCATGAACAGCTCCGACAGCTTCGGCGGCTGGTAGGCGAACGTGCGGACCTCGCCGGCGGCACGCGCCCGCTGCAGCAGTGCGTCGAGATCGACCCGGTCGCTGACGAGCAGTTTCACGCGGTCCCCGTCGCGCGCGAGAACGGTCAACGAACCATCGCCGTCGAGCCACGTCCCGTCCGAGCCGACGACCTCGACCTCGAGGTGGCGCCTCCCGGATCTTGACTTCAGCTCCTCGATGGCACCCGCCGCGACGACGCGACCGCGAGCGATGATCACGACGTCCTCACAGACGTCCTCGACGAGATCGAGCTGGTGGCTCGAGAACACGACGCCGACCCCGCTCCGGGCTCGGTCCTGGAGGACCTCGGTCATCGTCGCGATCCCGAGCGGGTCGAGCCCGGAGAACGGCTCGTCGAGCACGAGGAGCTCGGGCTCGTGGGCCAGGGCGACCGTCAGCTGGACGCGCTGCTGGTTGCCGTGCGAGAGCTCCTCGAGCTTCGACTTCGCGCGATCCGCCAGCCCCATCCGGGCGAGCCAGCGTCGTCCCGCGTCATCCGCCGCATGAGGCGCCAGACCATGTTGCTGCGCGAAATAGGAGACCTGCTCGAGGACGCGCATCCGTGGATAGAGGCCGCGTTGCTCCGGCATGTATCCAAAGCGGAGCCGCGTCTCGCGGTCGATCGGGTCGCCCTTCCACCGGACCTCGCCACGATCGGCCTCGACGAGCCCGAAGATGCAGCGCATCGTCGTGGTCTTGCCGGCGCCGTTCGGCCCGAGGAAGCCGACGATCCTGCCTGGCTTCGCGGTGAACGACGCCCCGTCGAGCGCTACGACCGATCCGTAGCGTTTGGCGAGGTCAACGATCTCGAGCATCAGGATCCCCGTGGCGGTCAGCCTCAACGGTAACCGACTGAGGCGTGCGTCTTTGCCATCGGCTCCCGTGACCGGCCAACGGCGAGTTCCCGAGGGCCCCGGTGAGGCCGGCCGTGCACGGAGAGCGTGCCGCCCTTGGTCATCGGGTTGACGAGGCGAGCAGGTGAGAGCATCCGGCTCGTCACTGGCCGGCCACGCGAGCCGATGACTGGATCCTGCCCGTGACTGGCCGGCCACGCGAGCCGATGACGGTCGTTTCTGTCAGATGCTCCCCAGGCGAGCACTAGTCAGCGGATCCGTGACTGATGAGCCATGGACTTCGCATCTGTCAGGGATCGCAAGAGGTCCACGCACACGACCGACCGATGACGCTGACGAACGCTCACCTTGTGGACATCTGACAGCTTTGCGCGGCGGCCAGCGCGCGACCCCGCCGGACCCGCGCGGCGTCCCGCGCGGACCCACGCACACAGAACGACCCCGGGTACGAAACCCGGGGTCGTGGATCGGCGAGGAACGTCGATGAGACGCCTACTGGACTGTCAGCGTCCCCGTCATGTTCGGATGGACTTCGCACCAGAACTGGTACGTGCCC
>DASSZA010000248.1:0-10858 GCA_035703005.1 Candidatus Limnocylindrales bacterium | reverse complement strand
TCAGCGAGATGGCTGTGCCGAACCCCGCGCCCGACGGATCCCACCCGATGCCGACGCTGCGGAGGATGCTGCTCGCGACCGATCTATCACCGGCGACCGACCTGGCCACCGAATGGGCCTTCGAGCTCGCACGCCGCAACGACGCGGCACTGCTTGTCGTGAGCGTGATCGATCCCGATGACCTTGTCCTGCCGGGTGGAGGCTTCCGGGTCCGCGTCGACCAGGTGCGCGATCGCCGTGAAGCCGTCGCCCAGGGCCTGGTCGAACGCGGCCGAGCGATCGGTGTGAAGGTCGATTTCCTCGTGTGGACCGGCGCTCCCGGGGAATCCATCGTCGCGGCCGCGGAGGCAGAACGCGTCGATATGGTCCTCGTGGGTGCCCACAAGCGTGGGCTGCTGAGCCGGCTCGTGATCGGGAGTGTGTCGGAGTACGTGGCTCGACACGCGACGTGCCCAGTCCTCATCGTCCGCGAGCTGCCCGCGACGAACGGGCCGGTGGCGGTCGGCGCCGGCTGACACGAAGCTCCGCGAAACATCGCCGGGGACATGGAAGACCGCCCGCCTTCCGGCGGGCGGTCTTCGTCATCTGGGTGCGGCCCGACGGCGTCGTCAGCTGGACGACTGTTCGACCGGAGCCCCTCGCCGGAATGCCGTGCCAGGCCGCCATGGCGCGCCGAGGGCCGGCAACAGGTACCGGTCCAAGCCGTAGTACCCGGCCACCCGCCACGCGAGCATCAAGCCGACGGCCATCGTGAACAGGACTGGGTTCGAGGATGCCGATCCGGCGAGCAGGAACGACATGTTCATCAGCGCGCCAAAGAACGCCGCGAAACCGGTCAGGGCACCGAAGATCAGGCCGAGCCCGACCGCGATCTCACCGAACGTGATCAGGTACGCGAACCAGGTCTCGTGATGACCGTCGAGCAGGAACTGGATGAAGGAGCGGTACCACTCGTAGGTGATCGGCGGACGACCACCTTCAGGAGTGGCCACCGCGCGCTCCCAGAACCCACGCAGCGCTGACCCGCCCTGCAACCACGCCCCGGTCGGGTCGCTGAACTTGTGCCAACCCGCCTCGAGCCAGGAGAAACCGACGAACAGCCGGATCGGCAGCCAGAACAGCCCGGCGCGCGTGTTGTGGAAGAGGAACCGAACGAACCGCGGTCCGTCGACCTCTACCTCGTCGGCGGCCGGCTCGTTGCGGTCCTCGAACAAGGCGATCAGCAGGATGATGAAGCTGATCCAGAAGGCCACCGTGAGCACGACGCGGATGGGGCCTTCGTCGATGACTACCCAGGGGTTGAACAACAGGACGAGCAGGACGGCGGCGATCACCCCGATCGGCATCGCCAGCCCGCGTAAGGTCGCCACGGGACACCTCCACCGAGCTTTCATGCCGGTCGCGACACGCCCCTCAGCATGCCGGCCGACCTGTCGGCACTGTCGTGGATTCTACGCTCGGGGTGAAAGGCGCCTTGTCACGAGATCAGGGGCCATTCGGCCCGCGTCTGCACGCACATCGACCCCGCGCGGAGAACGATGATGAGGTGCGACGCGGACAGAGTCTTTCGCGTCCCCATGCGATCTGACGCCTTCCGGAGCTCGCCCGACTGATGCAGCCTGTCGCTGACCCACTCGTCGACTTCGCGCTGCGCGCTCTCGCCACCCTGTTCGTCGTCGTCGATCCCGCCGGCCTCGTGCCTGCATACGTGGCGCTCGTCGGCACACGTGGGGCCCGAGCCGACGTGGCGGGCCGTGCCGTCGCCATCGCAGGGGTGGTGTTGCTCGCCTTCGCGGTCATCGGCGGGCCACTACTGTCGTATCTCGGTGTGACCCTTGGCGCCCTGCAAGTCGCCGGCGGCGTGCTTCTATTCCGGATCGCGGTCGACATGGTCTTCGCGCAACTCCGTCGCGAGACGCCCGAGGAGGCTGCCGAGGCGCGTGCGCGCGAGGACGTGTCGGTGTTCCCGCTGGCCATCCCGCTCATCGCAGGCCCCGGAGCCATGGCCAGCTCACTCATCCTGACGAGTGAGGCTGCGGCGACTCCGGGTGGGTATCTCGTCCTGCTGATCGCGGGCGCAGCGGTGCTCGCCAGCGCCTATCTCGTCCTGCGCGGATCGAAGCGGGTCGTCGAGCTGCTCGGCCAGACGGGGATCAATGTCGTGACCCGCGTCCTCGGGCTGGTGTTGGCAGCGCTCGCCGTGCAGTACGTCGCGGATGGCGTGTTCGGGCTGGGGCTCGTCCCCGTCTGACCCCGGTTACTGCGACCAGGCTCGCCGATGATCAGCGCCCCGAGTGCTCGATGGGCTCGAGTCGCTCGATCGCGACGTCCAGGATCCCAGGCCTGATCTCCGGGAGCGGCCGCACGCGAACGCCAGCGCGGTCCGCCGACCGGCGGGCCACATCGAGAACGAGCGGCATATCCGGTAGACCGGCCACCACGACGCGCCGTGATCGGCCGGACGCCACGAGCGCGACTGCCTCTTCGAGGAGCCGCTCTTCCGATCCCAAGTCTCGCGCTGCTGTGTCCATGACGACAACGTATGCCGACCCGACCGGCCGAACGAGTGCCGAACGACCTGATCGCTCGGGCCGGGTCCCGGAGACGGCCCCGAGACCCGGCCCGTCACGCTCAGGCCACCCGCGAAGGGACGGGGCCGGCAGACGGAGCTGCAGAGGACGTCGGCGCTTCAGCCCGATCCACCGCGCCGAAACGTTCTCGGGCAAGGCCCTCGGCGCGCTCACGGATCCCGAGCATCTGCTGCCTCGTCATGAGGAACACACCGAACCCCACGACGGGCAGCGTTGCGGCCGTCCACGGCTTGTCGGTCTCGCCGAACTTGACCCGGAACCGCTCGACCAGGCGGGTGTGACCGCCTTCGATCGGCTCGAGCACGAATGCCCAGCTCGCCGCAAACTCGGTGGGTTGCGTGGCACCCAGGAACGTGCCGGCCGCCTGGAGGTTGGTGCTCGGCGCCTCGGTGGCTGCCTCACGCGCCGCGGCCGCCTGGGTCGTCACGATAGCCGTATCGGAATAGAGGACGAGCGCGCGCTCCGGTTCGACGACACGCACCAGAAAACCGCCGCCCGGGTGGGTCGGCACGACGTCGCCGATCGCCAACGCCTGCCACTCGGGAACGATCCGACGCGAGCTCGCGCCCATCATGTCGATGGTGTCATAGCTATACCAGCCGGCCCGGCCATACCCCATCTGCAGCAGCCACGGCCAGACATCCGACGGCGGCGCGGCGATCTCGATCGACCGCGTATCCATCACGGGGGCCTCCGGTACGAGCTCGTCGCCCGGTAGTGCCCGCGTGATGTCGTGACTGTCGATGCCCCATGACTGCCACCAGGGCCGCACGAGCTCTCGATAGACGACGACACCAGTTCCGATCGCCGCCGCGGCGAATAGCAACCTCTTCATCACACCTACCTCATACCGCCACACTGTCGACGGACCGAAGCCAGGGAGCTCAGGCATGGGTCAGACCCACTTCCCGCTCCTTGACGAGTTGGTTCGCGATCCCGTGCGCCCAGGCCTCGATCGCGGGCCAGTCGCGGAAGTCGCCGCTCGGAAGCGCGTCCTTCACCGCCGGGATGACCCGGCTCAGCCGCTCGAGGAAGCTTCCCGGGCTGAGGTCGGGGTCATATGCGCCGTAGAAGACATGCTGATCGCGAGCCGGCAACGTGCGCGAGAGCTCGCTGAACTCGCGCGGCTCTGATGCCTTCAGAGGATCGACCCCCTCCTTGCCAGGCACTTCCTCGCCGACCGGTCCGCTGCTGAACAACCAGACCGGACGACCCACGAGCGAGTCGTGATTGCGACGGACGAACCGCGTCGCCTCCTTTAGCCAGCCGCCCATGTAGGCCGCACTGCCGATGACATAGGCGTCATAGCCTTCGACGGCATCGACGCCGGCGACCGGTCGTAACGTCACGTCGAGACCATCGGTCTCGAGGGTCGCTGCGATCCGCTCCGCGATCCCTTGCGTGGCGCCGTGCCGGGTCGCATACACGACGAGCACTTTCATGGCCGTCTCCTCTCCTGCCCACGGTCGGGCACGCTCTGGGGCCATGGTCGATCCCGCCCGCTCGGACTCGGTAGGGCCAGGCGTCCCGAAGGACGCGGGCCGGTCCACCTCTCGCCGAAGCCGTCCGCCGTGTGGTCACGAGGACGGTGGTTCCCTCGAGCTCGCCGGGTTCAAGCCGCCCGGAGCGCGGCGTTCCCGTCGTCGAGCCGATGGCGGCGGGAGACCGCCGCGGACGTCAGCGAGGGCTGTATGGGAAGAACGCGTCGACGGTGGCCGGCTGCGCCTTGGCGTCGTCGAGGCTCCAGGTGATGTCGGCCTTCACGCCGACGATGCCGGGAACCATCGCGACGGTGGTCTCGATCGCTTCGGCCGTCGAGCGCCGCTCGGCGTGACCCACGATGCTCGCCACACCATTGACGACGCGGACCTGGAATCCGGCGGGATCCAGCCACATGATCCGGAGGAGCACCTCTTCCCGGATGGTCGTCTCGAGCTCTTCGTCGGTCCGAACGAACGCGCGGACCAGGTCCGCCCGGCTGACGATCCCGGCGAGACGGCTGTCATCCATGACCACCAGCCGGTTCACAAGTTGTCCGCTCATCAACCGCGCCGCCTCAGCGATGGTCTGGGTCGGCCGGACGCAGATCGGCGGGCTCGTCATCGCCTCGCCGGCTGTGGTCGCGCTCAACTTCTGCTGGCGTGCCTCCGTCGCCTTCGAGTCGCCGAACAGGCGTCCCAAACGCGACTGGCGGCGTTCCTCCGGGCCGGACTCCTTGAAGAGGAAATCGGCTTCCGACACGACGCCGACGACAGTGCCGGCATCATCGACGACCGGGACGCCGCTGATGCCGCGCTCGATCAGGATCTCGGCCACCGCCTTCAGCGGGGTGGACGCTTTCACGGTGACGACCGACCTGGTCATCACGTCACCGACCGTCAACATCTGATCCACCGACCTTCCCTTCCTCGGAATCCCGTCAAACCGCGGCTGCTGAAGGCCGCGAGGCGATCGATCCGCCCTCAGCCGCGGCTGGCGGCTCATCAAGCAGCGGGATCAGGAAGCGCTCCTCGCGCGTCATATGGGCCCGCAGCACCGCGTCGAGCGCGAACAGTCGCCCGCGCAACTCGACGACCGCTGCGGTCGATCCGTGTTCTCTGAGTGCCAGCCGTGCCGCAACGACGTCATGCGCAGCCTCACGGATCTGCTGGTGCTCGAACGTCATGAGCTTCGTGGCCCATGGGGTGCCCAGGCGTTCATCGATCTCGGGATACAGCCAGCGATCCTCCCACTGAGCGTGCGGCTCGAGCACGTGATCGACCCAGTGCAGGACCTCGATGACCGCCGCGGACAGCTCGTCATTCGAGACATGCAGTCTCGCGACCTCAAGGATCCGCTCGACTCCGCGACGCATCTCGACATGCTCGTGCGACGCGAAATCGTGCTCGGGGATGGTGTCTCTTCGCGTCTCAGTCACGGTCCCGTCCTCCGGCTACGCGTCGCACGTGTCGTGCACCTGCACTGTCTGCCTCGGCGGGGTCCGCCCATAGGGCCGTCGGTCACGTGGCTACGTGCGAATGGCCTGTATCGACGCGACGGCCCGGGTCGCAGCGCAACGCGAAGGGCGGGCCCACGTGGGCCCGCCCGACGTCTCCAGGATCGGAGATCCAGGAGCGTCAGCTCTCGATCTCGACCTTGACATGCCGCGGCTTGACCTCCTCGGTCTTCGGCATCGTCAGGGTCAGCAGCCCGTCATGGAACCTCGCCGTAGCGGCCTCGGGCCGTACGGGCGTCGACAGCGCGAACGAGCGCGTCAGCTCGCCGCGGCTCAACTCCTTGCGGACGTAGCCTTCCGGCGTCTCCGTCTCAGCCTTGTACGACCCGCGGACGGTCACGACGTCGCCCGCGATCTCGACATCGATGTCCTCCGGCTTGACGCCGGGCAGGGCGATCTTGGCGATGACGGCCTCCGGGGTGGTGAAGAGATCCAACGCGGGCGTTCCCTCGCGGTCCCCCTCCCACGCCCAGAGCGGTCGGACGAAGCGATCGTCGAACAGGCGCTCCATCGCGTCGCGGAGCGTGACCACCTCCGCCATCGGCGGCGGCCGCCTCATCAGCGTCATCGAGCCCCCTCCTCGCGGTAGGGCGGCTGCGACTCACCGGAAGGGCAGACCCGCCCAGCGTCGAGTCTCGACCGTGGCGCGCGTCGACACGAGGGCCGTCAGGACCGTAGGCGCTGCCCGGACGGCACGACCTTGGGCCAGACCGGCGACACGTCGGCGATCGAGTTCGGGCCGTTCGGCACCGCGTCTACCCACGATCGGCGGATGCGGCGGCCGTCTTCCAGAGCGACGCTCACCGTGAGGGTTCCTGTCACACGAGGGGTCCGGCCATGACGCCAGAGATCACGATCAGCGGCCCGCTCGCGGGTCTGCAGCAGTGGCTCGCGGAACGGGATGTGGACTTCGACATCCACGAGCACGACGAGGCGTTCAGCGCGACCTCGACCGCTCTTGCCGAGGGGGTGGACGTGCGCACATTCGCGAAGGTGGTCGGGGTCGTGACGGATGATGGGCGAGCGGCCCTGCTCGTCCTCGATGCCGACGATCGCCTGGACCTCGACAAGGCGAGCACCGCGCTCGACGCCAAGCATGTCCGGTTACTCACGGAGGCCGGGCTCGCAGCCTTGACACCCGGCTGCTTGCCAGGAGCAGTGCCCGCCGTCGGCGAGTTGTTCCAGCTTCCGATGATCGCTGATCTCGCCGTACGCGACGACGCCGAGATCAGCTTCAACGCCGGGACACATCGCCACAGCGTGCGTGTCGACAGGCCCGCGTGGGAGCGCGCTACCGGGGTCCGCTATGCCGACCTGGCCGCCGAAGACCCGGATCGGCCGGCGTGGGCGTCGTGACCACATCGCGCGCGCGGTCCGACGGTCGAGCGGAGACCGCGCCGGCTGTGCTCGTCTGGATCGATGCGCGAGAGGCTGTGATCGTCCGGATCGTCGATGACGCACCGACCATCGAACGGATCAGCTCGGATGTCCCTGCCCACCATCGCTCGACCGGGCATATCCGACATGAGCCCGGAACGCGCCACGGTGGAGGTCGGGAGGCGACAGCCGGCGAGCCTCGCCGGCTCGAGCACCTGGAGTCATTCTGCAAGCACGTCGCCGAGCGGATCCCAGTGACCAGCGATGTGGTCGTGATCGGGCCTGGAACGGTGCGACATCACCTCGAGCGGCGCGTGCGCGTTGCGGGCGGTGCGCTGGCGACGCGACGCATCACGGGCCTGCCGGCCGGACGCATGACGGATCGGCAACTGACCGCGTTCCTTCGGCGGCACATGGAGGACGACCCTCGGCGATCGACCGTCGGTGCGTATCGCTGGTCGGGGCCACCAGAGCACGAAGCGTCGGGGCATCCGGTCTTCACGCCGCGGCGGACGTTCGAGAAACCGATGCGCGAAGAAGAGGACGACCGCGGCTGAGGGCGACGGCGGTCACCGAAAGGAGCGGGGAGATGCAGTACGACCTTGGGATGACCGGGCTGGCCATCCTGGTTGCCTTGTCACTGGGGTTCGGATTCGTTGCACAGATCGTCGGCCACGCCGAGAGTCGCTGGCTGTGGCTGGTCGGTGCAGCGGGCTGGTTCATCGGCGGGCTCTTCATGAGCGAGGTCATGTTCGCGACGGCGACCGAGGACGAGATCCAGCCGATCGTCGACGGACTCGCGTTCGACGAGGCGTTGCTGGGCGGCCTCATCGGTGGCCTCCTCGCGACGGGCATCGCGCGGTACGCGACCGGGAGCAGCCCGTTCCATCGTCGTCCGAGCCCAGCCTGACGCCGACGGCAGCCGACATCATTGATAGGGCATGCCTGCAAGCGCCAGCAGGAGCGGGAAGATCACGAGCACGCCAAAGATGGCGGCCGCGATCATGAGCCCGATCTGCAGCGCATCCTGACGGGTCCGACCGGCCGGACGAGTCGGCGGGCGGGAACGCGACCGCCACCGCCGGGCGGATCGGGCCGGCCGCCGGTCGAGGCGCGACGGCACCGGGAAGGCCGCAGCGTGTGACCGTGCCGGAAGCCGCGCATGCCGCTCGCGCGTAGGAACGAGTCGTGTCGATCGCATCGACCCGACGATGCATCGGACAGCGCGTCGCGCCACGTGTCCGATGTCCTCAAGGACGATGTCCAGCGGCCAGCATGCGCCCACACCGACCGCACGACCGACCAGTCGAGTGGCCCTCGCCGTCGGGCCGAAGGACCCTATCCGCTCATCTTGCAACGGCCCACGCTCACGTTGGGCGTGCACTCGCCCACGACGCGTCTGCGCGCCGCACCGATGAGGAGGTCTGTGATGGACCGCGAGCGAGTGGTCATCATGGGGGCCGCGGGACGCGACTTCCATGACTTCAATGTCGTGTTCCGGAACGATCCATCGACCGAGGTTGTCGCGTTCACCGCGACGCAGATCCCCGGGATCGCCGACCGCTTCTATCCCGCGGAACTCGCCGGCATCCTGTATCCCGCCGGCATCCCGATCGTCGCTGAGGCCGAGCTCGAGGACCTGATCCGCGAAGAGGACGTCACGACCGTCGTCTTCGCCTACAGCGACGTCAGCCACGAGACCGTGATGCACGCCGCTTCGCGCGTGCTCGCGGCGGGCGCGGACTTCAAACTGCTCGGCCCGCACAGGACGATGCTTCAAAGTCGCAAACCGGTCGTGGCGATCTGCGCGACGCGGACCGGCGCCGGGAAGAGCCAGACGACGCGGTATGTCGCAAGCCTTCTCGCGGCCGCCGACCTTCGCCCGGTGGTGATCCGCCATCCGATGCCGTATGGCGACCTCGTGCGGCAGCGTGTCCAGCGCTACGTCTCCTACGCGGACCTTGACCGGTACGACACGACCATCGAGGAACGGGAGGAGTACGAGCCGCACCTCGACGCGGGTCGCGTCGTGTATGCCGGGGTCGACTACGCGGCGATCCTCCGTCAGGCCGAGACCGAGGCCGACGTGATCCTCTGGGACGGGGGCAACAACGACTTCTCGTTCTACCGGCCTGACCTGCTCATCGTCGTCGCCGACCCGCTGCGAACGGGCGATGAGACGGACTACCACCCGGGGGAGACCAACCTCCGGATGGCCGACGTCGTCGTCATCAACAAGATCGATTCGGCCGAACCTGGCGCGGTCGAGCGACTGCGCGCGACGATCGCCGCCGTTGCCCCGACCGCGTCGGTCGTGACTGCGCGGTCGTCGCTGTCCCTTGACGGTCCATCGATCGAGGGGCGGCGGGTCGTCGTGGTCGAGGATGGGCCGACGTTGACGCACGGCGGGATGACATACGGCGCCGGTGTCGTCGCGGCCGGCCGGTTCGATGCCGCTGAGCTGGTCGACCCACGCCCGTTCGCCGTAGGTTCCATCCGCGAGGTCCTGGATCGCTATCCCGCGCTCCAGCCTCTCGTGCCCGCGATGGGCTACGGAAAGGCGCAGATGCGCGACCTCGAGGCGACGCTCGACGCGGTCGACGCGGACCTCGTCCTGTCGGCCACGCCGATCGACCTGACGAGGGTCCTCACGATCGACAAGCCCGTGACCCGCGTCCGGTATGAGCTCGAGGAGGTCGACGGTCCGCCGCTCCGGGATCTGCTGGAGCCGATCGTCCGGATGACTCGCACGCCCCTGCCAGCGGAGGTCCTCCGATGATCACGGCCGACCGACCGGTCACCTCGGGCACCCGACATTTCCTCTCCCTCGGCGAGCTTCGATCTGGGGAGCTCCGCTCGCTGCTCGACCTGACCGGCCGCGTCAAGCGCGACCCGGATGCATTCCGGGGCCGCCTGGCCGGCCGGCGGGTCGGGATGTTGCTCGATCGACCCTCGACACGGACCCGAGTCAGCTTCGAGTCGGCGGCGTGGACGCTAGGGATGCTTCCCCTCGTACTTCATCCCGACGAGCTCCAGCTCGGGCGCGGTGAGTCGATAGGAGACACGGCTCGAGCGTTGTCGCTTTACCTGGACGCGCTGGCGGTTCGGACATCCGATCATTCGCGCCTAGAGAGGTTCGCCGAGGCGGCGACCATCCCGGTGATCAACGCATTGACGGATGATCACGACCCGTGTCAGGCGCTCACGGATGTCTTCACGATCGAGGAAGAGTTCGCGACCTTCGGCGGGATCCAGGCCGCGTTCATCGGTGACGGTGGGAACGTCTGCCAGTCGCTGATCGAGGCGTCCGCGGCCGTCGGCCTCGAGCTTCGGGTCGCGACCCCGCGGTTCTACGAACCGTCACCGACCATCGTCAACGCGGCACGAACGGTTGCCGCGACGACCGGCGGCGTCATCTACCTCACCAACGATCCGGACGAGGCCGTCTCCGCTGCCGAGGTGGTCTATGCCGATGTCTGGACGTCGATGGGTCGCGAGCGCGAGCGAGCAGCTCGGGATCTGGCCTTCCGCGGCTTCATCGTGGACGAGCGACTGATGGGCCTCGCATCGGCAAGCGCGATCTTCCTGCACTGCCTGCCCGCACGACGTGGCCAGGAGGTCACGGAGGGCGTCATCGACGGACCGGCGTCGCGCGTATGGCGGCAAGCGGCCAACCGCCTCTACGTGGACACGGCCCTTCTGTACGCCCTGGTCACCGGCGACATGACCGGCGAGCGCCTCTGATCAGGCGAGGGGATCGCCGGCCGTCGCGTCGGGGGGCCAGCTCGCTACCGATGAGACCGCTCAGGCCGGAAGCGCCGTCGGCGCCCACTTGAGGCCGAGGACCGCGACCAGGACCGCGATATCGACGATCACGGCACCGATCGTGCTGGTC
>DASSZA010000245.1:0-6286 GCA_035703005.1 Candidatus Limnocylindrales bacterium | reverse complement strand
CGATCGCGTCATCGCCCGACGGCACGACGACGGAGCCGAACGCGTTCTCGTACGCCGCCTCGGGAAAGAGGGCACTTGTCTGCTCCGGGAGCGCGGAGGTGGCGAGATCCCAGTCCGTCGGGGTCCGCCCGAGTATCGTGTCCCGCAACGAGCCGCCGACCACGTACGCGGCGTGCCCATCGGACCAGAGCCGATCGAGCATGTCCTCGACGGCGGCGGGCAGCGCCGGTGACTGGTCGACGCGGAGACCCGCGTCGGGAGTCAGTTCCTCCCCAGGAACAGGTAGGTCCGCCACGCGTCGTTCCGCTCGTCGGCGAGATACGGCGTGAACAGCGAGTAGATGTCGCTGCGCGGCTCGAACGGATCCTTGTGCAGCCGCAGGCGCGCCTCGTCGAGGGTCTTGCCCCCCTTGCGATGGTTGCACGACTTGCATGCCGTGACGAGGTTCTCCCACGTGTGCCCGCCGCCCCTGTGACGCGGCATCACGTGGTCGAGGGTCAGGTCGTTGGTCTGCCGGCCGCAGTACTGGCACGTATGCCGGTCGCGTGCGAACACCTCGCGCCGCGACAGCTTCACGCGGGGCCGCGGCCGCTTGATGAGGTGCTGCAGGCGGATGACCGAGGGCGCGCGGAACTCCGTCCGCGGCGTCCGGATCATCTGGTGGTCGTACTCGATCACCTCGGCCTTCTCACCAAACAGGAGGCGGAAGGCCCTCGGCAGATTGCAGACGTTGAGCGGCTCGTAGTTCTGGTTGAGAACGAGAACGACGCCGTCCATGGTGGCCGGAGGATAACAAGTTCGCCGGAGCGTGCTGCGAAGGGGCGATGCGGCTCCGGGATCAGGCCTCGCGGTCGGTCGGCTGGCCGGTCCGTTCGTCCCAACCACCGGCCTGGCCGACCTTCGTCGCGAGTGGCTTGCCAAGGGCGCCGGTGATGAACCGCGCCGCCCTCAGGACGCCGGCGAGGGCGACGCCGTGCTCATAGCCGGAGGCGTCGAGCAGGTAGACGAGGTCTTCGGTGGCGAGATTGCCCGCGGCGCCCGGAGCGTAGGGACATCCGCCGGTCCCGCCGGTCGACGAATCGAAGGTCCGGATCCCTGCTTCGAGCGCTATCGCGACGTTCGCCAGCGCGGTCCCGCGCGTGTCGTGGAAGTGGTAGGCCTGTCGCTCGAGCGCGATGCCCGCGCCGGCCGCCAGTGACACCAGCTCGGCGACTTGATCCGGGACGCCGACGCCGATCGTGTCGCCGAAACAGACCTCGTCGACGCCGAGCTCGACGAGCCGCTCCGCGACGGCCACGGAAGTGGCGGCTTCGACACGACCCGTATACGGGCACCCGAACGCGGTCGAGACGTAGGCCCGTCGCCACCACCCGAGGTCCGCGGCGCGCGCCAGGACCGGCTGGAACGCGTCGATCGACTCGTCGACCGTCATCCCGATGTTGTGTTCGGTGAATGCATCGGTCGCGGCCGTGAACACGGCGATCGCGTCGACCCCAGCTTGCTCAGCGCGAGCGAGTCCGCGCTCGTTCGGCACGAGGACCGGGAATCGGACACCGCCGCGACGCGGGAGTCGCGCGAATAGCTCATCGGCGTCGGCGAGCTGCGGGATCGCCTTCGCCGAGACGAACGATGTCGCCTCGATCTCGCGCAAACCGGCGTCGACGAGGAGCTCGATGAAGCGAAGCTTCGTCTCGGTCGGGATGGGGACCGACTCGTTCTGGAGGCCGTCGCGCGGCCCGACCTCGTAGATCCGGACGCGTCGGTCGTCGGGCGCCGCGCTCATCGAGACGCGGTCAGACGCGAGGCGGGTCCATCGCCCGCTCGATCCGGGCGATCTCGATCTCGATGCGCTGGATGAGCGTGATCGCCGCGACGTGCTCCGGGCTTCCCCACGGAGCTGCATTGCGTCGCGCGCGCGTCTGCCGATGGAGCGCGAGCAGCTCCTCGCGGGTCTGCGGCAGGGGCGTCTCGGCGTCGGTGACCATGGCGGAAGCGTACCGCGTCGAGTTCAGGCGGGCTCGACGACGGCGAGCCGCTGGCCGCGCGTGACCTGGTCTCCCTGCCGTACGCCGACGTCGGCGACGACGCCCGCGCGTACCGCCGTGACGGCGTGCTCCATCTTCATCGCCTCGAGGATCACGACGGTGTCGCCAGCCTCGACCGGGGTCCCGACGGCAGAGACGATCGACAGCACCTGGCCTGGCATCGGGGCGACCAGCTCGATGGGCCCGGTGCCGTGGGCGGCGGCCGCGGCACTCGCGGCGCGGTCGACGTCGGGGGGCGGTGCGATCCGGAACGCGATGCTGCGGCCGGCGACGTCGACATGAGCGACGTCATCGACGATGGCCGTCGTCGTCCGCAGGCTCGCCGTCCCCGGCGTCAGACGGACACTGCGCGTCTCGTCCTCGGCGGAGAGACGGGCGCTCGGCGCGGCATTCAGCCGGAAGCCGTCGGCTCCGTGATCCGCAAGCAGGAGGCGAGCGGCGGTCGTCCAGGCGGCGTCGGGGATCCTGGCACGCCGCTCCCAGTCGTCTGGTGGCCAGATCCGCTCGAGGGTGTCCGTCCGCGCGACACCGTCACGCACGGCGGGCTCGCGAACGAGCCAGCGCAGGAATCGCAGGTTCGTGGTGAGGCCGAGGATGACCGTCTCGTCGAGCGCCCGGGTGAGGCGATCGAGCGCCTCCGCCCGATCCGAACCGTGCGCGATCACCTTCGCGAGCATCGGGTCGAAACGGCCGCCGACCTCGTCACCTTCAGCGACGCCGGCATCGACGCGGATACCCTCGCCGGTCGGCCAGCGCAGCCGAAGGATGCGGCCGGTCGCCGGGAGGAAGTCGTGCTCCGCATCCTCGGCGTAGACGCGGACTTCGATGGCGTGACCGTCGTACGAGACGTCGGGCTGGGTGAACCCGAGTAGCTCGCCTGCGACGATGCGGATCTGGTCGGCGACGAGGTCGCGTCCGGTGACGAACTCCGTGACGGGATGCTCGACCTGCAGTCGGGTGTTCATCTCAAGGAACGTGAACGTGCCGCGCTCGTCGAGGAGGAACTCGCACGTCCCGGCGCTCTCGTACCCGACGGCCGTCGCGAGATCGAGCGCCGCTGCGCCCATGCGCTCGCGGAGCGCGGCTTCGACCGCGGGCGAACCGGCCTCCTCGAGCACCTTCTGGTGGCGTCGCTGGAGCGAGCAGTCGCGCTCACCGAGATGGACGCCGTTCCCATGGCGATCGAACAGGACCTGGATCTCGACGTGGCGCGCGCCTTCGAGAAGTCGCTCGAGGATGAGTCGGTCGTCACCGAAGGCGGACAGCGCCTCGCGACGGGCAGAAGCGAGCTCCGCGGGTAGCCGGCCGAGGTCGCGCACGGTCCGCATCCCCTTGCCACCCCCACCCGCGGCAGGCTTGATGAGGAGGGGGACGCCGATGGTCTCCGCCGCGGCCGTCAATGCCTCGTCGGACTGGTCTGGCTCCTCGTAGCCGGCGGGGGTCGCGACACCGAGCTGTGCGGCCAGCCGCCGAGCGGCCGCCTTGTCGCCCATCGCCCGGATGGCGCTCGGCGGAGGACCGATCCAGGCGATGCCCGCATCGCTGACGTGCTGCGCGAATCCCGCGTTCTCGGCCAGGAACCCGAACCCAGGGTGGACGGCGTCCGCGCGGGCGGCAAGCGCGGCGGCGACGACTGCGGTCTGATCGAGCAGGTCGAGGGGGTCGCTGCCGGTCGTGTCGGGGACGATGGCGCGGATCCCGAGTGCGTCGCACGTTCGCTTGATCCGATTCGCGATCTCACCGCGGTTCGCGATGAAGACGCTCGAGATCGAGGACGGTGGCACCGGTTCATGCGTCGGTTGCACGTCAAACGCGTCAAACGCGACACGCCATCGCCCGCCAACTCGCCGCGCAGGAAGCCTACCGCTGGCGATCCAGCGCTGAACGGAGCGAGTCGACGTTCCGAGCCGCCTCGCGACCTCGCTCGGACTCAGCTCCTCGGCCATTTCGTCGCGATTGTCGCATACGAAGCCAGCGACGACTCGGTTTCAGTCCTCATCTTCGGCCGACCACGACGGCCGACGCTTCTCGGAGAACGCCTCGAACCCTTCACGGGCCTCGTCGCTGACGCGCTGCCGCGCGATCACCCGCGCTGTGTGCCACTTCGCGGATCCGTGCCCAAGGCCGCGGACCTCGCGGATGACCGCCTTCGCGGCACGCGCAGCAGTCGGCCCGGACGCGAGGACATCGGAGATCGCCGCCTCGACCGCCGTGTCGAGCGCATCCTCGCCTTCGGCAAGCTCGTGGACGAGGCCGATGCGCTGTGCGCGGATCGCGTCGAACCGGCGGCCGCCCGGGAAGAGGGCTCGGGCGTGGGACTCGCCGATCTTGGCGACGACGAACGGGGCGATGACCGCCGGGAGGATGCCAAGCCGCGTCTCGGTGAACCCGAAGCGCGTCCCGCTCTCGGCGAACACCAGGTCGGCGACGGCGCACAGGCCCATGCCGCCGCCGAGGGCTGCGCCGTGGACGCGGGCGATGACGGGCACGGGGCACATATCGATCGCCTCGAACATGTCGGCCATCGCCATCGCGTCCTGTTCGTTGCCCTCGACGTCGAGGCTCATCGCCGCGCGCATCCACGCGATGTCCGCGCCCGCACAGAACGACGGCCCGTCGCCGGCAAGCACGACGACCCGGAGCGCAGCGGGGTCTTCGCGTGCGAGTCCGGCGAACGTCGCGCGCAACTCGGCGATCAACGAGGCATCGAACGCGTTGTGGACGTCGGGTCGGTCCAGCGTCACCCGAGCGACGACGCCATCGCGCCCGGTGCGCTCGATCCGGAGGGCATTCACAACAGCCATCGTACCGACCCCACTCACGTCCTCGGTTAGGTCTTGTGCCGAGAAGAGCGGTGCGATGGGGCACCGAGGGGGGTTCCGACGCGCACGTCGGAGGGTACATTTCTGGGCATGGGTCCCGGTAACCCGTGGTCACCGAACTGGCGGCCTGATCCGACAGGCCGGCGTTTGGCCGCGATCCGTACCGCCCGGCGTGGTGCCCTCCTCGCCGCGATCCTGCTTGGCGGCGTGACGACGGTCGCGGCGATCGTGGCGCCAGAGGCCGACGGCGCGCCGTTGATCATCCCGTTGACGATCACGATGGCGGCGATCCCGGCCCTCGCCCTGCTGGGTGCTGGACTCGCCCCAGCCGCGACGGGTTCGCGTGTCGATGCTGCCGTCGCTGGCGTCGCGTTCGCCGTGGGCGCGCCAGTCGCTGCCGCCCTGTCGAGCGCCATCGCCGTCTTCGTCTACTTCGCCATGAACCCGGATGTGACGAGCCTGACCGGGGAAGCCGTCGGGGACGTTATCCGTGTGGGTGTCAGCGCCGCGATGCGGGTCGCGCCGATGTTGGCGGTGACCGCCGCACTGTGGGTCCTCGCGATCCGCACCCTCGAGCGCCGCTTCAGCCGCTAAGCGCTTCAGCCGCTAATCGAGCGGGACGACCTCGTCGCCGAGCCTCACTCGGCCGGGCTGCTCCACATCGGCCAACACCCCGAAGTCGGCGTGCTTTCCCTCGCGTAGTCCGCGATACGAGATGATCGTGCGCAGCGTGTCGAGGTCCGGGTCGCCGGTGTCCGGGTCATGCGTCGTCATCGCACAACGGGCGTCCGGCTTCGTCACCCGGAGCACCGCATCGCCGACACGGATCCGCTTTCCGATCCAGGTGTCTTCCTCGTGCGCGGTCGCGTCCTCGAGGTTGATCAGCATCCGGAACCGGCGTTCATCGACCCAGTCGAGGCCGGCATGGGCGGCGAGCTCCCGTACCGACCCATCCGAGAGGATGCTGGCCGGGTTTCCTGCACGCGTGCCGCCCGGTCGATCGCAGCGGATGACGCGCATCGGTCTGCCCACGAAATCAGTCAGCGCCTCGGCCCATGGCCCGACGACGCGATGCCCGACGCCGGTCCGGCCGTGGATCGGCGTCTCGACGGCCTCGGCGAGCTCGACCTGACCGTCGACGACCGTTCCGTCCGGAAACCGCATCCACAACGTCGTCGCTTCGGGATCGGTCTTCGACTCGACCTGGACGAGGTTGAAGACGATCAGCTGATCGACCAGCCGGTTGGCATCGTTCGTCAGGAAGAAACGCCGATCTTCGATGACGCCATGCTCCGTCAGCTCGATCTCGGTCGGATGCTGGAGGCCGAGGCTTCGGACGGGGGCGATCGACAAGCGGGCGACGCGTGGCATGACCCGATGCTAGCCGACCGATACGTTCCTTAGCTCGAGCGTCGCCCC
>DASSZA010000241.1:0-2745 GCA_035703005.1 Candidatus Limnocylindrales bacterium | reverse complement strand
TCGCGATCCTCGGGATCTTCGCCTTCGCCGGGGGCTGGGTCTGGCTGGGCGTCGGCGCGATCCGCGCTGACCTGCCCCGGGCCGGCTACGGCGAAGCGATGCCCTGAGTCCACGGGCACCGAGTGGACTCGAACGATGGCGACGAAGCCATCACTCGACGCGGCCGCCAGAGGCGCGGGCCTGGGGATCGCCCTGGCGGTCGTCGTCGCTTGTGGGGCACCCACGGCCGGACCGACATGGTCTGATCCCGCTGCGGTCGGAGCCGCCCTGGGCTCCTATCTCGAAGATGTCAAGGGCGCGGCTGGCAAGCGATATGGGGAGCGAGACGACCGTGGCCACGAGCTCGACGGGCTGACGATCATGGCCGCGCCCGACGACGGGTTTGTCGGCGTCTCGCATTGGTGGAGCGAAACGGATCAGGAGTTCCGGCTCGGTCTCTCGACCTCCGAGGACCTCCTCACGTGGACGTGGCGCGCGGAGCTTGCCCGCAAGGCATCCCAGCCGGCGATCGCCGCGGCAAGGGACGGCGGGTACGTCGTCGCGTGGGAACAGGAGCCTGACAACCATCTCGCGTTCGCCTGGTACCGGTCGTGGGACGACCTGCTGGAGGCCCGCGCCTCGAAGACCTTCCAAGGTGAACAGCAGATCTCCGACTGCGCTGAGGGAACACCCAACCTCATATCCGCCAGTTCGAAGGCAGTCGACTTCGGGTTCCACTACTTCGCCGACTGCGACCTCGATCGGGAGGCACGCGGCACGATGGACTGGCGCCATTGGTCAGCGACGAAGCGGCCAGAGCTCGATGCCGCCGTTCTGGCGCACGGGGTCGCGGGCGGTATCGGCGACCGGGACGTCGTCCGGTTCCGCGGCCGCGAGTTCATGCTCGTCGAGGCGATGTCGGTGCGTGACGACTGGAGCACCTGGAAGGTCTACCTGATCGACGGTGAACGGGCGATGCCGCTCACCTTCGCGACAGACGGCGGAAGCGGCGCGTTCACCAACCCGAGTGCTGAAGTCGTCGACCTCGATGGCGAGTCCACGCTCGTCGTGTCGCTGTTCGTACCGAAGGAAGGAGCCGCGCCGGGCGAGGTCGGATCGCTCGTCTACTACGTGCCGATCGGCGGCGGATGACGACGACTGACAGGATGTGAGGAGGCCTCGCTATCCCTCTCAGAGGGATGACACGAACCGGTCCGCGAGCCGTTCCGCGACCATGATCGTGACCAGGTGAGGGAACCCTGAAAGCGGTTCCGGGATGATCGAAGCGTCGACGACGCGGAGTCCTGCCACGCCGTGCACGCGCCCGTCCGCGTCGACCACCGCACCGGCCTCAGGCGCGGGTCCCATCGCGCACGTCCCCACGACGTGCGGGATCGAGTAGACGTTCTCCCGGAGTCGCTGTTTAAGCTCGGTCGCCGTCGCCGGACCGGAGGGCGCGGCATCCGTCGCCAGGCGCCGCAGACTCGGTTGCGCCGCGATCTCGAGGCCGAGCCGGTAGCCCTCCGCGAGCCGTTCCACGTCACGGGCCGCTTGGATCCCGGGCAGTGTGATCAGGGGTGCGTCGGCGGGGTCCCCGGATCGAAGTCGGACCGTTCCTCGTGAGTCAGGCTTGAGCAGGATCGGGTCGAGGTACAGGCCGTCCTCGTCACCAACGGGGTCGCTCACCCAGAACATCAGGTCGGGCGCGCCGTCTGGACCCGCCGACGAACTGCGAAGGGTCGCGATCGTGTGCAGGACAGGACCGGTCACGCCCGTCCCCCGCCAGCCGCTGTCGAGATCGACGCCGGGATGGTCGGCGAGGTTCGATCCGACACCGGGCAGGTCCTGGACGACCGGGATCCCTAGATCTGATAGGTGATCAGCGGGCCCGATGCCAGACCGAAGAAGCAGCGTCGGGCTGCCATAGGTTCCGCCGGACACGACCACCCCGCCGGCCGCGATCACCGTCCCGTCAGCCAGCCGTACGCCTATCGCCCGGTCGCCGTCGATCACGACGGACGCGACAGCGGCATCCGTCCTGACCGTGAGGTGCGGCGGTCGCTGCCCGTCGGGCAGGTAGCCATCGGCGGTGGTGACGCGCCGACCATCGCGCGAACTCATCGGTATCGGCCCGACGCCGATCACCCCTGGCGCATTGTGGTCCTCGACCGGGGTGATGCCGACGGCTTCGAGCGCTTCGATCGCAGCGGCGTGGATCGGCGATCGCGGCAGGTCGAGATACCGGGTGACCGGGATCGGCCCGCCGCCGCCATGCCACGGCGTGTCGCCGTATTCGGCGTCGGTCTCGATCCGCCGAAAGACGGGCAGCACCTCGTCGTAGCTCCAGCCGGCATTGCCGGATGCGGCCCAGCCATCGAAGTCCACGGTCGCACCGCGCACGGCGAACCGCGTCAGCCAGGACGTTCCGCCGATCACACGGCCACGACGGAGCTTCTTGCCGTCCGCGCTGCCGGTCGGCTCCGACGTGTACCCCCAATCGGGCACCGTCGGCAGTCGCCAGCCGTCGCGCCAATCGGCCGGGACGGGCACCGGCAGCTCCGGCCCCGCTTCGAGGACGATGATCTGCAGGCCGCGGTCCGCCAGACGGCGCGCGACGACGCAACCCGCGGCCCCCGCGCCGACCACGATGACGTCGTAGCGATCCTGACGAGGCTCGGCGCTCATCGATGCGGCGACTCGGCTACTCGCTGAAGCGCTCTTCCTTCCACGGGTCGGCGTCGTTGTTGTAGCCGTAGCGCTCCCAGA
>DASSZA010000223.1:0-24730 GCA_035703005.1 Candidatus Limnocylindrales bacterium | reverse complement strand
CGAAGAACAGCAGACCCGGCGCGTCGCGGATCGAGGTCGGTTGCCATTCCGTCACCCGAGCCGTGACCGAGGCATTGGACGTCAGCCCGGCGGCATACAGCCAGACGAGTGGTCCGCTCGGTGTCAGGCACGCGGCAAGGGCCGCGACGACCGTCACGGCGAGCGTTCGCATGGCAGCAGGGTGGTGGTCGTGGACGTCCTCGAGCCACGCGAACCCAAGGACCAGGGGGCCGAGGAAGAACGAGCCGTGGATGTTCGCCCAGATCGCGACGATGATCGGCGCGAGCCAGAGCCGGCCGGGGTGAACACGTCGGTCGACGACCAGCAGCAGGACCCCGACGAAGCACAGCATCCCAAGGAGTTGCGGGCGCAGCGCAAGTGCCGGCGCCGCCACGACGAAGGCGAGCAGCGAGAGGATCGCGGCGGTGCGGACATCCAGGCCGCGACGGACCGCGATGAGACACGTTCCGCCAAAGATCGCCCCGACGACGATCGCGCGGGAGGCCGCGAGGCCGACCCACCCCCCGACGGACTCGACGGCGCGAAGGATGACCTGCGCTAGCCATTGCTGATCCACCCACGGCTGACCGGCCATCGTGAACGTCCAGGTGTCGGTCGTCGGGATCCGGCCGGTTGCAAGGATCTCCGCGCCGGCGCGCAGCTGGTAGGCGAGATCGACCGTCGAGATCTTCGCGATCAGCGACGCGAGGACCGGCAGCGAGATCGCGAGGAACCACCACAGGGCGCGGAGCGACACGCCGAAATGCTATGTCCGCCTGTTGTCAGACGGCACCACCCCGATGGTCCCACTCGCCTCGGTCGGGGTTGACGACCCCTAGACGGCCGCTGCCACCTCTGGGAGCTTCGACGGTCGTACGGCGCGAGCGCCTTCCTCGTAGATCGCCTGGACGGACTCGACCATGAGGTCGATGCAGAAGCGGTCGTGGACCATGTCATGGCCCGCGCGGCCGAGCGTGTCCGCCAACGGGTGGTCGCGCAACAACCGCGTGATGGCGGCGGCAAGCGCGTCGGCGTCGTGTGGCGGCACGAGCAGCCCGTTGACGCCGTCGGTGATCATCTCGGGGATCCCGCCCACGTTCGATGCGACGACCGGACGCGAAAGCGCGAGCGCCTCGAGGATCGACAGGCCCTGCGCCTCGCGGTACGAGGGCAGGACGGCCACATCGAGGGCAGCCGTCACTGCCGGCACGTCGTCACGTCGACCGGTGAACACGACCCGATGGGCGATCCGCAGATCGCGGGCCTGCGCCTCCAGAGCCTCGCGGCGCGAGCCCTCGCCGACGATCAATAGATAGGCATCGGGCACGGCTCGCAGGACCTGGGGCCATGCCTCCAGCAGCGTCGGGTGGCCCTTCTCGGGTTCGAGCCTCGCGACCACGCCGACGATCTCGGAGCCCGGCTCCATCCCGTACTCCTCGGGGAGGGTGCAGCAGGCTTCGACGCGTTCGTAGCGCGACAGGTCGACGCCGTTGTAGATACGCGTGATCGGCGCGCCGGTGCGTCCTTCAACGGAGAGCTTGTCCTCGATCATCTTCGAGACCGCGATGAGCTGGTCCATCTGGGGGGTCAGGACCCGCAGCATGTCGCGGTCCTCCTCGGACCTGATGCGGCTCGAGTGGACGGTCGACACGATGTATGGGCGGCGGTGCCCGACCTCTCCGAGGGCGATGGCCGCCCGTGTTCCAACGAGCTCGGCGCGGTACATGTGATTGTGGATGACGTCCGGCCGGACATCGACGAGGTGCGCGGCCAGGGCGCCCGTAGCGATCGCGTCGTCGTGCTCATCGATGACGAGGACGTCGAACCCGGCTCGCTCCAACTTTCGGACGGCGCTCCCGGGCGACAGCGACACGATCGAGACATCGAAGCGACTGTGGTCCATCCGGCTCACGAGCCCGAAGACGTGCTCCTGCGCGCCGCCGCTCGTCCCCGTCGCGAGCACTTCGACGACACGGATGCGATCACCGGAGACGACCGTCGGCCGAGGCACGGTCTCGAGACACGGGTCGTGGCGAAGGTGTGCGCTCATGACTCGGCGCGCCGCACCAGGACGCGCTGGATCGGCTCGTCCACGGCGCCCCATTCGTACTTGTACGACTCGTCGCCGCGCAGGAAGTCCATCCGCCCGATGCCGCGCTCCAAGGCCCGTACCACGTACGCATAGATCATCAGGACGCCCGGCGAAAGATCACGAGCATCGGGGTCGATGCCGGCGTTGTAGTAGAGAAGGTCGGTCTCCGTCTCGAAATGGAGACCCGCGCCGATCCGCCGGTCGCCGACCGTCAGGATGGTCAGCTTGAAAGGGCCATCAGGCCCGAACAGCTCGAACAGGCGGCGCACCAGGACGCGGCTCTGCTCGCCGCCGCGAGTCGGCGGGAACAGGCCCTTCTCGCCCCAGCGCTTCTGATGCAGCTCGATGAACAGCTCGAGGTCGGCTTCGGGGTCGGCGGAGTCCGTCAAGCGGATCTCGCCCACCGCCTCGGCCCGGCGGACCTTGCGCCGGATCTCGTGCCGTTGCTTCTTGCCGAGCGTCGAGAGGAAACCCTCGATATCGACGCCCTGCGGGAAGGTCACGACGGGACAGACGTCCTCGCGTTCGACGGTGAGCTCGCCGAGCCCGCGCCCACCGAGGGCGCGCGCGAGCTGTCCTGCGGTGGGGTCCTGGCAGCGAAGTCGTCGCAGATCGACGACATCCCACGGCTCTCCGACCGGCGCAGCCACGTAGTCGGCGACTGCCTCGGCGACGCCGGGAAGGATCGCGGGATCACCGAGGATCGTGGCGTAGTCGGAGTGATAGGACGCGCCGAACAGGATCGCCTTCGCGCTCGGTGCGACCGCCGTGAGGCCTCGGCCATCCGTGTGGCGGATGGTCGTTCGCGTCGCCGCGTCGGTCGGCTCGACCTCGTGACGATGCATCAGGGGGACGATCGCGACCGGCTCCGAAGCGGTGCCATCGCCGCATACGACGAGCGTCTCGTCGTGCGCGTTGTCGCCGTACGCATCCCACCAGGCGCGGTGGAACGCCCACGCGGAAAACGGCGTGGCCCAGGGGTTCTGCGCCGCGAGTCGGTCCCACATCTCACGAGGGATCGCGTCGAACGACCGGCGCTCGGCACGCAGGGTCGGGATCGGTTCGTCGTCGAGTGTGGGGAGGCCCAGGACGGGCCCGGGACAGGCGGGCTCCGCGTCGAGCGTGGGAGCGGTCATCGCCGCGAGGATAGCATCGGGTGGCCGATGTGGTTGCGGACGCAACCTGCGACGGTCGCGCGGTCGACCCTCCGGGCTCAGGCGCCGATCTGGAGATACCGGAGCAGGTCCGAGTAGTCGTCCCGGAACGGATGATCGGCCGCCACGACGTCGTGCCAGCCCTTCCCCCGAAGAGCATCCAGCGTCGCAGGATCGGCCGATGCGGCGACCCACTTGGAAGGCGTCTCACCTGGCTCGTGGACCGCTCCCGGCGTGTGTTCCTTCCCGAGGATCGTCAGCCCGAGCTCGCGTACGGCCGCGGCGATCGGCGGAGTCAGGTCGTAGTAGCGATTCGAAACGTGGAAGACGATCACGCCGGTCGGAGCGAGCGTCCGGACCTCGTCCTTGATGGCCTCTGCCGTCAAGAGGTGGACCGGGATCGAGTCGGACGAGAACGCGTCCATGACGAGCATGTCGAAGCGGCCATTCGGCTGGTCGGCGAGCGAGAGTCGAGCGTCGCCCTCGACGAGGGTCGGTCGGATCGGCGCGTCCGCTAGATACGTGAAGTACTTGGGATTCGAGGCGACCTGGATGACGATCGGGTCGATCTCGAAGAACGTCATCTCGGTCTTGTCGTCGACGTAGGTGGCGATGGCTCCGCCGCCGAGGCCGATCACACCGACCTGTCGCGGGCGATCCTCCGCCGTAAGGACACCGAACACGTCCCCGACGGGCCCACTCCGCACGTAGTAGCTCTGCGGGGTGTCGCGCTTCGCCGGGTCCGTCGACTGCGATCCGTGGACCGTCGTGCCATTCATCAAGAGCTTCAGATCGCCGTTCGGCGAGTACATGACCTCCGTGACACCGAAGAAGCTGCGGTCACGGAATTCCGCTGGCGGTTGCAGGACGAAGGTCGCGAGCATCAGGACGAAGGCCGTGGCGATCGCCAGGAACCACGGGCGCCCACCGACGAGGAGCAGGAGGCCCCCCACGAGGAGCCACCGGACGCCGGCCTCGGTCGCGAGCGCATGGGTCGCGAGGAGGGCGCCGACCAGCAGCCCCCCGAGCACGACGTACGGGATGAGCCGCTGCCTCGAACCGTGGACGAACGGGCTGAAGTCGAGGCCCTTGGCCTTGGCGCGTCGCGGCGCGGGCGTGACCAACGCTAGGCCGACGAGCGCCGCGACGAGCAGGATCGGCAGTTCCCAAACGCCCGGGAAGACCAACGGAGCCAGGATCGCGACGAACGCGCTCGCAAGCGCACCGCCGAGCGAGATGACGAGATAAAACTCGGTGAGATGGGACGGCGCGGGTCGATCGACGGCGAGGCGCCCGTGCAGCGCGATCGCCACGATCGAGAAGGCGACGAGCTCCATGACGAGGACTGCGAGGACGGGCCATCCGCCTGCCGAGCCGTATGGAACCCAGAGGATCGTGATCATCGCCGGGGCGGCGATGACGGCCCAGTGGACCCACCGTTTCCCTCGCGGTGAGAACGCGACGATGAACGAGAGCAGGTAGATGGCCAGCGGCGCGACCCACAGTAGTGGCGCCGAGACGAGGTCCGTCGCGATGAACGTGGTGACCGCGGAGAGCAGACCCGAGGGGACGGCGGCGAGCAGCAGCCACCGCGTTCGTCGGCGCCAGTCGATCGCCTCGACTGAGATATCAGGCGTGGTAGCGAGGCGTGCGGTCAACCGATCGCGCAACGCCGGCAGGGCCCGGCTTCCCGCGAGCGCCAGCAGCGCGACGAGGACGACGTAGCCGACGGTCCATATCCCGCGCTGACTGGTCAACGACAACCGCGGCTCGATGAGCAGGGGGTAAGCGAGCAACGCGAGCAGCGACCCTGCGTTGCTCAGCGCGTAGAGCCAGTAGCCGTCGCCGTCGTCCCCGCGTGCTCGCGCAGCCTCGAACCAGCCGCTGACGAGGGGCGTGGTCGTCGTCAGGACGAGAGCGGGGAGACCGATGAGCACCACGAGGATGCGGATGAGATCGACGACCGGGGCGACGGCCTCATCGCGCAACGACGCGACATGCGGCGGAGCGACGACGAGGGCGATGACCGCGAGCCCGGCCAGGACGAGGTGCAGCGGCGGTCCCCAGCGACCGAGTCGTGTCACCGACACGTGACCGTAGAGGTAACCGACCAGCAGGACCGCCTGGAAGAAGAACAGGACCGTGGCCCACACGGCGGGCGTCCCGCCGAAGACCGGCAGCACGAGGCGGCCGATGAGCGGCTCGACGCTGAACAGCAGGAACGCGGACAACCCGATCGGCAGCGCGAACGGCAGCGTCGTACCGAGGATCGGGCGCGCGACAGCCAGCGTACGGGTGGTCATGGAGCCTCCGGTCGATGAACGACCGTCATCGTCGGGGACTGTGCTGCCGATACAAGTGAGAAGAACGGGTCATCGGCGGAGCATCTCGGCCAGCCCGCGGAGCAGGAAGTATTCCGGCCGCGGCTGGTCATCGGTGATGAGCGGTCCGTCGCCCGCGTAAGCGCGAACGGCATCGTCCGTCATCCACTCCTGCCCCTCGATCACGGAGATCCACTCGTCGACCGTCGACGCCGGAGAATCGAAGGCACTCGAGATGTCCTCGAGGATGCCCGGGCGCTCGAGGATCTCGCGGATCCGTTCCGGCGGCAGGTCGATCGGCTGCTCGGACCCGAGCATGTAGAAGCCGTACCCACCGGGACCGCGAATCATGGTCACGTGCTCGAACACCGACGCGAAGGTCCGGACGTGCTCCTTGAGGTCCGACTCCGTCGTCCCGAACGGCGTCCATTGCATCATCACGCCCCCGTCGGTCAGGTGGGCCTTGCCCTGCTCGTAGTACTCGCGCGACGAGATGACCGAAACGCCGGAGCTCTGGATCGGCGGTGGCGGGTCCGTGACGATGATGTCGAACCGCTCCGGCGACAGCTCCAGGTGGTTCCGGCCGTCGGCAACGATGACCTTCCCTTCCGGATCGGCAAGCACGGCGTCTGCATCGGGGTAGTAGTGGCCGAACATCTTCGGCACGGAGGGGACGAGCTCGACGGCGTCCGTCCGAAGACCCGCTATCAACGCCGAGCGGAATGCGGTTCCCATGCCGAAGGCGACCACCAAAGCACGCTTGGAATCGGGCCGTGCGATGAGCGGCAAGATCGGCATCAGCTTGGCGTCGACCGTCAGTAGGGTCATCGACGTCCCGCCGACCCACAGCTCCGCGGTCACCGATTTCTGACCGGCCTGGACCGATGCGATCTCGTCCTCGCGGGACTCGTACAGCTGCCAGCCCTTCGCGGCGATCAAGGCCTCGTTGGGCTGGACGACCTTGCCCGGGGTCGCTGCGACGACGGCGACAGCGACGGCGATCGCCACGCCGGCCGCCATCGCCGGGCGCGAGATCGGCCGCGAACGAGCCGCCAGGAAGATGCCCATCGCGATATTCGCGAAGACGAGCCCGACGACGATCGCGGGGGAGCCGATCGTCGGCATGAGGACGAACGGGATCACGAGGCTGCCGAGGATGGCTCCGACCGTATTGGCGGCAAGGAGCCAGCCGGCGGCCGAGCCAGCGCGATGACGTTCGTCACGCAGGAGTTCGGACGACGTCGGGAACGCGATGCCCATCACGATCGTGACCGGCAACACGACGAGCACTGCGGACCCGAAGAGCGCCGCGATCGATTCGAACGGGCGACCAGGATCGAGCGCGTGCGGCTGGGAGATGACGAGGACGAGCCCTGCCATCGCGAGGATCGCGACCGCGAACTGCGTCCACGCCAGGAACCGGACGGGATCGCCCATCCTGCCGCGGATCACGTTGAAGATCGCGGCGCCGACCGCGATCCCGATCAGGAACAGGGCGAGGATCACCGTGAAGACATAGGTGAGGCCACCGGTACCGGACGCGAGCAGTCGCGTCCACGTGACCTGGTAGCCGAGCGAGGTCAACCCCGACACGAAGGCGACCACGAACGGCAGCCACGGGAAGGGCGCACGTCGCGGCTCAGTCGCCGGGGGCGCCGGTTCCGGAGACGAGGCCACGGGCTCCGGCTCCTCTCGGTCAGCAGCGCGCGCCAGCCACAACGCGACCAAGCCCGCGATCGCCGAGCAGGCCGCACCGACCCGGAGCGCACCGCTGAGACCGAAGACTTCGATCAGGACGAGCCCAGCGACGATCGTGCCGGCCACCGCCCCGAGCGTGTTCGCCATATACAGCCGGCCGAACGCCTGACCCATCTCGTTCGACCGCGTGAAGTGCCGGACGAGCGTCGGGAACGTAGCGCCCATCATGATCGTGGCGGGCGCGAGCGCGAGGACTGCCAGCACCAGTCGCGCCAACGCGAGATAGGGCGTGCTCTCGAGGCTTGGGTAGATGCCCCGGTAGGCCTCGTCGATCAGGGTGAACGTGAACGGCGTGACGAGCACGACGACGACGAGCGCGATCTCGAGGAGACCGTAGAAGCGGAGTGGCGAGCGGACGCGGTCGGCGATCCGCCCACCGACGGCAGCACCGATCGCCATGCCGCCAAAGAAGCCCGTCAGGATCGCGGAGACGGCCTGCGTCGTATTCCCGAAGACGAGGACGAGCTGGCGCGACCACACGATCTCGTAGACGAGCCCCGCGGCGCCGGACAGCACGAAGATCGCGAGGACCAGGGATCGCTGCATAGCCGGGGATTGTGACGGAGCAGCCCGATCCGGGCTGCGAGCCGACGGTCAGGCCGCGGGTGACGGATCCCGCATCGCATTCGCGGCGGCGAGCGACGGCTCGCCTCCGCGGGCCAGCCGACCGAACCACGAGCGCACCGGCTCGGATCCCCGGCGGGACGACGTCAGCCACGCGACGATCGGCAGGCAGAAGAACGGCAGGTTACTCAGCGAGTACGTGAACTGCGCGCTCGAGTTCCTCATCACCGTGGGATAGAGCAGCCAAAGCGACAGGAGCGGCAGGCTCGCGAGCGCGATGCCGCCGACCGCGACCCACCAGGCGCGGCTTCGGATGCCGAGTAACGCGAAGAAGGCCAGTGACGGTTTGAACGACACGAGCGTCGACGGCCAGCCCCACCGCACGCCCGCCGCGATCGCGGCGCCGATCCACATATCGGTGTTGCCGTAGATGATCTGGTTCGGGGTCTTGGGGAAAAGGACGATGGCCGCGAGGATCGGGAGGCCCCATAGCGCCGGGCGGCACCACCACACGACCCAGACCACGATGCCCAACGGCACGATCCACCAGAGGATGGCCGGCAGGTACACGAACGGGACGAACAGATACAGCGCGTGCGGTGGGTACAGGTTGTCGACCTGCGTCTGGACGACATACGGACCGCTGAGCTGGGCTGCCGTGTAGTACACGCCCGTGTCCAGCCAGCGCCGTGCCACGAACTGGTAATAGGCGAGATCGTTGCCGACGGCGTTCTGTGAATCGATGATCCCGAACAGGACGACGAACTCGATCGCGCTGAGCGCGAGCAGGACGACGGTCAGTCCGACGTAGAGCGGGCGAAGGCGGGCGCTGGACACGCTCAGAGGTTATAGGCCCAGTACACGCCGATCCCCATGACGGCGATCCCAACGAGGATCAGTACCTTCCAGCCCCATCCGATGCCACCGCGGGCGACCGCCGCCAGACCGCACAGCCCGATGACGAACGGGACCGAGTCGAGGAAGTAGCGGTAGCCGTACTGGAGCCACCCGCCGCCGTAGTAGAGGAGCGTCGGGACGAGCACGAGGATCGCGGCGAGGGCGAGGAACCATGCCTGCGGTCGTCGCCAGTCGGCGCGGATCGCGAACAGCAGACCGGGGCTCGTCAGGAACACGGACATCCCGAGTCCATCAGGACGGAGGAACGGCCACGTGGCCATGAACCGTGGGAGATGGAGCAGGAAGTAGTCGACGTTCATCGGGATATGCCGGATCGAGAACAGCCCGATCCGTCGTTGCTGCTCGAGCCAATCCGGCAGCGTCGCCAGCGCATAACCCGACTCCAGCGGTGAACCGAACCTGACCTGGTTGTAGGCGAAGAAGAAAAGGATCGACGGTGCGAGTGCGATGCCGAAGACCAGCCAACGGCGCCAAGGCACCACGGCGAGGACGCCTGTGACGGACCCCGTCGCCGAGCGTGAGCGCACCGCGAGGCTGTCTTCGTCGCCCGGCCAGGCGATCCAGATCGCGTAGACGGGGATCGCGAACGCCAATGGGGCCCGCGTCAGGAACGCGGCTCCGGCGCACAGCCCGATCAACCACGCGCGCCGACGACCGAACAGCTCGATGAGGCAAGCGAACGTCAGCAGGGTCGCGATCAGCTGCCCGGTATGCCACACGCCGCCCCTGGTACTGACCCACAGCATCTGCGTCGAGAACCCGAACAGCGCGGACAACCAGACCTTGTCGGAGACGCGCTTGACGCCGACCCGCCCAAGCAGCCACCAGCACATCCCGACGCCGGCGCCGGCGAGGACCGCGTTGATGCCCGATTCGAGATGGTCGGCCGTGACCGGCCCGATCAAGGCGACGAGTGGCAACAACGCGATCGCCGGGAATGGTGCGAACGGCACGTAGTAGCGGCCGTCGATGGGGATGACGTCGTTCGGGCCCAACGGCACGGGCAGCCAGGTTCGCCCGTGCAGGAACGCGTCAGCGAGGTAGAAGAAGTCGCCGCGACCAGCGTCGAAGAGACGATCGCACAGCCAGTAGATGACGGCCGACGCCAGCGCGACGGCGAGACCGAACCTCACCGCGCCAGCGCTTCGCCAAGGCTCTGCCGCGGATCGGTAGCGGCGTGGCCGACGAGGAAGGTCACGATGAGGGTCACCCAGAACAGGATCGGATAGGCGACCGGCGGCGTGATGCCGACGAGCGGCCAGGCAGTGACGAGCGGGATGACGACCGCCCACCAGCGGCCGGATGCGAGCAGGTAGGCGACCGGCAGAAGCAACAACATCGCGTAGTGGTCCCAGACGATCGGCGACACGAGCTGGCTCGCGATGACGGCGATCATGAACGAGGCCTCCTCGGTCGCCCACCGGATCGACATCAAGAACAAAACGATGACCCCGACGGTGCTGGTCAACTGGATGAGCCCAGCGATCTCGGCGGGTGATCCCGAAGCGAAGGCGAGCGCGCCTGGCGTGAAGTTGTGCGGCGTTCGGATGGGGTCGCTCACCGTGCGGATCAATGTCAGGAAGTCGGTCCACGAGGTCGGACCTGCGATCACCGTCGTCAGGATGGCGAGCACGACCAACACGACGCCGCCAGCAAGAACGGCCCGGAACCGCCGCGTCAGCAGCGCCCAGACGAGGACGAGGCCCGGCTGCAACTTGATCGCCGCGCCGAGTGCCCCGACGACGCCGAACGGGATCTGGCGGTCGAGCCATCGCCAACCGAGGGCGAACAAGAAGAACAGGATCGGGCCGACCTGCCCGAGCTTGACCGCGTAGACGAACGGGAACGACCAGCCGGCGAGCAGGATCGTGGTCCATTTGACGGTCCTCGAGACCGGCATCGCAGCAACGCCGATGAGGAACGCGCCGATCGAGATAGCGATCCACGACCAGGTAGCAGTCGTCGCGCTCAGGATCCCGAACGGCAGCAGGATCGGGGCGAAAGTGGGCGGGTAGTAGAAGAGACCGAAGCCGCCGGTCTCCCTATAGGACATGTCGTAGAGGGGGTGACCGGCAAGGAGGCGCGCGGCCGCCTGGTGATATGCGAGGAAATCGAACCCGAGCGTGTCGCCCGCGACCGCGAGCGTCGCCGTCAGACCGAGCACGAACGAGAGAAGCGCGACGATCGGCAGCGCCGCGCGCGCGAGCCGGCCTATCGCCGAAGCGTCCATCACGCGCCTTCAGTGGCGCGTCGACGACTCCCTCGATGCAGGAAGGGGATGCGGAACAGATCCCAGGCAACCCGGATGGCGAGCCCTGCGCTGGCGCGCATCCGCGACCCGCGCTTGTCGAACCAGCGGATCGGCACGATCGCGATCCGATACCCGCGTCGTCGGGCCATGTAGATCAGCTCGACGTCGAAGACGATGCTGGTCACGCGTTGCCGCTCGAACAGGTCGTGCGCAGCGTCACGCGTGAAACCCTTGAATCCGCACTGTGTGTCCTCGACTGGACCGGCCACCCACGCGGACGCGAGAAGATGGAAGGTCTTGCCGAGGAGCCGCCGATAGGCTGGTTGGGTGGCGCGCATGTCGGAACCATCCGGCTGGATCCGTGACCCCAGCGCGACATCGTGGTCCGCCAGCGCCGACGCGATGAGCGGGATCTGATCGGGCGGGGTCGCCATGTCGGCATCCGCGAAGATCACGATGTCACCAGTCGCCGCGAGCATCCCCGCGCGAACGGCGGCCCCCTTGCCGCCGTGCGGTACGCGCAGGACGCGGAGACCGATCCCCGGGATCGAGCCGGAGGTCTCCGGCCGCGCCTCGACCCTCGTGACCGTGTCGTCGGTGCTGCCGTCATCGACGACGAGGACGTCGATCGTCTCGGGAAGCTCTGCCGCGCCCGGCGACCCGTCTCGTCCGAACTTGTCGCGCCGCGCGAGATATCCGAAGAGCTCGTCGAGCGCGGGCTCGATCCGGGTCGCCTCGTTGTACGCCGGCATCACGAGCGTCAGCGATCGTGTCACGGGACCCAATATCCGCCGAATGACAGGACCGCAACGATGGCGAACAAACCGACGGACACCATCGGCCAGCCGCGGCGCATCGCGACGGATCGCCGGTTCGCGAGGATCCAAAGAACGGGGAACCCGGCCATCGTATGACGCCCGACAGACTCGATGGATCCGCTCAGCAGGTCCGCCACGATGGGCAGGATCGGCAGCAGGGCATATTCGATGGGGATGCGGTCGACACGGATGAAGACGAACAAGAACGTCGTCGCCAGGAGCGTGACGAGGAGGGCGCCGAGATAGGGCGTGAATGACGTCGCGATCGTGTGCCCGGATCCATAGCTCCCGATCCCGGTCCGACCCCACGCCTGCGTCGCGTCCAGGAACGCCGTCGTGCTCCCCGTCATCCCGGTGATGTAGACCATGAACGCCGCCGCGGCCAGCGGGCCAAGGGCGAGCCAGAACATCGATGCCGTCGGTCGCCAGCCGTCCTGTCGGAGCATCAGGATCGCGAGCGGCAGGACGAGGACGACACCCTGCGTGCGCGAGAGCACCGTCAGCGCCAGGAGGATCCCCGCCCAAGCGCGATGACGACGTTCTGTCGCGAGGAACGTAGCGAACATCAACAGCAGGAACAGGCTTTCGCTGTACGCCATCGCGAAGACCGAGGCGAACGGGTAGATCACGAGGAGACCCGCGCTCAGCGAGGCGCGACGCCGTCCGATGTATGGGGTGCCGAGCCGAACGAACAAGCCAAGCGCGAGCAGGAACGCGACGTTGGAGACGAGGACGCCGACGACGCCCGCGTATCCCGGGATCGGCAGGGACAGGAGCTTGACGATCGCGGGATACAGCGGTGGGAAGGCGACGTTCGAGTACGCACCCACCGCGGGGTCGGCGTGGTAGCCATTCGCGGCGATACCCAGGTACCACCAGCCATCCCAGGTCGTGAGGCTCCGGAGGATCGGCCCGTCGGCCCCGGGATCCAGGGCCGGGTTTCGGGGGATGAAGTACTCCGCCACGAGGGCCGCGCCGATCACGATGATCCGGGACGCCACGAAGATCGTGATGAGGCCGGCATCGAGCCGGAAGTCCGCCGCCAGGGCACGCGCACCGACACGCCATCGATCAAGGAGCGGGACGGACGCAGCCGCCGCGATCGTCGGGCTCGACATCGCGCGCAGTCTACGCGGTGCGAGGTCGGTGCCCCGATGCACCGAAGGTCACAGTGCCGGTGGTATGACCGGGTCACCGCTCACGCGCCGAATGCCGGCCGGGCGGCCGTCTACGTGACGTGGCCGTTGCTGCAAGATCGTCGATCGCTCATCGGCGACGAAACCTGACAATGTGTCTGTGCCGCGGCGCGCGTATGGCCCGCCACGACCCCATGACTAAAGGCACATGGACACAGGGAGGTCGATGACCTGAAGCTGCGCTGGCATCTCGGACTTGGAGGACCCATGCACCAGCACGAGCACGCCGCGCACGGCATCGACCTCGAGGAGGGCTCTGCCGCTTGGTCGGAGTGGGTCAAGGATTACTACCGCGACGTCGAGACCTATGACTGGGTGGATGTCGCGGACAACATCCGCGGGCTGGAGGCGTTCTTCCACCGGAATCGCGCCCGCGTCGTCCGAGGCCTCATCGCTAAGTACGCGACCCCCGACGCGCCGATCCTCGACGCTGGATGCGGCACGGGCCTGAACCTCCGCCATCTGCCGAAGGGGTCTGTCGGCGTCGACATCAACCCCCGCAACATCGAGTTGCTGAGGAAGCGGCTCCCCGACCACACGATCGTCGAAGGCGACGTCGAGCAGCTACCGTTCGCCGACGGCACTTTCGGGACGGTCCTCTGTACCGAGGTCATCGAGCACATCCCGGACCCGTCACGTGCGCTCTCCGAGTACGCGCGCGTCCTCAAGCCGGGTGGCGTCCTGGTCGGCTCAGTACCCGCACGGTCGCTGATCTGGAAGTTCCGGTTCCTGTCGAGCACGTGCCCGCACAGTGAGCCGTTCCACAACGAGTACCTTCCGAACGAGGTCCGCGAGATGCTGGCCGGTTGGCGTATCGAGCGCCTCGGCTACTCGCTGCTCCATTTCAACGTCATGTTCGTGGCGCGCCGGCCCGACTGACCGGTGCGGCCAGGCACCGCACGGCTTGTCGACATCGCGATCATTGCGGAACATGTCGCCCTCGAGGAAGCGAGAGCGCTTGGGGGGACCCTGACGCTCACGGCACGGTGACCAGCCCGGTCGCCCAAGGCATCGTGCCGAGCGAGTGGCGAGACCGGCTCGGGAGCCCCCGAGGCCAGTCGCGCGATTGCCTGACACAGCTGACCGCCCGTCCGCTCGATGGCGCCCCTCGATCGCCGGCGTGCGCGGCATCGCGATCCTCGCCGTCGTCGGCTTCCACGCAGACCTGCCGATCGTGTCCGGGGGCCTGGTGGGCGTCACGCTGTTCTTCGTCCTCAGCGGCTACCTGATCGCATCGCTAGTCCTGCGTGAACAGGAAGACACGGGGACCGTCGATGTCTGGCGGTTCTACGCCCGGAGAGCGTGGAGGCTTCTGCCGGCTCTTCTGACAGTGACGATCGCGCTGATGATCTTCGGTCTAGCGGCACAGGATCTGCATCAGGTCGCTGAAGACTCCCTCCTGACCCTCGCGTACCTCGCCAACTGGGCCCGCTCGGGCGGCGACGAGATGGGCATGTGGAACCACGCATGGTCCCTTTCGATCGAGGCGCAGTTCTACGTGATCGCCCCCCTCGCCCTGCTCGCCGTCACCCGCGTCGCTCACCCGAGGAGCGCAGCCCTGGTCGCGATCCTCGTCCTCGCCCTGATCGCGTCCACATTCATCCGCGTCATCGTGACCTCGACGGGCGTGTCACCCGAGCGCGTCTATTTCGGCACGGACACGCGGATGGACGCCCTGCTGTTTGGGTGCCTGATCGGGGCAGTGCGGATGCGCTATCCGAGCTGGTCACCTGGCAAGTGGGTCGGACTGGTCAGCCTCGTCGCCCTCGCTGTGCTCACGTTCCTTCCGGTCGCCGACTCGATGCCCGCTGGGTTCGGCTACTCGTTGACCGCGCTTGCTTCGAGTGGGGTCGTCGTGGGAGCGCTTCGGGACGATGCGTTCTGGAGCCGATCGACCGGCCGTTTGCTCGTGTGGCTCGGGGAGCGGTCCTACGCGCTCTATCTGGTCCACGTGCCAGTGTTCCTGCTCGCGGCACACGCGTTGCCAGCGGTCGACCCTGCGGTTCGGGTCGGTACTGCCGTCCTGACGTCGTTGACCCTGTCGGCGCTCCTGTTTCGCTATGTGGAGCGGCCGTCGCGACACGGCATCCGAATCAGGTCAAGGGCCTTGCACCAGTCCGGCGCGCTCGACCTTCGCGCCCTTACCCGCGTCGATAGCCGGCAGGAAGCGTCGGGCTAGACGCGCGGGCGGGACCGCAGGCGCCGCACGGCGCGCTCATGGCGAACGAGCCAGAGGACCGAATATCCGGTGGCACCGGCCAGCGCGAGCATGACCAGATCGAACGGCTGCATGCCCGAAATGTCCGCGAATCCGCGCTCGCCGTCGCCGCACCATTCGTACGGATTCAGGGCCGTCCGATAGTCCGTTCGTACCGGTCGGAGGGGCCAGGACCCGGTGCTACGCTGCACCGGCCGTGCGTATCCCCTTCGTCCTATACGCGCTCGCCCTGGTCGTCCGGGTCGCCCTCATCTGGCACTTCCCCGACCCCGCATATCCAGATTCCTTCTATTACGTCGACGTCGCCCGGAACCTCGCCGCGGGCCACGGCTTCAACATCGACCTGATCTGGATCTTCCCCGAGGTCGGCGGCTCGATCCCCGCGGATCCGGTGCTGCCGATCCCGTCGAATGCGCACTGGATGCCGCTGGCATCGCTCGTCCAGGTGCCGTTCATCTGGCTCCTCGGCGAAACCGCTTGGGCATCGTCTCTGCCGTTCGCACTCATCGGGGCGCTCGCGGCCCCGCTCACGTGGGCGATGGCGCGCGATGCCCGCGCCTCGGATCGAGTCGCGATCGGCGCGGGGATCCTCATCGCCGTCCCCGTGCTGTCGCTCGTCTACATGGTCCAGCCGGACAACTTCTCGCTGTACCAGCCACTCGTCCTCGCGTCCCTTTGGATGGGCGCCCGTGGGCTCAAGGGGTCGCCGCGGTCCTTCGCGGCGGCCGGTCTCCTCGCAGGCATCGCGACGCTGTCGCGCAACGACGGACTGCTCGTATTGGGGGCGCTGGCCCTTGCCTTCCTGTGGGACCGGTGGCGCAGGCGCGTGGTCCCGTGGTCGGCCGCTTTCGCGTGCGTCGCGCTCTTCGTCCTCGTCATGGCGCCCTGGTGGGTACGCCAGCTCGCCGTGTTCGGTTCGCTCTCGCCATCGACGGCGTCGGGCAAGGTCTTCTTCATCCGCGACATCGGCGAGTGGAACAGCATCACGACCCCCGCCACGCTCCAGCATCTCCTGGGGATGGGGATCGGGCCACTCATCGAATCGCGGGTCGGCGGGCTCGTCTCGGCGGTGCTGATCTATTCGGTCCTCGTCGGCGGGATCGTGCTCGTCCCATTCATGGTCATCGGTGGCTGGGCTCGACGACGCTCGCTCGACTTCGGGCCGTTCTTCCTCTACGCCGGCCTGCTGTTCGCCTTCTCGGCCTTGATCAGTGCAGTGCATGTCCCGGGTGGGACGTTCATCCATTCGGCCGTCGCGCTCGCGCCTCACTCCTACGTCCTGGGGCTTGAGGGCATCGCGATCGCCGTGGCCTGGGTCGCCGCTCGCCGGCCGAGCTGGGACGCGCGGACCGCGACTCGGGCGTTCACCGGCGCCGTCGTCGTCTTCGCAGCGGGCGCCGCCCTCATCGGGTCTGCCTTCGTCCACGGCGTGTGGGCCGATAGCCGCGCGAAGTTCCAGCAGGTCGCCTCGGCACTCGAAGCGGCGAGCGCGCCGAAGACCGACCGCGTGATGTCGATCGATGCGGCGGGCACGAAGTACTGGACCGGCCACGGTGGGGTGGTCCTCGTGAATGACCCGCCGGAGACGATCCAGGAGGTCGTCGACGCCTACGACATCCGGTGGCTCGTCCTCGATCGCGAGGAGAGCGTGAAACCGATGGCGCCTGTCCTCGACGGGATCGCGCGCCCCACATGGCTCGGCGACCCGATCCTGTCGCTCGGTCGTCCGCTGGCCCTTGCCGTCTTCCCGGTCGAGGCTGCCTCATGAGCCGTCGTGAGGCCTGGTGGACCGCTATCGGCGTGTTCCTCGTCGCCCTCGTCGTGCGCGCCGTTTTCGCGGCACAGATCGTGTTCCCCAAGCCAGAGGACACCGCCTACTACTTCGGGGTGGCGCGCAACCTCCTCGAAGGTCGCGGCTTGGTCTCGGACGCGCTCTGGAGCTACGCGACGCCGCCGCTCGAGTTCCCGCGGCCTGCCTTCGAGGTCTGGCTGCCGCTACCGACCTTCCTGGCGGCGTTCCCGATGGCGCTGCTCGGCCACACCTTCGCGGCCGCGCAAGTCTCGAGCGTGATCGTAGGTGCCATGGTTCCGGTCCTCGGCTGGCAGCTCGCGAGAGACGTCGCGACGGAGCGTCATCTACCACTGGAGCGTGCGCGCTGGGTCGCGCTCGGCACGGGCCTGACTGCGGCCGTCTATCTGCCACTCGTCCTCAACTCTGCCCTCCCCGATTCGACGATGCCGTTCGCCGTGATCGTCCTTTCGGCGTGCCTCCTCATGACCAGGATCGTGCGCGCCCCCGATGGCGCCCGCTTCACGGATCCACGGCTCCTTGCGCTCGGGACCCTCGTTGGTCTCGGGGCGTGGACGCGCAACGAGACTGCGTGGCTCGCACTGATCTGGGTCGTCTTCGCATGGCGATCGATCAAGGGGCCGCGCATCGTCCGCGCGCGGGCGATCGGCATCGTCGCGGTGGTCGCCCTGGTGGTCTTCGCGCCGTGGGCGTACCGGAACCTTCAGGAGTTCGGCAGCCCGCTCCCGGGCCAGGCGATCTCGAACGCGCTCTACCTGACGGGCTACGACATCTTCGCCTGGAACGATCCCCCGACTCTCGCGCGGCACATGTCGCTCGGGCCGGCGGGGCTCGTCCAGCTTCGGCTGATCGGCCTCGGACACAACCTCTTCAATGTCCTGACGCTGCTCGGCCTCCCGATCTCGGTGCTCGGGATCCTCGCCCTTCCGTGGCAGGGTCGGTCGTTCGCCCTCCGACCGCTGGTGGCGATCAGCCTGATCATGTTCCTGGTCACGAGCCTCGCGTTCCCCGCCGCCACGCAGTGGGGGACCTTCCTCCACGCAGCAGGCCCCGTGCAGGTGCTGATCGTCCTGAGCGCGGCGTTCGCGATCGACGCGGGGATCGATCGGCTGGGGCGTCGGATGGTGTGGACCAAGCAGATGTCGTGGATCGGCGTCGTCGGCAGTGTCGCCGCGTGCCTCCTGTTCTCAGTCGCCCTGCTGCCGTCATTCGGCAGCGGCTCGAAGGTGACGATGGCCCGCTACGACGAGCTCGGTCCACGCATGGCCGCCGCCGGCCATCCGGTCGATGCCGCCGGCCTCCGGCTGATGAGTAACTTCCCGATCTGGGTCGCCGAAACGTTGCGCGTCCCGACACTCGCCCTTCCGGATGAGACCCCGCGCGACGTGCTCGACCTCGCGGCGGCGTTTCCCGGTGCCCAGTATCTGATCCTGAGTGATCCCGAGGGGAAGCATTGGCCAGCCGACCTGGAGGCAGGACTGCCGGGATCCGATTGCTTCACACCGATCGATCTCGGCGCATACCAGGGATCGGGTGAGGATCCGCTTGCCAACACGACCGTGTATCAGATCCAGTGCCCAGGATCGACGCCGTGAACGACTCCTATACTCCGAAGCCGATGGAGGCGGCCCCCGTGGTCCTGGAGGCGCTCGACGCCGAGCGCGCGCGGATCGGGCGCGAGATCCATGACGGCCCGGCCCAGGCGCTGACCAATGCGATCTTCGAGGTCGACGACATCGAGCGCCTGATCGAGCGCGATCCCGGCAGTGCCCTCGCCGGTCTCAAGCAGCTCCGGGCGATGCTTCGCCGCGAGCTGGCCAATGTCCGGGAGTTCATCTCGGAACTGCGGCCTCCGACCGTCGATGCCGCCGGCCTCGATGCTGCCCTCACCGACACGGTCGACGGTTTCCGGTCCGCGACGCGGATCGGCGTCGTGATCGACCTGCGCGGGCCGAGCGATGTGCTCGACGAACGCGAACGCACGGTGGTCCTCCGAGTCGCCCAGGAGGCCCTACAGAATGTCCGCAAGCACGCGAGTGCCTCGACCGTGGTGGTCAGCACCGACGTGACTGGGGATGGATGGACCCTCGAGATCCGTGACGATGGTCACGGCTTCGATATGGAGGCGGTCGCAAATCGCGGCCGTCGCAACTTCGGCATGCAGGTGATGCATGAGCGAGCAGAGCTGATCGGCGCTCACTTCGACGTACGATCTCGACCGGACGGCGGTACCGTGGTCCGGCTCGCGATCCCGACGGGGGCCCGAACGGGAGCAAAGGAGAACGGATGACTGCGATGGAATACGGCGGACCGGAGCGGCGACGGGGTGGTCCCGATCGACGGGCTGCGGGTGAAGTCACGCGCATCCTCGTCGTCGATGACCACGCGCTGTTCCGGGTCGGGATCGCCAACATCCTCGCGCGCGAGCCAGACCTCGAGGTCGTCGGCGAGGCCGAGGACTCACGCAGCGCTGTCGACCGCGCCCTGGAGACGTCACCCGATATCGTCCTGATGGACCTGTCGCTGCCGTCGCCCGGCGGTATCGAGACGACCCAGCGCATCAAGCGCGAACTCCCTGCCACCGGGATCATCGTGCTGGCCGTCAACGAGGACGAGGACTCGCTGTTCGACGCCATCAAGGCGGGTGCCGCCGCGTTCATCCTCAAGGATGTCGGCCCGGACGACCTCGTCACCATCATCCGCAGGGTCGCCGACGGCGAATTCCTGATCAATGACAAGGTCTTCTCGAAGCCGGCCGTAGCAACGCGGGTCCTCAAGGAGTTCCGGGAGCTGGCGGTGTACGGCCAGGAGGCCGCCCCGATCTTCGCGCCGCTTTCGCCCCGCGAGGTCGAGATCCTCGACAACATCGCCCAGGGCATGACCAACAAGCAGGTGGCCTACGCGCTGACCATCAGCGAGCAGACCGTGAAGAACCACATGAGCTCGATCCTTCGCAAGCTTTCCGTCAACGACCGGACGCAGGCCGTGGTGTATGCGATGCGCCAGGGCTGGATCCGCATGCCCGAGGACTGATGGCGACCGACCCCGCGACCCAGCCGGCCTCGGGAGTCGAGGCCCTGTCGTCCCGACTCGCCGACGATCTGCTCACGCTCGACAAGGAGCTCGGCGAGATCGACCTCCTGATCACGCAGGCATCGACCGAGGCGGGCCGTCACGAGACCAGGCGCGTCGCTGCGGCCGAGAAGTTCGACAGCCTGCCGGAGCACACCGACGTCAAGGACAGGCTCGAGCAGGCGAACGCGCTCATCACGCTGACCAAGCGGGCGGCGCTGATGGAGACACAGGTCGAGGTGCTCGAAGGCAAGCGACGAGCCCTGGCGCGGTACCGCGACGCCATCGCCGACTACGTCCTGGCCCTCGAGGGCGTCGACCCGACGGCCGCGTCGGGAGCCGGGACGGACCCTGACGCGCCGATGGCACCGGAGGTCGCTCGGCTGCTCATGGGTGCACAGGAGGACCTGCGACGGGAGATCGCGCGGCAGATGCACGACGGCCCGGCGCAGAGCCTCACCAACATCGTCCTTCAGGCGCAGATCGTCGAGAAACTCGTCCGGGCCGATCCCGACCGCGCCGCGAACGAGGTCGGCCAGCTCGTCGGCATGGTCCAGCAGACGCTGGACGCTACCAAGACGTTCATCTTCGACGTCAGGCCGATGGTCCTCGACGACCTCGGTCTCGTGCCGACCCTACGGCGCGCGACCAGAGAGCGGAGCCGGCGCGCGAACATCCCGGTGGAGTTCGAGTCGATGGGCCAGGACCGGCGCCTGCCGATGGACCTGGAGAGCGGCCTCTTCCGGATGCTCGACGAGGGTTTGGCGGCCTACCTCGGGACCGAGCCCGATTCGGTCAGCGTGAGGATCGACTGGAGCGACCGGTTCGTCGCCGACATCGTGGCGATGCGTGCCGTCGTCGAGCCCGAGCCATCCTCGGACGTCGAGATCCCGACCGAGGATGCCGGCAGCGACCTACCGCCGGCGCTCGCAGCATTGGTCGAAGAGCGCCGGGCTGCCCAACAGGCGGCGATCGATGCAGCGATCCGTGCCTCGGTCGTCGTACTGCCACCCGCGACGTGGCGTGAGATCCAGGAACGTGCGGCGTCCGTCGGGGTGGATGCCGAACTCAAAGGCGACGGCGGGCACATCCACCTGTCGATCGACCTTGGGCCGGTCCGCGACGACGAAAGTAGCCCCGCGTGAGGGATGCGGAAGCGGGTCAGGGCCTCGTCGAGTACGGCCTGATCCTCGCCTTCACTGCCCTGCTGACGACGATGTGGCTCGTGGTCTTCGGCGGGGCCGTGTCTGACGCACTCACCGCGATCGCCGTCGCGATCGACCGCGCGACCGGCGGCTGATACGAGTACCGGTGCACCGGGTCGAACCAGGGTACTAACGTCTCAGTTTCGAGAGGCTCGGTCCGTCCATATAGTGGCGCAGCCCTCGACCGAGGGTGAGTACTCATCCAGGAGGCACCTACATGGCGCTCTTCACCTCGCTCTATCTTCGCGCGACGGAAATGCTCCGCCGTGACGAGGATGGCCAGGGTCTCGCGGAGTACGCGCTGATCCTCGCCCTCATCGCGATCGTCGCGATCATCGCCCTGATCTTCCTGGGCGGCCAGGTCAGCAAGATCCTGAGCACCGTCGGCAACTCGGTCTAGCACCGCGTCGTCAACGACGAAGACCGCCGGTCATCTGACCGGCGGTCTTCTTTTGCGTTCACCTCGTACCCTTTGTGTACCTCGGAAAGCAAAGGGAAGGGGGTGAACCGCATTGAGTCAGCTCGCCGCACTCATCCATCGATCCCGTCGTGAAGACGGTCAGGGTCTCGCGGAGTACGCGCTGATCCTCGCGTTGATCGCGATCGTCGCGATCATCGCGCTGATCTTCCTCGGCAGTCAGGTCAGCGGGATCTTGAGCGACGTCGGGAACTCCGTCTGATCGCCACCCAGTAGCACGACCGCCGGGCGCCGCGGGGCCCGGCGGTCTTTCGTTTCCGGCCGGCAACGCCGGGACTATCTACCCATTCCGCGTTGCGAGGGCTGCACGTACGTTCGCGCGTACCGGGGACAGCCCAAGGATTCATCAGGAGATTCATCAGATGTCGACTGTCATCACGTTCCTCACTCGCGTCCACGACGAGGAGGGCCAGGGTCTCGCGGAGTACGCGCTGATCCTCGCGCTCATCGCCATCGTCGCGATCATCGCCCTCATCTTCCTGGGCGGCCAGGTCAGCACGATCCTGAGCACGGTCGGGAATTCGGTATAGGCATACCAGCAGGGCCGCGTGCCCTCGTGGTGCCGGGTCACCACTACGGCATTCGTCCTGCTTGACACCCGAGGAGGCCGCCCGTACCGTCAGGCGGCCTCCACATCGGGGAGCTTTTGCGGAAAGGAGGTAACCCTTTTATGACTTCGCTTTATCTTCGCGTCATGGAGCTCATCAACCGCGACGAGGACGGTCAGGGTCTCGCTGAGTACGCGCTGATCCTCGCCCTTATCGCGATCGTTGCGATCATCGCCCTCATCTTCCTCGGGGGCCAGGTCAGCAAGATCCTGAGCACGGTCGGCAACTCGGTCTAGTACCGCGTCGGCCAACGTTGATCGAGACCGCCGACGCTCCAAAGCTGTTCGGCGGTCTCATCATCTCCGGCACCATCTCCTAAGAAAGGAGGTGAACCATGAAGGCTCTACTCGCGGCGTGGGGGAAGTCGCGAAGCTCGGAAGCCGGCCAGGGGCTGGCGGAATACGCTCTTATCCTCGCCCTCATCGCGATCGTCGCAATCCTCGCTCTTATCTTCCTCGGTAGTCAGATCAGCGACAAGTTGAGCGTTGTCGGCAACGCGATGTAGGCGTTTCTCGCGACACATCAGAAGCCCGTCGGACACCCGTCCGGCGGGCTTCCTCATGTCGAGCGGGACCTTGCATGCAACCTTGCAGCAAGCGTGGCTTCCTGCGGTTACTTACCAGAGGGTCCTAGCCCATTGGTATAGTCGCGCGCCCCGAGCGCTTTGCTACAGTGGTGCCACCTGTCACACCACGGCTCGGGGAGATCCACTTGAAGCGCTCTAATCGCTTGGTCCTGCTCATCGGCGTGTTCCTGGCGGTCATCGCGTTCATCGCGGTGATCTTCGTTTCGCAGCCCACTACAAAGGAGCCGACCGTCGCCACGCAGAAGACCGTCGTCGCGGCCGTCGACATCCCGCTGGGCGTCAAGGTCACCGCCGACATGGTGACGAACAAGGATCTCTTGCCCGAGCAGCGGAGCACGACTGCGTTCGGCGACCCGAGCCAGGTCGTGGGCCGCATCGTGCGTCAGCCGGTCGTCACCGGAGCGCAGCTGACCGCCGAGACCTTCGGCGAGTCGACCGCAGGGACCATCGGCGACATCGAAGTGCCGCCGACCAAGCGCGCGATCACGGTCCAGGTCGACCAGGTGACCGGCGTCGGTACGACGATCAAGCCCGGCGATTACGTCGACATGGTCGTCGGCATCCGAGCTGACAAGTTCCCGGTCATCACGACCAACCCCGCCGACAACTCCTTCACCGTCGTGGCCGGCATCAACGGCACGAGCGTCAAGCTGCTCCTCCAGGGCATGCAGGTGCTCGGGACGCTGCTTCCGCCCCCGCCGCAGAACACGTCCGGCCAGGAAGGCCAGCCGCCTCCGAGCGGACAGCCGGGCACGGCGCTCAATGGCCAGCAGGAGATCGTCGCGCTCGCGGTCGACGCCCAGCAGGCCGAAGTCATCAAGTTCGCGCAGCTGGACGGCGACATCTCGCTGATCCTCCGCTCGACCCAGGACTTCCTCGATCCGACGACCGGCCAGCCGATCGACCCGCCGCCGCTGCCTGATGCGACGACCGGTGTCATCCTCAAGACCCTCGTCGACCGGTACGGCGTCCTGCCGCCGGAGCTCATCGAGACCGTCCTGCCGGCACAGGCCCGGCGCTAACCAAGACAGGAAGCCGGCGCTCGCCGGACCCATGACCCAGCGCGACGGGCGCGATGGACCAGCCGGTCCCGCGCCCGTCGAGCGTCAAGCAGAGAGCTAAGGACGAAGAGCCAGACCCTCAGATGGCCGACCAGATCCGTGTCCTGATCGTCGACGACATCCCGGAGACGCGCGACCACCTCTCGAAGCTTCTCGGCTTCGAGGGCGACATCGACGTCGTGGGTGCGGCCGCGTCCGGCGGCGAAGCACTGAAGCTCGCGACGACGCTGACCCCGGACGTCGTCCTCATGGACATCAACATGCCGGACATGGACGGCATCGCGACGACCGAGGAGATGGCCCGAGCCGTTCCCACGGCGTCGGTGATCATGATGTCCGTGCAGGGCGAAGCGGACTACCTACGCCGCTCGATGCTCGCGGGCGCTCGGGAATTCCTGGTCAAACCCTTCAGCAGCGACGAGCTGACCGCCTCGATCCGCCAGGTCCATGCGCGCGAACGCGAGAAGATGTCGCGGATGGCGATGGTCGCCGCCGAAGCGAGCGGCGGCGCGGGAGGCACCAGCCTGACGCCGAGCGGTGACCCGGGACAGGTCGTGGCCGTATTCAGCCCGAAGGGTGGTGTCGGCCGGACGACCCTGGCGGTGAACCTGGCCGTCGCC
>DASSZA010000211.1:0-5593 GCA_035703005.1 Candidatus Limnocylindrales bacterium | reverse complement strand
CGAGCACGATGATCTTCGCGCCCTCGCGGGTCGCAGTCTCGAGCTCGGCCATCGTCATCGCCATCCCGCCGTCGCCGGCGAGTGCGACGACCGGGCGGTCGCGATGTACCAGCGCAGCGGCGATCGCCGCAGGCACGGCGTAGCCCATCGCGCCGGACGTGGGACCGATGAACGTGCCCGGTCGTCGGAAGCGGAAGCCTCGGCCCGCCCATCCGGCGAAATTGCCGGCATCTGTCGTCAGGATGGCATCGTCAGGCAGCACTTCCCGGAGCGTCGTGATGACGCGGCCGGGATGGACGCCAGGGCCGGCCCATGACTCGGCATCGGCGTCGACCGTCGAAGCCGCCTCCCAGGCGGCGCGATCGGTCTCGTTGTTCACCTGCCGCCGGCGGACCTTCTCGGCGTCGAGGACCGCTCGGCCGACGAGGCGTTCGTTCGCGGCGCGGAGGAACGTCCGCGCGTCGGCCGCGACCGTCACCTCGGGCGCACGCGGGCCGAAGGGTTCGTGCGGATCGATGTCCACCCACGCCCAGGGCGTCGACGCGCCCGGGACCGTGTCCTCCCATGAGGTCGGCTCGTTCAGCCTGCTGCCGATCACGAGCATCGCATCTGCCGCGAGCAGGCGGTCTCGCACCGTCGGCGCGGCGCCGAGACCCGCCATACCGAGATACAGCGGATGGTCGTTCGAGATGACGTCGGCGCGCCGCCAGCCGGCCACGACCGGCACCTGCAGCAACTCCGCGAAACGCAGCAGATCGGTCGACGTCCGTGCCCGAAGGACGCCGCCGCCAGCCAGGATGACGGGACGCTCGGCGGAGGCGAGCAACTCGATCACCGCGCGAATATCGGCATCCGACGGTCGTCCCGTCGCCGCGCGGTCTGGCGCTATCCGCGCGTCGTCGGGGACGATCTCGTCAAGCAGGTCTTCCGGGAACGACAGGACGACGGGACCCGGCCGTCCGGTGGTCACCTGGCGTACGGCCTCGCTCATGATGCTCGCCACGTCCCCGGCATCCGACGGTTCCGCCGCCCACTTGGCGAGGCCACCGATCGTCGCGACCTGGTCGATCTCCTGGAAGGCCTCGTGACCACGATGCGGACGCTCGACCTGACCGACGAGGGCGAACAGCGGCGATGAGTCCTGGCGCGCCGTATGGATGCCGATCGCGAGATTCGCCGCGCCGACGGCACGCGTCCCGAGGCACGCCGCAGGCCGGCCGGTGAGGTTCCCATGGGCCTCGGCCATGAAGGCGGCCCCGCCCTCGTGACGGGTAGCGATGACGCGGATCCCGACCTCACGTAATCCGTCGAGGAGGCCCAGGAACGACTCGCCCGGCACGGTGAAGGCGTAGCGGACGCCCGCCGACCTAAGTGCGTCGGCGACGAGCCGGCCGACGGTGCGTGGCCCGGCAGGCTCTGGCGGCGGCGCCGGCTCGTCGGCCGAGTCGTCGGCGTCCTCCGTGGCCATCGGCGTTGACGTCTCGACCTCGGCTGCGTCCTCCGCGTGGGACTCGGCGCCGTCGATCGCGGCGGCCTCATCATCGGTGACTGACATGCCATCGGCGACAGACGCGTCCTCGGATGCCGTCTCGTCCACGGAGCCCGCCGTCTCGTCGATCATCAGAACGCGAGCGGGTACGCCACTGTCGAGAGCACGAGCCCGACGATGATCACGAACGCGACGATGATCATCACGATCCTGGCGAACCTGGCACCTGGCAAATCGCGGCCCTCAGCGGTAGTTCTGGAACTGCAGCGGGACGGGCTCATCGAGCTCGCGAAGTCGGGAGATGACCTTCTGCAGCTCGTCCTTGCTCTTGCCCGATACTCGCACGGCGTCGCCCTGGATCTGCGACTTGACCTTGGGGAACTCGTCGCGGATCAGCTTCGTGATGCGCTTCGCGACATCGTCGGTCAGTCCGCGTCGGAGCTTGATCTCCTGGCGGACCTTGTTGCCACCGGCGGGTTCCACCTTGCCCCAATCGAAGATCTTGAGCGACAGCTCGCGCCGGATCGCCTTCGATTCGATGAGGTCCTTGACCGCGGCCGCGCGGTACTCGTCGTCGGTGACGAGCAGAAGATCGGACTTGTTCTGCGTCAGATCGACGGTCACACCCTTGAAGTCGTAGCGCTGCGAGACCTCGCGCCGGACTTGATCAAGGGCGTTCCGAAGCTCCTGCTCATCGAAGTCGCTCACGACGTCGAATGAGACATCGCCCGCCATGCATCTCCTCCTGCTTCAACCGGTGACTGTCGACTCCTGTCGGTGCCACCATTCGCGGAACCGGGCGATGCGCCCATCGTCCGCGACCTCCATCGTCATGAACCCGGCAAGTCGGACTCGCGCGCGATCCGAGCGCCGGACATAGCTGGCGTGCCAGGCGGCAAGGACGGTCGGCGCCACGACCCAGTGGCGTTCGACGGTGAATTCGACATCCTGCTGGCGCTCGGCCGCCTCGAGCAGGTACGCGCGTAGAGCATTGTGCCCGACCATCGGTTCTGCGAACGGATCCTCGAAATATTCGACGTCGTCAGTGAACAGGGCGGTCCACGCGTCGCCGTCGAACGTCTCCCACGCACGCGCGTAACGCTCGAGCAGGTCCGAGGCGGCGGCGTGATCGAGGATCATCGTGCTGCAGTCTCCGTGTCCAGCCGTTCGAGCAGGTCGGTCGCGATCAGATAGCTGCGCCCGCCCCCCATCACGAGGACGGCATCACCGGCGCGGACGTTGCGTGCGAGCCACGCACTGGTCGCCTCGACAGAGCCGGGCGCCGCGACCGGGATGTCCGCGCGGGCCTTCGACACCGCGTCCGCTAGACCTTCGGCCGAGGCGATCGTCGTGTCCGGATCCCGACCGGCCCAGATGTCCGCGATGACGACCGCGTCGGCCGTCGCGAGCGACGCCGCGAACTCGGGGATGAGGGCGGCTGTTCGATGGTACGTCAGCGGCTCGTAGACCGCCCACACGCGGCGCCCGGGTTCCCGCTGCCGGACCGCCTCGATCGTCGCTCGTATCGCGGTCGGGTGGTGGCCGTAGTCGTCGTAGACCACGACGCCCTCGACTTCTCCCTTCCGCTCGAGCCGGCGGCCTACGCCGGGAAACGTCTCGAGACCATGCACGATGTCGGCGGTCGCTACGCCGAGGGCACGTGCCGCACCCGCCACGCCGAGCGCGTTGGCTGCGTTGTGCCGCCCCGCGGTCGGTAGGCGGATCTCGACGGCGCGGCCGTCGTCGAGTCCGGTGACGGCGAGGGTCGTGCCCGTCATGCCGGGATCCACGATCGCCGCGCTCACGCCACGCGTGTCGGGATCCGCGACGTCGCGCACCGCGGTTTCGACGACCGTCAGGTGCGCGAGCTCCGGCCGGGGCAGGATCGCCGCGACGCCCCGGTCCGCGACATTGGCCACGAGCACCCCACCGGCCGGCATCCCAGCAAGCCACCGTACGAACACGTCGCGCACCGCCGTTTCGTCGGCGAAGACGTCTGGATGGTCCCATTCGATGCTCGTCAGGACGGCGATCGCTGGCCGATAGGCATCGAAGTTGCCGGCGTATTCGTCCGCTTCGACGACGAACGCGGAGCCATGCCCGATCCGTGCCGTCGCGGGCGTTCCGCCCGTAAGCGCCGCCGGTAGGAGCGCGCCGACGAACGCCGACGGATCGCGGCCCGCCTCCGCCAGGACGTGCCCGAGCCATCCAGCGGTCGTGCTCTTCCCGTGGGTTCCGGCGGTTGCAACGAGCGTCCGGCCTACCGCCGCGTCCGCGATGACCTGCTGCCAGGGCTCGAGTTGGATGCCAAGATCGCGGGCAGCCCGAAGCTCCGGATGATCCGGATCGATCGCCGTCAGCGCCTTCGTGACCGCGAGCCGGTCCGGCCGCGGCCCTTCCGTGACGTGCCACGCGTCATGCCCAGTGGCGACGTGGATGCCCACGGCGGCCAGGGCGGCGGTATAGGGCGAGGGTCCGCCGGCGTCGCAGCCGGACACGGCGGCCCCTGCCGCGGCGGCGAGGAGTGCGGCCGCACTGGCACCCGCGCCGCCCGCCCCGACGACATGGATCCGTTCGCCCCCACGGATCGGCCGGGCGTCGCGAGCCGGGGCGAGACCCGCCCCGATGGCTGCCGCGTCGCGGGTCACGCGGCGGGTTCAGTGAGCCGTTCGAGCAGCAGCTCCAGGGCAGCGGCCGCGCTCAAGCGCTTGTTGCCAGTCCGGTCGCTGTCCCACACGAACCGGCGCACGTCATCTCCGGCGCCGTCTGCGACCGCCACGTACGTCAGCCCGACGGGCTTCGACGGCGTGCCTCCATCAGGTCCCGCCACACCGGTGACGGCGACCGCGAGATCGACGCCGAGCCGACCCCGTGCTCCTTCGGCCATCGCTTTCGCGACCTGTGCAGAGACGGCGCCATGCGCCTCGAGCACCGGCTTCGGAACGTCGGCCAGCCCGGTCTTGATCTCGTTCGCGTACGTCACGAGGGCCCCGGAGAAGTAGTCGCTCGATCCCGGGATCTCGGTGATGAGGTGGGCGATGAGCCCACCCGTGCACGACTCGGCCGTGCCTACGCGCCTCCCGCTCGAGCGGCACGCCTCGCCGACGCGACGCGACAACGCGAGAAGCTCCTCGTCGCTGGGCGGCTCCACGATCCCTGCCGCCGCTACCGGCGCTGTGTCATGACCGGTTTGTCGGGTGGCGCGAACAGCCATGTCTCAGGGGTGCCGCTCTTACCGAGGGCCCCGAGCGACACGCCGTTCAGCGTGAACTTCGTCACGCCCGATGACCCGGTCCGGACCTCGATCGAGTCCTTGCCGGTGAACGTCAGCGTCTTGCCGCTGCCGAGCACCTTGCCCGCGGCGCCGGTCTTCGGGTCGAGCTTGCCGTCGACCCACACCTTGAGCCACGCACGCCCGCCATCGATCGAGACGACGAGGTTGACCCCCTTGAACGCCACGGTCACCGCGCGTGTCAGGGACGTCGTCTTGCCCTCCGGACTCGACGCCGTCGTCGTGATCTTCCACTTCCCGGTCGTGAGCTCGAGCGGGGCGTTGAACGAGCCGTCCTCGTCGACCTTGACGGTCACCGGTGCTGGCTTCGCGGGTGGCGGTGGTGTCGGGACCTTGCCGCCGGTCGCCGCGGGCCCGGTGTACTCGGCCGTCACGACGACCGTGCCGGCATTCGTCGTTCGTCCCTGGATCGGGATCGCGCCGTTCTCGAACGTCGCGCCATCCGCCGGCTGGTCGACGGTCAGCGTCGGCGCCTCGATGACGCGGAACGGCACGGTGATCACGCGCTCGACCGGCGCTTCCGCCTGTTTCCCGGTCTCTGGGTCCGTCGCCGTGATCCGGAAGTGGTTCTCGCCACGGCGCAGGTCGACCTTGAGCTCCCACTGCCCGCCGAGGTCGGCATTCGTGCGTGATTCGACGTCAGCCGTCTTCACGGTCACCGAACCGCCCGGGATCGTTGTCCCCTCGAGCAGGTAGGAGGTCGTGTCCTCGTCGACATCGAGGACGGCGACGGCCGGGTTGGTCACCCCGATCGTCGGAGGATTCGAGAAGCGCAGCAGCTGGAACCCGAGCCAGACCATGAACCCGATGAC
>DASSZA010000209.1:0-11677 GCA_035703005.1 Candidatus Limnocylindrales bacterium | reverse complement strand
GACGAGGTCGATGAAGCGGTTCCGCAGGAGGATCGGTGGTGGCTGAGGCGTTCTTCACGGAGGTCACGGAGCCGATCCCCTTCGAGGGTCCGGAGTCGACGAATCCGCTCGCCTTCAAGGTCTACGACAAGGATCGGATCGTCCTCGGCAAGCGGATCGAGGACCACCTCAGACCCGGCGTCTGCTTCTGGCATTCGTTCGCGTGGCCGGGCCTCGACATGTTCGGGATCGGCACACTCGACCGTCCGTGGCTGTCCGGCACGGGCGACGACATGGCGAACGCGCGCGCGAAGATGGCGGTCGCGTTCGAGTTCTTCGAGAAGATCGGCGTCCCCTACTACTGCTTCCACGACCGCGACGTCGCACCGGAGAGCGAGCGTTTCTCCGAGTTCCGCGCGAACCTGGATGCTCTGGTCGACGACGCCGAGCGATACCAGGAGCAGACCGGCGTCCGGTTGCTGTGGGGCACGGCGAACCTATTCAGCCACCCGCGCTACCAGGGCGGCGCGGCCACCAACCCGGATCCCGAGGTGTTCGCCTACGCGGCGGCGCAGGTCAAGCACATGCTCGAGATCACCAGGCGCCTCGGTGGTCAGAACTACGTGCTGTGGGGCGGGCGCGAGGGCTACGACTCGCTCCTGAACACCGACCTGAAGCGTGAGGGCGACCAGCTCGCCCGCTTCCTGCACCTCGTCGCAGACCACAAGCACAAGATCGGATTCGAGGGTCAACTGCTCATCGAGCCGAAGCCGATGGAGCCGACCAAGCACCAGTACGACTATGACGTCCAGACGGTCCACGGCTTCCTCGTCAGCCACGGGCTCGTCGATGAGTACCGCGTGAACATCGAGGCGAACCACGCGACGCTGGCTGGGCACAGCTTCCATCACGAGGTGGCCTTCGCCGTTGCGACCGGCATCCTCGGCTCGATCGACGCGAACCGCGGCGACCCGCAGAACGGCTGGGACACCGACCAGTTCCCGAACTCCGTCGAGGAGCTTGCGCTGCCGATCTACGAGATCCTCAAGCACGGCGGCATCGCGCCCGGCGGCTTCAACTTCGACGCCAAGCTGCGCCGCCAGAGCACGGATCGGACCGACCTGTTCTACGCGCACATCGGGGCGCTCGATACGATCGCACGCGCGTTGCTGGTCGCGGCCGACCTCGTCGAGCGCGGTGAGCTCGCGAAGCGCAAGGCTGAGCGATACGCCGGCTGGGACGCGGCGCTGGGCACGGCGATCCTCGACGGTCGCGAGTCCCTCGAATCACTCGAGGCGAAGGTCGCGTCCGGCGAGGTAGCACCGCGGCGCGAGTCGGGGCATCAGGAGCTCCTCGAGAACATCGTCAACCAGTCGATCTGGACGGCGGATACCTCGAAGGCGACGTCCGACTCGAGGCGCTGACGCGTGGCCTATGTCGTCGGCATCGACGCGTCGACGACCGCCACCAAGGCAGTCCTCGTCGACGAGGCGGGTGCCGTGGTCGGGATCGGCTCGACCGCTTACGGATTCGACGTCCCCCAACCCGGCTGGACCGAGCAGTCGCCGAAGCTCTGGTGGGACGGCGCCATCCACGCCATCCGCGAGGTGCTGGCGACGACGGGTGTCGCGGGTGAGGATGTCGCGGCCGTCGGTCTGACCGGGCAGATGCACGGCCTCGTCTTGCTCGATGAGGCGGATGACGTCCTCCGCCCGGCGATCCTGTGGAACGACCAGCGCACCGCCCACGCGTGTGACGAGATCCGGGAGGCGGTCGGACCAGAACGGCTGATAGCGATCACCGGGAACACGGCACTGACCGGGTTCACCGCACCCAAGCTCGTGTGGGTCCGCGACCACGAGCCTGACGTCTGGTCGCGCGTCGCCCACGTGCTGCTGCCGAAGGACTACGTCCGGTTGCGACTCACCGGGGAGCACGCGCTCGACAAGGCCGACGGGGCCGGCACGCTCCTCTTTGACCTCGAAGCCCGCGATTGGTCGCCCGAGGTACTCGACGCCCTTCGCATCGACGCGCGCTGGTTGCCGCCGACCTTCGAGGGCCCCGACGTCACCGGGACGGTGACTGCCGCTGCTGCCGAGGCGACCGGATTGCGTGCCGGTACCCCGGTCGTGGCCGGCGGCGGCGACCAGTCGGCGAACGCGGTGGGTGTCGGCGCCGTCGAACCCGGCGTCGTGGCGTTGTCTCTGGGGACATCGGGCGTCGTGTTCGCGACGACCGAACGCGCGCTGCGAGACCCGGCAGGGCAGGTCCACGCGTTCTGTCACGCCGTCCCCGGCCGATGGCACCTGATGACCGTGATGCTGTCGGCCGCCGGAAGCCTGCGCTGGTTCCGCGACACGCTCGCGCCAGGGGAGGATTTCGGCGCATTGGTCGGATCCGCGACCGAGGCATCGGCGGCGTTCGACGGGCTGTTCTTCCTGCCGTACCTGACGGGCGAGCGGAGCCCGCATCCCGACCCCGAGGCGCGAGGGGCGTTCGTCGGTCTGAGCATCACCCACGATCGACCGGACCTCACCCGGGCCGTGCTCGAGGGCGTGGCGTTCGGGCTTCGGGATGGGCTCGACCAGATGACCGCGACCGGGATGCCCGCGCCCGCCCAGATCCGCGCATCAGGCGGTGGCACGGCGAGCCCGCTATGGCGTCAGATCCTGGCCGACGTGCTCGATGCGGAACTGGCGACGGTCAGCACCACGGAGGGAGCGGCCTTCGGAGCTGCGATGCTCGGCGCCGTCGGCGCCGGCTGGCATCCGACCGTGGAGGATGCCGCGGCCATGTTCGTGCGTGTCACTCCCGCGGCGTCACCGGGACCGGACGTGGCACGGTACGCGGAGGCTCATGCCGCCTACCGGCTGCTTTACCCGGCGCTGTCGCCGGTATTCCGCCTGAGGAGCGACGCCACCCGCCCCGTCTAAGTGTGCAATTCGAGCTGCTCGAGCTCGGTCGCCGTCGCCTGATCAGGTCGCTTGCCGAGGATGATCATGCTGACGATCTCGTCCGGTGTGACCGAGTTCTTGTCAACGGTGTCGACGATCCGGCCGTGATACATGACGCTGATCCGATCGGACAGATCAAACACGTCGTGGATGTCGTGGCTGATCAGGAAGATCCCGACACCCTCGGTCTTAAGGTGCCTGATCTGGTCACGCACTTGCGCCGTCTCCGCTGGACCCAACGCCGCGGTCGGTTCATCCATGATGAGGATCTTCGCGTTGAAATGGATGGCTCGGGCGATCGCGATCGCTTGGCGTTGTCCGCCCGAGAGCGACTTGACGGGGGACGTGAAGTTCGTGAAGTTCGGGTTGATCCGCTTCATGACCTTTCGCGTCTGGTCCTCCATCGCCGAATCGTCCATGGTCCCCCAGCGCGTCATCAGTTCGCGACCGAGGAACAGGTTGGCGGGCGCGTCGATGTTGTCTGCCAGTGCCAGCGTCTGGTAGATGGTCTCGATGTTGAGGCCCTTCGCGTCGCGAGGGCTCGAGATGGACTGCACCTGTCCGTTGATGAGGATCTCGCCGGAGTCTGGCTTGTGAGCACCGGACAAAGCGCGCATCAGCGTGGACTTCCCGGCCCCATTGCCACCGACGATTCCGACGACCTCGCCTTCGAACAGATCGATCGAGACGTCCCGGACGGCGTGGATGCCACCGAACGCGACGTTGATGCCGCGCATCTCGACGAGAGGTACTCGCTCGGCGACCACCATGTCCTGGCTCCTTAGCCTGCCCGTCGCCGGTTCACGGTGTCCAAGCCGACGGCGGTCACGAGGACGATGCCGGCCACGACATCCTGGATCGGCCCGACCAGGCCGATGAAACTGAGACCATACGCGAGCGACGCCATGAGAATGGCCCCGAGGACCGAGCCCGGGATCGTGCCGATCCCGCCGGCGAAGGACGTACCGCCGATCACGCACGCCGCGATGACGTAGAGCTCATACCCTGCCCCGAGGTCCAGCGTCGCCCCATCGATCCGCGCGGCCGTGATCGCGGCGCTGAGGCCACACAGAAGCCCGATCAGGATGAATGTCTTCATGATGGTCCAGCGGGTGTTGATGCCCCCCAGCTCCGCCGCCTCGGGGTTACCGCCGATAGCGAAGACGTAGCGACCGAACCGCCGTCGCGTGGCGATGAATGTCATCACCAGGGTCACGAGCAAGAGGACGATGACCGGCCAGGGGATCCCAGCTTGGAGCCCGCCAGGCGGGATCGGCTGGCCCGTCTCCTGTGACCACTGGCGCGCAAGTGCGGCGGGCCACAGATAACTGTTGGCGATGTAGACGAGCCCGAGCACGATCGCGCAGCCGAGGACTGCGAGCGTGATCTCCGCCCACATCGGTCGGAGCGCAAAGCCGAACTGGCGCCGTCGCCGGCGGTTATACGCGAGCAAGGCGACGACCGCGACACAGACGATGATGCCGACCACCCAGCTCGCTGTCCCGCCGATCGAGCCCCGCGGGCCACCGCCGAGGAGACGGAAGATCGGGTCGACCGGGGCGATCGTGACGCCCTGAGTGATGCCGAAGGTCACGCCACGCCACGCGAGCAGACCACCCAGTGTGACGATGAAGGATGGGACGCCGATGTAGGCGATGATCGCCCCCTGGAACCCGCCGATCACAGCACCGAGCGCCATGCCAACGAGCAACGAGATAAGCCACGTCAGGGGGTGGTCGAACCCGATCGCATTCGGAAGGATCTGGGTCATCATCAGTGCCAGCGTCATCCCGACGACTCCGACGATCGACCCGACGGAGAGGTCGATGTTGCGTGACACGATGATCAGGGTCATGCCAGTCGCGATGATGGCGACGGACACGGCCTGGACAGTGAGGTTGATGAGGTTGACCGGGGTCAGGAATCTCCCACCGGTCAGCAGCCCGAACCCGAGGATGATCCCCACGAGCGCGATGACGATCCCGAACAGGCGGAGGTCGATCTCGAGGGCTCGCCAGCCACGCAGCGAGCTCGATTGCGGCGTCGGTTCGGCGACGGCGGACTCAGCGGCGTTCGTCACGAGCTCACCTCGCGGCTCGACCGGATGAAGCGCCCTGCGCCGCGGGGTCCGCGAGCGCAGGGCACCACTTCGATGACCTCTAGATCAGGCGCAGGCCGGCACTGCGGAGGTGTCCTTGACACCAGCGCAGACCACGTCCTTCTTCACCCAGCCCGAATCGATAGGCTCGTTCAGGTTCGCGCGAAGGACCGGGTTGGGGTTGAGCGTGATCGACCAGACCTTGTTGTTACCCGGTGTCGTGAACTCGACGGCATTGTTGCCAGCCGGCGGCTTGGCATACGGTGCGATGTCGTCGGGGGCGACCAGCTCGTTCAGCTTCTTGCCTTCATGAAGCTGGATCGCCAGTTCCCCGGCGACCTTTCCGAGTTGTCCCGAGTCCTTCCACACCGACACCAACTGCGTGCCGAGAGCGACGCGGTTGAGGGCGGGGAAGTCGCCGTCCTGGCCCGTGACGGGGATCGTTCCGGCGAGACCCACTTCCTGGAGCGCAGTGACGACGCCCGTCGCCATGCTGTCGTTCTCCGAGATCACGCCCTGGATGTCGTTGTTCGTGGCCGCCAGGCAGGCGGTCATCATGTTCCGAGCGTTTTCGGTGTTCCAGTTGTCGTTGTAGTCCTCACACCCCTTGGGGATCTTGATATCCGGGAACTTGCTCAGGACGGGTTCCATGCCCGCGCGCAGGAAGTCGGCATTCGGATCTGCCGAGTGGCCCTTCACGATCGCGAAGTTGCCCTTGGTCTCGACTTTCGTGATCTCCTCGGCCATGATTCGCCCGACGCCCTGGTTATCGAACGTCAGATAGAAGACGTCGGGGTCCTCGACCAGGCGGTCGTAGCCGATGATCGGGATCCCCAGACCCTTGACCTCTTCGATCTTGGCCTGCATCGCCTCAGGATCCTTGGCAAGCAGGATCAGCACGTCCATCCCCTGGGCGATCAGCCCATCGATGTTCGACAGCTGGATCTCGGTCGAGTTGGCCGCCACCGTCTCGATGACTTTGCCGCCGGCCGCTTCAACGACCTTGCGGATACCAGGGGCATCACAGCACGCCCAGCGAGGCTGGTCGTAGTTGTTCCACGAGACTCCGACGACGAACTCGTCGTCCGCGCCAGCGCTAGCCGACGCAGCCGCCGACCCAGACGCGCTCGGCGCAGCGCTTGCCGGCGCCGCGCTCGGGGTCGTGCCGCTACACGCCGCAAACACGATCGCGGCGACCGCGAGGAATGCTGCCATCCGACGAATGGACATCGTTGACCTCTCCTCCTGTAGCCGTAGCCCCCTCCGTCGACGTGACGTCGCGCAAGGCTACTCCGATGACCCCGCGGTGTCGCTGGTCCTCCTTTCGGTCGTCCGTTAAGCGCTTGCCAGCGCGGGCATGGTCCGGCGGGGACGCAGCCATGCCGCTGGATCGGCGAGCAATGGTCCGAACGCAAGCTCAGCTGCTCCCAACAGCGGAGCGTCGTTACCCAGTGAAGTCGGGACGACCCGGACGAGTCGCCGCGACGCGCGCAAGACGCGCCGGTCGAGCTCGGCCTCCAGGGTCGACCGCACATATGGATAGCTCGCGGTCAACCGACCGCCCAGCAATACGAGGCTCGGATTGAGCACGTTGACGATCCCCGCCAGGCCGATGCCAAGCCAGCGGGCAGTATCGTTGAAGGCGTCCAAGGCTGTCGGGTCGCCGGCTTCTGCCTCGCCGAGCAACGCCTCGAAGGCCTCGCGGCCGGCCTGTGGCGAGCGACCGGCTCGCCGGAGCAGCGCCATCGTCCCGACCTCGGTCTCCCAGCAGCCGATCGAACCGCAGCGGCACGGCAGGCCATCGGGATTCACGGGGATGTGACCGACCTCCCCGCCGTACCCGGCAGCGCCGATGAGCGGCCGCCCGTCGACGATGAGACCGCCACCGACGCCGATCGATCCCCACACGAGGAGCACGTCGTCGATGTCGCGGGCGGCTCCTCGGCGGTGCTCGGCCAGCACGGCGAGGTCCGATTCGTTGGCGAACATGATCGGGACGTCGATCCCCAGGGCTTCAGTCAGGACCTGACCGAGCGGCTCGTCGCGCCAGCCAAGGTTCGGGGCCACGGAGACCATGCCGTCGCTCCTGCGCACGACGCCGACGACCGCAACACCGACGCCCACGATGCTGTCCTCGGACGGGAGCCGTTCGCGCAGGTCGGTCGCAAGGTCCACGAGGACGGCGACGATGTCCGACACGCTCGACCGGCGCGGCGGGAGGTCGACGCGGACGTGGTCGAAGACCTCGCCACCCAAGCCGACCGTAGCAGCGGCCAGCGAATCGACCGCGATCTCCAGCGCCAGCACGACAGCGCCGTTCGGATCAGCGCGGACCACGGGGGACGGCCGACCGGGCGTCCCATCCAGTGCTGCGGGACCCTCGTAGGCGAGGTTGCCGGCGACGAGCTCGCCGATCAGGCCGCGGATGGCACTGCGTGTGAGACCTGTCCGCGCGACGAGCTCCGAGCGCGACAACGGGCCACTCGCGTGAAGCTCGCTGACGATGGCGCTCAGGTTGGCGCGCCGGACGGTCTCGCTCCGGTGACCGAGCTCGTCACGACCGATGAACACGGGTTTGTGTTCCTCTTTCTCAAATGTGCTGTGCGAGACTCGTACAAGCACGCGGCCATGTCAATACGGATGTCATGAGGAGTCAGCTGATGTCGGGCACGGTGCGGTGGGGGATCCTCTCGACGGCGGACATCGGCGTTCGGAAGGTGATCCCGGGCATGCGCAAGGCAGCTCGCTCCGAGGTCGTCGCGATCGCGTCCCGGGACGGAGACCAGGCACGCACGGTCGCGGACGAACTCGGCATCCCGACGGCCCATCCCTCGTACGACGCGCTGCTCGCCGACCCCGGCGTCGACGCGGTGTACATCCCGCTGCCGAACCACCTCCACATGGAATGGACGATCGCCGCGCTTCGCGCCGGGAAGCACGTCCTCTGCGAGAAGCCCCTGGCCATGACGGCCGACGACGCGCAGCGGATGGTCGACGTCGCCGACGAGACCGGCCTCCACCTGATGGAGGCGTTCATGTACCGGCACCACCCGACGTGGGTGGCGGCGATGGACATCGTCACGAGCGGCCGGATCGGGACGGTCACGGCGGTCCAGAGCTGGTTCTCGTACTTCAACGATGACACCGCAAACATCAGGAACATCCTCGAATACGGCGGCGGCGCGCTGTTCGACATCGGCTGCTACGCGATCAACCTGTCGCGGATGGTGTTCGGCGGGGAGCCATCCCACATCCAAGCGTCCCTTCGACGAGATCCGTTGACCGGTGTCGACGCGCTCGTCAGCGCGATCCTGGATTTCGATGGCGGGATCGCCAGCTTCACGTGCGCGATCCGAACCGAGCCGGACCAGCGGGTCGATATCTACGGGACGACCGGCCGGATCTCGATCGAGATCCCGTTCAACATCCCGCCCGATCGGCCGACGCGCATCCGGCTGAGCGCCGGCGGTGACCCGCCGGTCGCGCCCGACACGACGGTCATCGAGTTCCCGACGGCCGACCCGTACACCGTCGAGGTCGAGCGGTTCGCCGAAGCGGTGCTCGATGGCGGACCGACGCCCGTCCCGCCCGAGGACGCCGTGGCGAACCTGCGCGTCATCGAGGAGATCTTCGCGATCGGCGAGCGCAGCGCAGCAGCGGCACCCGCCGGGCAGGCCTAGAGGCCGAGTCGCTGTGACGCCAGCGCGGTTCCCTCGACCCGTGCCGTGATCTTGGCGAACGCGGTGTCACGCGACGTCGACGTGTCGTCTCCGAATGGCGAGAAGCCGCAGTCGTCGGTCGTGCCGAGGTGATCCGGATCGATGAACCGTGTCGCCTCGAGGACGCGCTCCGCTACCTCCTCGACCGTTTCGACGCGCGGATCGATCGGGTCGATGACGCCGACGAACATCCGCCGGTCGCCCGTCGCGTGGTCGCCGATGATCGCCAGGACACGCTCCCGGTCGGCCTCGCTGGCGAGCTGGATGAAGAAGTCGTGCACGTCCATCCGGAACAGCGTCGGCAGCAGGTCGGCGTAGTCGACGTCGGCGCTGTGGGTCGAATCCTGGTCACCGCCCGGGCAGGTGTGGACTCCGACACGGGACCGCTCGTCAGACGTGAGCTCGCCGAGGACACGGTTGTTCAGGTCGACGAACGCCGACAGCAGTCCACCCGACGGGTCGAGCTTGAGCGAGAGCCGGGCCTCGGTGAAGTCGATCTGGGCCCGCGCCCCGCGCGCCAGGATCCCGCGCAGCTCGTCGGCTGCCTCGCCGACCAGGTCATCGATGAACGCTTCCCGCGGGTAAGCCTCTATCCCGTCGCCCGGGTACATGAGGCTGATCGCGGAGGCGGAGATGACCGCCTGCTTGAGGGGCGAGTCCGTCATCCCGCGCGCGCCATCGAGGTAGGTGTACGCCTTCGTGGCATACCGGAACGGCCCCGCGGTGAGGACCGGCAGCTGCCGGGAGTGCCCGTCGGCGAACGGGATGGTGACCCCGCCCGAGGCCAGTCGCAGGCCCGCCACCGGATACGTGGCGAAGCTCGGCTTGCGTTGCTCGCCGTCCGTGATGACGGGCGAACCCGTCGCCTCGAACCGCTGGAGCGTGTCGCGGACCGCGTCGTCGAACAACGCGTCCAGCTCGTACTGGCCCAGGCGCCCCTCCGCGGCTGCCTGCATGCCCTGCTGTAGGGCTTGCGGTCTGGGGATGCTGCCGATCGGTTCAGTGGGAAGTGACATGGGCGGCAGGATAGCCACTGGGCGCAAGGGGGCTACCATGCCCGCGCTGCGCGGGCCGTCGCCCGCCATGAGGGACTGCCGCCACATGCCAGCCGCTCCGTCGCGATGACCAGCCGCACGATCGCCGTCGGCGCTACTAGCTACCCGCTCGTCCTGCCGAACGTCCGCGACCCACGCCTTCACGTGGCCGCCGTGATCATCACGATCCACGTCCTCGGTCAGGTCGGGCTGCACTTCTCGGTCAGCATCCCGCAGATCCTCGCGGCGATCCTGGCCAGCGCCGTTCTCGAGGTCGTCCTCACGTTCCGCCAGGCCCGTGCGTTCGTCTGGCCGGCCAGTGCGATGCTGACCGGCAGTGGCGTCGCGCTGATCCTGCGCGTCGTCGGCACGCCGCCCGACCAGCCGTGGAACACCGACTACTGGTACGTGTTCGCCGGTGTCGCAGTCTTCTCGCTGCTGACCAAGTACGTCATCCGCTACCGCGGGAACCACGTCTTCAATCCATCGAACATCGGTCTCGTCGTGGCGTTCGTCGTGCTGGGCAGTACCCGGGTCGAGCCACTGGACTTCTGGTGGGGGCCGCTGAGCATCTGGCTCGTGATCGCCTACGCCGTGATCGTCGGAGGCGGGCTGCTGATCACGCGGCGTCTCCGGTTGCTCGGGCTCGCAGCGGCGTTCTGGTTGACCCTCCTCGTCAGCCTCGGGGTGCTTGCCGCGTCGGGCCACTGCATGACCGCGAACTGGGCGTTCGCGCCGGTCTGTGGCGTCGACTACTGGCGAGTGATCGTGATCTCCCCGGAGGTGCTGATCTTCCTGTTCTTCATGATCACCGACCCGAAGACGACGCCCACCGGGCAGGTCGGCCGGGTGGTGTTCGGTGTCCTGGTCGCGATCGCCAGCACCCTGCTCATGGCCCCGCAGACCGATGAATTCGGCACGAAGGTCGCGCTCCTGACGGGGCTCGTCGCGGTGTGCGCGGCGCGGCCGCTGATCGACCGGCTCGTCCCGACCCCCGGCTCCGCCACCGATCAGATCCGCGGGTTCGCCTCGCGTGTCGCGTTCGGGGAGGGGCCACGCCGCACGGCGCGTGCCTTCGGGCGCGTCGCCCTCGCCGTCGGCGCCGTCTTCCTGGTCGGCACCGGCATCGTGCTCGCCGGGACACCAGCGAGGTTGCCGACGGCGCCCGACACCGCGGCAGTCCTCGATCGCGTGCCGCATCAGGTCGATCCCGCGACCTTCCCGGATATCAACATCGCCACCGACGTCACCGACTGGGATCACGAGATCGAAGGGCAGGGCGCTCGCGAGATCGTCATGACGCTCGCCGAGAACCTCGAGTTGGAGAACCAGGCGCTCCTCAGAGGCGACGCGGCCATACTGCCGGTGGTCGACCACGGTGATCGCCTGACCGAGATGCGCGCTCGCCTCCAGGACGCAAAGGGCAGCGATCGGGTCCTCATAGAGCGCTATCACTTCGACGCGCTCGACATGTCGCTCGTCGAACCATTCGGCGTCCAGACCGGATTGAGTCTGGGTCTGGCAGGGCGCGGGACGATGGCCGAGGAGACATACGACAAGTCCGGGAACCTGCTCGAACGCCGGGATTCGCCGTTCGCCAAGACGTTCGTGCTGCGCCGCGCGCTCGGCGATCGATGGTTGAATGTCGGCGTGCTGCCCTCGGAGGATGGCAGCTGATCGGCGGGCGGCTCACGGCCATCTCGAGGACCGGGTGGGTCCTCTTCGCGGCCGCGGCGGTCGCCGTTGTCGGCCTAGTCATCATCGGAACGGGTCGGTGGCTGACCTTGTCGGGTTCGGTCGATCAAAGCGGAGCTGTGGCACTCCCACCGCCGCGCTTCGTCGACGAGGCGGTTCCCGCTGGTCTGACACATCGGTACGACGGGGACTTCACAT
>DASSZA010000067.1:0-29899 GCA_035703005.1 Candidatus Limnocylindrales bacterium | reverse complement strand
TCGCAGCGACCAGGGCCGCGAGCGCGAGTGAGTCGGTGATCTCACGCGGCTCCGTCCGCGTCCCGAGCCCGTGGCCGAGATCCTCGAACACCGACACGATCCCCTCGGCCGAGTCCGCGTCGAAGGCCTTGCCGCCGGTCGCGTCGGCGATCGCGTGCAGGGCGTGGCGATCGACTGGGACGGGGACCGGCATCAAGTCGACCATGACAGATCCATGATCAGTCCCGAACGCGATCGTGTTCACCTTGACGCCGCGACCCGCCGCGTCCCGGGCGGCCTGGGCGTCCGGTCGTCCCATGGTCGTCTCGCCGTCGGACATCAGGACGATCGAGCCACCGCCCGTCGCGTCGGCATCCTTCGCGGCATCCGAAGCGAGTACGTCCAAAGACGTGTAGATGGCCTCGCCTATGGCCGTTCCCTCGCCCAGTGACAGGCGATCGATCGCTCGGTCGAGGACCGTCTTGGATGTCGTCGGCGGGATGATCACGCGTGCCGTCTGGTCGAACGCGACCAGGCTCACGCGGACACCGGCTGGGACGACCTCGATGAATCTGTGCGCCGCCTCGCGGGCCGCGACGAGGCGACTCGGTGCCACATCCGTCGCCTCCATGGAGAGGGACGTGTCGAATGCGAGGACGACCGCCGGTTCGTTGGGGACCTCGGTCGCGAGGGCGGGCCGGGCGGCTGCGATCACGAGCAGGCCGCACGCCATCAGGTACACCGCGGCGACGAGATGGCGTCGGAGGCCCGGTCGACGCGGCGCCACGGTGTCGATCAGCTCGGGATCCGTGAAGCGGACGACGTATGACCGGCGGCGGCGCTGCCGGACGAGGTACAGCACGGCAAAGAGTGCCGGCACTGCCAGCAGCGCGAATCGTTCGGGCGCGAGGAACATGAGTTCGGGCGCGAGGGAGATCATCGAGCGGCTCCCGCGGTCGGATGCGATGCGACATGTCGGCCGAGGGCTCTGGCGCGGCGGCGCTGGTCCAGGCATGCTGCCAGCGGCCCGGTCCACTCCGTATCGGTGCGCACGCGCAGATGCGTCGCGCCGGTCCGCTGGATGGCCTTCGTCCTTGCGGCGCGCCGCTCATCCGCACTCGCGGCGAGACGGGCACGAAACCGGTCGTCGCTCGTGTCGATCGTCCGCTGTCGACCGGTCTCCGGGTCCTCGATCACGAGGAGCCCGACATCCGGAAGGCGCAGCTCACGCGGGTCGACGACTTCGATGGCGATGACCTCGCATCGACGGCCGAGCCGGGCGAGCGCCGGACTCCACATCTCCGGTGGGGCGATGAAGTCGGAGATCACGACGGCCAGGCCGCCTCGTCGGAGGACACGACGCAGCGCATCGATGGCGCGACCCAGATCGACCTGGCCGCCGAGCGGGGAGCGAGCCAGGCTACCGGCGAGACCGACGAGATGTCGCCGACCGCCACGGACCGGCACGATACGTGGCCCGTCGGCGGTCGCGATGACCGCGCCGATGCGGTCCCCGCCGGCAATCGCGAGCGAGGCCACTGCGGATGCCACGTTGACCGCGAGATCCGCCTTGCGCCAGCCGACGGTCCCGAAGTCGAGGCTCCCGGACCGGTCCACCAGCACGGCGACGTCAAGGTCTCGTTCCTGGATGGCGTCGCGCACGTACGGTTCACCGGTCCTGGCCAGGATCGACCAGTCCATGCGGCGCACGTCATCGCCCGGCTCGTACGGTCGAGCATCGCCGGGCTCCACGCCGTGGCCGAGCACGAGCGAGGGATGGCGGCCGCCTCGGCGGCCGATGACCTTGTGGCCGACCGCCAGCTCGATGCGGCGGAGCCGCGCAGGGACGTCGAACGCCACTCGGGGCAGCGGGCTCATCTCGGCTCGGCTGGGTCGCCGGGCAGGACGATCGGCGGCGTCGGCGTTCCCGTCGACGGTCGCGTCCACGACGTCGCCGCCGGGACGGTCGGCGGCACGCCCGCGACCGTCATGTGCGGTCGCACCGGCTGGGGCGGAAGCGCCTGCGACGAGACGCCGTGTGGTCCGACCTCCGCCGGCTGGACCGTCGCGGGCCATCCGGGATACCGAACGGTTTCGTCGGTGGGAACGACGGCCGGCGCGGCATACGCCGGCGTCGGTGCCAACGCGGGCGTGGTGGCCGGCCCTGTCGCCGTGCGGATCGGTGGTCCCCAGACCGCTGAACCCGGGGCCGGCACGGTCGAGAGCAGCTCGACCAGGACATCGTCGATCGTGAATCCCTCGGCCGTCGCGCGATAGGAGAGGGCGAGGCGCGCATTCAGGATGTCGTACGCGACGTCGTATACGTCCTGCGCCACGGCCTGCTGGCGACCCCGCAGGAGGGCCATCGCCCTGGCGCTGCGGACCAGCCCGAGCGACGCTCGTGGGCTTGCGCCGTAGTCGAGGAGCCCGACCAACGTCGGCAGCCCGTGTTCGAGTGGGTCACGCGTCGCAAGGACGAGCCGGATCGCGTAGTCGACGGTCGCATCGTCGATCGTGACTCGGCGCGCGGCCTGCTGAAGCTCGACGACATCTGCTGGGTCGAGGAGGCGCGCGGCCTCCGGCGCCTCGTCGGCCATCCGAGCGACGATGGCCCGTTCCTCAACGGGCGTCGGATAGTCGACCGGGATCCGCATCAGGAACCGATCCCGCTGCGCCTCGGCGAGCGGATAGACGCCCTCCGACTCGACCGGGTTCTGCGTGGCGACGACGAGGAACGGCTTCGGCATCGAGAACGTGCGGCCGCCGACTGTCACCTGTCGCTCGGCCATCGCCTCGAGGAGAGCTGACTGGACGCGCGCGGGTGCGCGGTTGATCTCGTCGACCAGGACGACATTCGCGATGATCGGTCCCGGCTCGACGTCGAACGCCTCCGACGACGGCCGGAAGATCCGGGTCCCGACGATGTCGGACGGGATCAGGTCCGGCGTGAATTGGATGCGGTTGAACGTCCCGCCGAGGATCCGCGCCAGCGTCGCGAGCAGCATCGTCTTGCCGAGTCCGGGCGCGCCTTCGAGAAGGACATGGCCGTCAGCCAATACCGCGACGAGGAGCCGATCGACGACCCGGTCCTGGCCGACGATCACCCGCCCGAGCTCATGTCGGACCTGGGCTAGGCGCGTCGTGGAGAGTTCCTGGGTCACAGTCATGCCCCCTGCGCCCCGTTGGTGCCACCGGGCGCCACCGGGCTCGTATCCCCGTTCGGTGCCATGCCCTGGAACAGCTCCCCGAAGAGCTCCTGCATCAGGCGCTGCATGTCCGCCGCCGGGTCGTCCGTGCCACCTGGAGCCGGTGCCGCCTCCGGGCCTGGGACGGCATTCGGTGCAGGCCCCCGGAATGCCCCATCTCCTTCGAGCTCGCGCTCGAGTTCCTGCATGAGACCCTGGAGCATCTGGCGGAGCATCTGGTCAGCCATGCCGGAACCGTCCGAAGGCCCCTGCGGTATCTGCCCGTTCGGTGTCTGGGATCCGTCCGGCGTCTGCGGTCCATCCGGGCCGAGGCCGAAGAGGTCGCGGAGGCCGTCGAGCCCCTTGGGTCCAAGGAACTGGTCCAACCCACCGCCGAGCGGGTTCGTCAGGTCGGCCGGGTCGTTGTCCTCGGCCTTCCACGTGCCGGCCTTGACCTTGTCGAGCATCTGGATGGCCCGGTCGATCGGCACCGCGAAGCCGATACCGTCACTGCCGCCCGAGGCGCTGGCGATGGCCGTGTTGATGCCGATCGCGCGACCTTCGCGGTCGGCGAGTGGACCACCCGAATTGCCCGAGTTGATGGCGGCGTCGGTCTGGATGAGGTCATGCAGCTCACCGACCTGGGTCGGGACCGTGCGGCCGAGCGCGCTCACGATCCCGGTCGTGACCGTCTGGCTGAGGCCGAACGGGCTGCCCACGGCGATCGTCGTGTCGCCCACATGCACGTTCGCCAACGCCCCGAGCGTCAGAGGCTTCAGGTTCGTCCCCGCCGTCTGGTCGGCGCGGATGACCGCGGTGTCGATGGACTTGTCGACCGCGACGATCGTGCCCGGAACCGTGGAACCGTCGTACAGCCTGAGCGTGACGGTGTCCGACCTCCCGACTACGTGCGACGCGGTGAGGATGAGACCCTCATCGGCCGCGACGAATCCGGACCCCATCGCGTTGCCGGCCTCGATCTGCACGACCGACGGCAGCAGTGCCGCTGCCGTCTTCGCCAGCGGTTCATCGGCGGGCGGGACCGCGCCCGCCGCGCCGTCGGGTGCGTCTGGGCTCGCGGCTGCCGCTGCCGGGGCTAGCTGGGTCACGAGACGCTGACTGGTGTTCAGGACTCCGGACGCAGCGACGACGAGGGCACCCACCACGAGCGCGGTGCCGACGAGGAACCGACGCCCCGGACGTCGCACGGTTCGCGGTGCGTGCGTGACCGGGACGCCGGCAGTCGCCGTGGCGAACGCAGGCACGGTCGTGGGCCAGACAAGGGGCGGGGTCGGCGGGAGATCGCGCCAGCTCTTGTGTCGGCGGTCGTCGCCGGCGAAGGGATCGTCCACGTGGGGGAGCCTCCGGATCGCGGGTGGTCGATGAGCGGGTCGGACCGGGCGACGATCGGACCCTGGGATCCGGAACCTACGAGATGGTCGATAACGTGAGCGTTCGGACGGTATAAAGCGGACCTAAAGGCTCGTCAGGAGGCGGCGTCCACTGACCACAACGGGTCGGCCAGCTTCCGGATATCGGCGGCAGCGGTGACGCCGCCGATCGCTCGCCTGTCGGGCAGCCAGACGATGAAGCTCGCGCCGTGGCCAGGCGCCGACGCGACGCTGACGGTGCCGCCGTGGACCTCGGCGATCTGGCGGACGAGCGCCAATCCGAGGCCATGGGCCTCGCCGTCCGCCGTCGGAGCGCCGTCGCGCCACGCTCGCCGGAAGACCAAGGGCTGTTCGTCCGGGGCGATGCCACGCCCGGCGTCGCGGACGCCGAACCACACCCACCCGTCGGCTCGCCCGGCCCGGCAGTGGATCACTGATCCCGCGGGCGCCACGCGAAGCGCATTAGCAACGAGGTTGGCCTGGGCCCGCTTGAGCGCGGATCGGTCGCCATCGACGATGAGGCCGGCGGGCGCCAGCGGCGACAGCTGCACACCGCGGGTCGATGCCTCTGCGGCGTACTCCTGGGCGACCCCTGCCACGACGTCGGCCAGATCGACCGGGACCCGCTGCTCTGGCTGGACGCTCGTCCTGGCGAATGCCAGGAGTTCATCGATCGTCGTCGACATGCGGTCGGCGGTCCGCCTTGCGACCTCAGCCGCGCGGCGCATCCCCTCGACGTCGGACGGGTCGGTCAACGCGACATCGAGCGTGGTCCGGATCACCGCGAGCGGATTCCGCAACTCGTGGGAGGCATCCTCGACGAACCGACGCTGCGTCTGCGCTCCTTGATCCAGCCGGTCGAGCATCGCGTCGAAGGTGTCGGCGAGGTCGCGCATCTCGTCGGGCGGGCCGTCGAGGTGGATGCGACGCGAGAGGTCCTTCGTTTCGATGTCTCGGGCCACTTCGGTGATGCGGCCGACGGGGCGCACGACCCGACCTGCCACCGCCCAACCGATGCCGAGGCCGACCGGCACCAGCAGCAACAGCGCTGCGAGCGACAGGGTCCGCACCGACTGAAGGGTCTGCTCGCGCACGGCCTGCTCCACGTTCAGGAGCGTGTCTGTCGCGGTCGTCCCGCCGCCGAGCTCGGAGATGCTCAATCCGAGGATCCGCGAGAGCTCGTCTTCCAGCGTCGTGGGCTGCTCAGCGGGTACGGTCGCGGCCACGGTGTCGAGTGCGACGTTCACGCCCAGGACGAGGACCGCCGCGGTGACGAGCAGGGCTGCCGTCACCATCAGCGCGAGCCGGAACCGGATCGATCGCGCGGATGTCGCGAGCCGGCCGAGCGGCGACCGGGTCATCCGGGACCCTCGCTGAGGCGGTACCCGACGCCCACGACGGTCTCGATCGGTTGTCCTGGGCCGGCGTCCGCCAACTTGCGCCGGAGGTTGCTGACCGTGACCCGAACGGTATTCGTGAAGGGGTCGGCGCGGTCGTCCCAGACATGCTCGAGCAGGCGCTCGGGCGTCACGACCTCGCGCGGATGGAGCATGAGGTACCGGAGGAGGGCGAACTCCTTCGCTGTCAGATCGAGGCGATCGCCGTTCCGATGCGCTTCGTGACGGGCCGCGTCGAGATCGAGCGTGCCGAGTCGGATGGTCGCGCCAGCGTTGACAGTCGGCCGTCGGGCGAGCGCGCGGACCCTCGCCGCGAGCTCCGCGAAGCTGAATGGCTTGACGAGGTAATCGTCGGCGCCGTCATCGAGACCCCCGACTCGGTCATCAAGTGCGTCTCTCGCCGTCAGCATCAACACGCGCGGCGGTGACGCCTCAGGGAGTCGCAGCAACCCGCTCCGAAGCTCGCGGCAGATGGCGCGGCCGTCGCCGTCGGGCAGGCCGAGATCCAGCAATACGACGTCGTACGGCGTTTCCTGGAGGCGCTCCCGGGCATCGCCCGCCGTCGGCGCCGTGTCGACGGCATAGCCCTCCCGGCGAAGCCCGGTGACAAGAGCGGTGGCGAGGTCGAGCTCGTCCTCGACGATGAGCAGTCGCACGGCCGCCGGAGGATAGCGTGGACTCGCGAAGTCGGCAGCGCACGGAACCGGGCTCGATCAGCCGAGCGTGTCGAGGTGCCAGGTTCACCGGGTCGACGGCGCCGGCCTCGGCCCTGGCGCCACGACCACCGACACGAGCTCGACCGGGCCGCCGCGGCTCAGCACCGCCACCACGGAGGAGTCCGCGAAGGCATCCTCAGCGACGGCGATCAGGTCAGCATGCTCGGCAGCGCCCGAGAGCTTGACCGCGCACGTGATCCCGGTCGACGCGGTGCCGTCGTCGTTGAAGTCCCCGTCGGCCGTGACCCCCACGTCACTGACGGTCAGCCCGCGTTCCTGGGCGATCCTCATGACGTTGTTGAAGACGCATTGCGCGAGCGCGAGATGGAGGACGTGCCCACCCGACGCCGATTCGATGCTCCACGCGACGCTCGGTGCGCGGTGGTGCCGGATCACGACTCGTGTCGTCGGCACGGCCGCCTCGATATCCTCAGGCGCCAGCTGGACCTCGGCTTGATAGGACCGTTGCCTGCCAGCCATGGCGAACCTCCCGACCGACTCCGTCGAGTCGGCACATGGATCAGGGACTGCCCGGGTCGGTTGCATCTTGCGCGCCGGTCTCAAGCGCGGTGTGATCTCGTTCCGACGATCCGGCCGATGCCCCGCTCTGGACGAGTCGTTCGAGCCTGACGAGATTGGAGCGGACCAGTCGACGACCCATGAAAGGGATCAGCGGCGAGAGCCACGTCAAGCGCGGCTGCAACTCGCCTTGGATCGAATACATGACCCGGCATGTGCGATCTCCGGTCGGCTCGATGACGTAGCGCGCCGAGGCGCGGCGCACCGGACCGCCGGCGATCTCCATCGTCACCGACCGCCCGTCCTGCCACTCGATGATCCGGCAGTCCACGTTGCTTTCTCGACCTCCGAAGACCCTGCGAGCCACGAACGTGGTCCCGAGCGCGGCGCGTCCACCGGAGGTCTGGCGGACCTCCAACACGCCATCCTCCCAGAGAGGGACGTTCGCGAAGTCGATGAGCACCGCCCAGACGTCGCTCGCGGGACCATCGATCGACTTGGTCTCATCAAGCTCGAACATCGCGCGACAGCCTACCGGTCGGTCGTCGCCGAGCGGCCGGGACAGGCCCGGCTCGATCCCATCTCGAAGCACGCGGTATGCCTGAGCCCCGGTTTCGGGCAGCCATCTGGCAGCATCATGAGCGCGAGCACCGCTCATGACGTTCGGGTCGCAGGTTCGTGGAGGCGGCAGTGACGGATCAGACTGGTTCGGAGGCGGGGCCGACGATCGTCGTGACCCTGGGCCTTACCCACCTGAGCGAACGGCCGGATCTTGCGGAGCGTCGGAATGGTCTGTACGTCGCGGCCGTCGAGCGGCACGGCGCGATGGCGATCCGCCTCGACACCCGCACCCCCGCTGCGGAGCGTGAGGGCGCCCTCGCCGCGATGGATGGCCTGCTCATGAGCGGCGGCGCCGACATCCACCCCAGCCGATATGGGCAAGGCCTCGCCGGCTCCAAGGAGATCGAGGACGATCGCGACGAGCTCGAATCGATCGCGTGGCGCGTCGCCGAGGATCGGGGCGTTCCCGTCCTTGGTCTGTGTCGTGGGCTGCAGGCGATCAACGTCTTCTCGGGCGGCACATTGCTCCAGGATGTGGAGGGCCACCACGGTGCTGGTTGGGGACTCGGAGCGCCAGTCACGCATCCGATCCGTCTCGTCGGCGGTACGCGGCTCGCCGCCCTCCTGGGTCCGGCCGAGGAGCTCGAGGTCAACGCCTACCACCACCAGGGGATCCTCGCGAGCGACCTCGCGCCCGGGCTTCGTGCGGCGGCATGGGCGGACAGCTCGGCCGGGCCGCTGGTCGAAGGCCTCGAAGCCGAGGGCGATCGATTCGTGGTCGGCGTCCAGTGTCATCCGGAGCGTACGGAGTCGACCCCGGAAGAATTCGAACGGCTCTTCACGGCCTTCGTCGAGGCCGCCAGGAAGAAGGCAGCCGTCGCCGTCCGCTGAAACGGCGCTCCCAGCGACGACGACGCGGCGTCCGGCGACGATCCGTTTCCCGAGGATCCTCGCGTGTCGGGACTTGTCACGGAGGTGGCGGTGCGGGATAGTCATCCGACCGCCACGTCTCGACGCGCGTAGGTCGTCCTACGCTCGCCGCAGTGCGGTCGAGATGCCGCCCCGCGGGGCGGTCCGGAGGAGGAGACATGACCCGCAACGTCTTCGCGTTGGCGACCGTGATCGTCCTGGTCGCGGCTTGCTCGACGAGTTCACCTGGCGGTGCCTCCAGCGCCGCAGCGCCGTCCGAATCGGCGTCCGCGTCGGTCGCGGCGTCCGAGTCGGCGAGCGGAAGCGCCGCCGCCGGCGGAGGGACGATCAAGCTCGGTGGCGGGTTCGCCCTCACCGGCGATGAATCGGCCCTCGACCTTCCGGCGGCGAACGGGGCCAAGCTCGCCGTCAAGGAGATCAACGCGGCTGGCGGCGTCAACGGCTCGCAGATCGACTTCATCGTCCACGACAGCCAGTACAAGATGGACGTCACGGCGCAGACGGCGAAGCAGTTCGTCGAGCAGGACAAGGTCCCGCTGTTCATCGGCTACACGGACACCGACTCCGTGCTCGCCTCGGGTCCGACGTTCCAGGACGCCAAGATCCCGTTCATCACGGTCGGCGCGACGTCCCCCAAGATCCCGACCCAGGTCGGCGACATGATGTTCCTCGCCTGCTTCGGCGATAACGTCCAGGCCGCCGTCGGTGCCGAGTACGCGTACAAGACGTTCGGCCACAACGCGTACTTCCTGTGGGACAAGGGCGTCGAGTACACGACGCTGCTCGGCGGCTACTTCAAGAGCCGCTTCACCGAGCTCGGCGGCACGATCGCGCTCGAGGATTCGTACGACGACAAGGCGAGCGACTTCTCGGCGCAGATCACCAAGATCAAGGCGCTGAGCCCGCAGCCGGACTTCTATTACGTCGCGGCGATGCCGTACAACATCGGCCCGCTCGTGAAGCAGTTCCGCGACGCAGGCATCACCGGCCCGATCGTCGGCGGCGACGGCTACGACACGCCGGACCTCGTCAAGGTCGCAGGCGCTGCGGCCGAGAACGTGTACTTCACTACCCACGCCCTGATGGACGCCACCGGCGGCACCGAGGGGATCAAGAAGTTCATCGCCGCCTACAAGGCGGAATACGGCAACGACCCCGAGAACGCGTTCGCTGCCCTCGGGTACGACACCGTGTACCTCATGGCCGACGCCGTGAAGCGGGCCGGTGGCACGGACTCGGCGGCGGTGAAGTCCGCCATCGAGGGCACCAAGGACTTCCCCGGTATCACCGGGAAGATCACCTTCTCAGCGGACTCGCATGTCCCGCAAAAGGGCGTGACCGTCATCGCCATCAAGGACGGCAAGTTCACCCTCGGGGCCGAAGTGGTCCCGGAGAAGGTGCCCGCGCCGTAGCGATCCGAGGGCGTCGATGACACCGGAGCAGATCGTCAGCGAGGCGAACGAGCGGGGCGTCCAGCTCGTTCGCTTCCTGTACTGCGACAACGGCGGCGTCATCCGCGGCAAGAGCACCCACGTCGGTGCGCTCGCGCGGCGGATGCAGAGTGGGATCGGGCTCGTGAAGGGCATGCAGTCGTTCACGAGCCTCGATTTCCTGGCGCCTGACGCGACGTACGGGCCAGTCGGGGAGATCCGCCTCATCCCGGATCCCGACACCTTCGTGGTCCTGCCCTATGCGCCACGAAGCGCGCAGATGGTCGTCAACATGGTCGAGCTCGACCATCAGCCGTGGGCGCTCGATCCCCGGGCGTTCCTCCAGCGGATGGTCGCGGCCGCAAGCGCGAAAGGCCTCGCCTTCGATGCCGCGTTCGAGAACGAGTTCTTCCTGGCCTACCGCGGCGACGACGGGTTCGTGCCGGTCGACCGAAGCCTGTGCTTCAGCGCGATCGGCATGGAATCGACGGAGCCCGTCATCCAGGACATCATCGCCGCCCTCACCGATCAGGGGCTGACTGTCGAGCTGTCGCACCCAGAGCTCGGCTGGGGCCAGCAGGAGCTGTCGATCCGCCACGCGCCGGCGCTGCGCGCTGCGGACGATCAGATCACGTACCGGCAAACGGTCCGTGCCGTGGCGGCCCAGCACGGGATGGTCGCGACGCTCGCCCCCAAGCCGTGGGCCGACCAGGCCGGCAGCGGTGCGCACCTCCACTGGAGCATCTGGGACACCGCGCACACCACGAACAAACTCGCCGATCCGAATGGAACCGCCGGGTTGTCTGTGCTCGCCCGCCAGGCGATCGCCGGCGTGCTGACCCACCTGCCGGCGCTGCTCGGCCTGACGACGCCGAGCGTCAACTCGTTCCGCCGACTTCAACCTCATTTCTGGAGCTCCGCGTACACCGCGTGGGGCGTCGAGAACCGCGAAGCCGCGGTACGCGTGCCGACGCGCTACTGGGACGACGAGGCGGGTTCGACGAACCTCGAGCTCAAGGCGAGCGACGCAAGCGCCAATCCGTACATCGCCCTCGGCGGGGTCATGGCCGCGGCGCTCGATGGCATCGAACGCGGGCTCGACCCCGGCGATCCCGTCAACGAGGACCCGGGCAACCTCAGCGATGAGGAGCGCGAGCGCCGGGGCATCCGCCGCTTCCCGTTGACCGCGACCGAAGCGCTCGACGAGCTCGAGCGCGACGAGGTCCTCACCGCGGCCATGGGGGAGGGCCTGGCGACCGAGTACCTGAAGGTGCGCCGGGCCGAGGCGGCGGCATATGCCGAGCATGACGAGGCCTTCGAGCTCGACCAGCACTTCTTCAAGTACTGACCAGACGGTGGCGCTCGACCTCGACGCGATCCCGATCGTCGACAACCACTGCCATTCGCTCCTCCGCCGCCAACCGCCCGACGACGAGGCGTTCCGGAATCACCTCACCGAGTCGACATTCCCGGAGATCGCGCGCGACCACATCACGACGTCGCTCGCCTATCACATGGCGATCCGCGAACTCGCGGTGCTACTCGACTGCGAGCCGACGCCGGACGCCGTCCACGCTGCGCGGCGCGAGCGCGGCGTCGAATGGCTCACGCGCGCGGTCATCGAACGCGCGAACTTCAAGACCTGGTTGATCGACACCGGCTACGGGGCCGATACGACCTACTCCCTTGACGAGCTGCGTGAGCTCGCGCCGTGCCGGATCGAGGAGGTCCTCCGCCTCGAGCCACTGATCGAACGGCTGATCCTGGAGTCCGAGACGTTCGACGGGTTCATCGACGCCTACCGCGCGTCGCTCGCGGGTCTCCGCGGTCGCGGGATCGTCGGGATGAAATCGGTCATCGCCTACCGCACGGGCCTGCATGTCGGGGAGGTGGAACGAGGCGACGCCGCCGACGCCTACCGGGCGGCTCGCGCGATCGGCCAGCGCGACGGTCGGCTTCGCATCGAGTCGAAACCGCTGCTTGACTTCCTGATCGTCATCGCGGTCGAGGAGGCCGGGTCCCAGGGCGTCCCGATCCAGTTCCACACCGGCCTGGGCGATCCGGACCTCGACCTGACGCTCGTCGACCCCGCCGCGCTGCGCATGCTCTTCGCGGACCGGTTCCGGGCCGCCCCGATCGTGTTGCTCCATACCGGCTACCCGTACATCCGGTCGCTGGCGTACCTCGCCGCGATGTTCCCCAACGTCTATGCCGACATGGGCGAGACGATCCTCTTCGCGCCTGGCGAGGCGACCGAGATCTACCGCGAGCTGATCGGCCTCGCGCCGGCGAGCAAGCTGCTGTTCAGCACCGACGCGTCGCTGGTCCCCGAGCTGTACTGGATCGGCGCACGGATCGGGCGGCGGGCGCTCGGGCGTGTCCTCGACGAGCACATCGCGGACGGCGCCATCGACGAACCGACGGCGATCGACTGGGCGGAGCGGATGCTGTGGCGCAACTCAGAGGCCGTGTACGGCCTCTGATTCTCACGTCGGGGGCGGAGGCTCAGGCGGCGCGGTCGCCGGCGCGCGCTCGCGCCGCATGAAGAGGCGGTCCAGCGGCACCTCCCGCTGACCGAGCAGGCCCTCGCGGCGGACGGTGATCACCACGATGAAGATGACGGCCAGGATGATCTGGCTCAGGCCGTACAGGAGCGTGGCGTCCTCGACGCGCCGCAGTGCTTCAGTGAGCCCGACGATGAGGATCGCGCCGAGCATCGAGCCGCTCACGGAGCCCATCCCGCCGATCACGAGCATCGTGATGACGCGGAACGTCAGGTCGAAGTAGAAGACCGTCGGCGAGAACGACGTGATGAAGTGGGCATACAGCGAGCCCGCGACCGCTGAGAAGAACGCGCCGACCACGAAGGCCAACAGGCGCGGCTCCATCACCCGGATGCCGACCGCCTGTGCCGCGGCACGGTCGTCACGCTGGACGAACATGTCGCGGCCGTACGGCGAGCGCTTGATCCGCCACACGACGTAGACGACGAGGAGCACCCACGCCCACGACCACCACAGGTTGGTGTAGGGCGTTACGTTGGAGAAGGTCCGCGACCCGCGGGTGAAGTCGTCGGCGTTGAACAGCACGACACGGACGATGACCAGGAACCCGAGCGTCGCCACGGCCACGAAATGGCCGGACAGGCGCATCAGGACCCTGCCGACGAGCCAGGCGATCACGCTGACCACCAGCGCGGCGATGACGGTCGCGGCGAGGAAGCCCACCGGGACGTCACCGATGCGCTGGTCGAGGTGCACGCCCGCCAACCACGAGGGCAGGTTCGGCAGATAGGCGGCCTTCTCGGGCAACGGCAACGTGAGGATCGCCGCCATGTACGCGCCGAGCGCCATGAAGCCGATCTGGCCCAGTGAGAACACGCCCGTGAAACCGCTGGTCAGGTTCAGCGAGACCGTCAGGATCGAGAAGATCGCGAGGTTGATGACGAGTCCTTGCCAGAAGGCCTGGCCGCTCGCCTCGAGCACCGCAAGCCCGGCGGCTGCCGCGACGATGACGAGGCCGGGCCCGGCCCACCGGCGCCAGTCGATCACAGCTCGTCCTCGCGGCTCCGCTTACCCAGGATCCCCTGGGGGCGGACGAGCAGGACCAGGATCAGGACGATGAAGACGACCGCGTCACGCCAGCTGGCAAGGCCACTCGGCAGCCATTGCTGGAGGAAGCCCTTGACCTCCGGCGGTACCGATCCCGCGGGCAGCAGATCGCCGATGCCCGCCAACGCCGTGACCAGCACTTCGAGGAAGCCGAGCACGTACCCGCCAAGCACGGCTCCGGCGATGCTGCCGAACCCTCCGATGACCGCGGCGATGAATGCCTTGAGCACGGGCGTGAAGCCCATGTACGGGTTGATCTGGCCGGCCTGGACCGCGTACAGGAACCCGGCGACCGCAGCGAGCCCAGCCCCGATCGCGAACGCCGTCGCGACGACGCGGTTGACCTTGATCCCCATGAGCCTCGCCGCGGGCAGGTCCTCCGCCGCCGCCCGCATCGACAGGCCCAGCGTCGTGCGCGTCACGAACAGACTCAGGAGGCCCAGCAGCACGACCCCCGCGAAGAAGCTGGCGATGTTGACCTTCGGGATCGTCAGCGTGCCGATGTTGACGACGCCGTTGAGGACGTCAGGGCTCGGGAAGGCGATCAGCGTCGGTTTCCCGGCGAGCCGCGTGATGAGCAGCGTGCCGTTCTGGAGGATCTGACCCACGGCGAACGACGTCAGCAGCATCGCGACGTCGGGAGCACCGCGGATCGGGCGATACGCGACGCGCTCCATCAGAAGCCCGACGATCACCGTCCCGATGACGATCAGTGGAAGCGCCGCGGCCAGAGAGAGGCCGGCGCCGAGGCTGAAGACCGCGATGTAGGCGGCGATCATCATCAGATCGCCGTGGGCGAAGTTGATCAGGCGCAGGATCCCGAAGACCATCGCGAGACCCACGGCCATCAGCGCATAGAGGCTTCCCGCGCTCAGCGCATTGATGATCTGCTGGATCGTGTAATCGATCACAGCGCCACGCCGCCGACGCCGAGGTATGACTGCTCGACCTTCGGATCGTGCCGGAGGACGTCTGCGTCGCCCTCGAGCGTGACATGGCCCGTCTCGACGACGTACGCGCGGTCGGCCACGCCGAATGCCTGGTGGACGTTCTGCTCGACGAGCAGGATCGTCAGCCCCTGGGCCTTGAGCGCGGCGATCGTGGCGAAGATCCGCTCGACCATCAGTGGTGCGAGCCCGAGCGACGGCTCGTCGAGCAGCAGCAATCGCGGGCGGCTCATCAGGGCTCGGGCGATCGCGAGCATCTGCTGCTCCCCACCTGAGAGCGTGCCGCCAGCCTGATCAGTTCGTTCCTTGAGGATCGGGAAGAGGTCGAGGACCATCGCCAGGTCGGCGGCGATCGCGGGACCGTCCGACCGCGATACCGCGCCGAGCCGAAGGTTCTCGGCGACGGTGAGGCTGCCGAAGATGTGGCGGCCCTCGGGGCAGTGCGAGATGCCCATCTCCACGATCCGGTGGGGTGGCGCCATCGTGATGTCACTTCCTTCGAACGTGATGGTTCCCTGCGTCGGGCGAAAGAGACCCGAGATGGTCCGGAGTGTCGTGCTCTTGCCGGCGCCATTCGAGCCGATCAGCGCGACGAGCTGACCGCTGTCGACTCGTAGAGACACGCCCTGGAGCGCCCGGATGTTGCCGTACCGGACGTGGACGTCGGTGAGTTCCAGCATCGAGCCGTCAGGCACTGCGGGCTTGCCCGAGATAGGCGGCGATGACGTCAGGGTCGTTGCGGACGCGTGCCGGGTCGCCCTCCGCGATGATCCGCCCGTAGTTGAGCACCTGGATGCGATCGCACAGGTTCATGACCAGCGGGATGTCGTGAGCGACGAGGATGATCGTGATCCTCTGCTCGTCGCGGAGTCGCCGGATCAACGCGAGCAGCTCCTGCGTCTCGACCGGGTTCATCCCGGCGTTCGGCTCGTCGAGGAGGAGGATCCGCGGCTCGGTCGCGACGGCCCGGGCGATCTCCAGCCGGCGCTGATCGCCGTAGGGGAGGTGGCGTGCCAGCCGGTCGCGATGCTGGTCGAGGCCGAAGAGCGTCAGAAGCTCGCGGGCACGGTCGGTGAGCTGTTGCTCCTGCCGGCGGAAGCCTGGCGTCGTGAGCAGCGTGCCGAACAGCGAGCGCGGTGCACGCGCCTGCAGACCGGCCTTGACGTTGTCGATGACCGGCAGGTCACCGAAGAGCCGGATGTTCTGGAACGTGCGGGCGATCCCGAGACGTGCCACGGCGTACGCCGGACGTCCGGTGATGTCCGTGCCATCGAAGCGGATCTCGCCGGCGGTCGGCCGGAGGAACCCCGAAAGCACGTTGAAGAGCGTGGTCTTGCCGGCCCCGTTGGGACCGATCACCCCGTGGATGGTCCCTGCCCGCAGGGCGAGCTCGTAGTCGGATAGTGCCTTCAGGCCTCGGAAGGACTTCGACACGCCACGAACATCGAGGAGCGCGGCGTCGTCGGTCGGTGGGGATGCTTGCGGGCTCGACGTCATCGCCCGCTCCTCACGCCGATAGTCTTACGCCGCGCCCGCGCAGGGTCAAGACGAGAGCCCCGGCCGCGAGGCCGGGGCTCTTGCACGACATCTCGGCGGGATCGGCGCGGAGGGACCGAGATCCGCGTGGCTCGAGGCCGGCCGGTCCTTCCGTAAACTGGCCGACGTGACCGTCCCATGCTCGGCGTTGACGCTGCCGACGAGCCGCAGTGTGCATCGGTCTGCGGCACGAACGTGATGCTCGGTCCCGAGCCGCAACCTCACGTCAGCGATACGTGAACCGGGCGCCTCACCTGGGGTCTGGCGGGTGAACGCATCGCACGCCACCTCGCACGTGCGTGGATCGACCCTGCTGCTGATCGGCCGGATGCTGTCGATCGGGATCAACCTGATCAGCCAGGCCTTGATCGCGCGGTATCTCTCGCAGGCTGAATTCGGAGCGTTCGCGCTGGCCATCGGGATCGCCGGCGTTGGGCAGGTGTTCATCACGCTCGGCCTGCACCGCGGCGCCACGCAGTACTTCGCGCGCTACGAGGAGGCCGGCGACCATCAGCGACTCGTCGGGACGATCCTGGTCAACATCGGCGTGATCGTCGGGCTCGGGATCATCCTGATCCTGGCCGTCGTTCTGGCCCAGGGACTCCTCACGGCGAGCGGACTACTGGACCCGACTGCGACGGCGCTCTTGCTAGTCCTGGTGGCGCTCGCCCCGATCGACGCCCTCGACGACGTGCTGATCGCCCTGTTCGCCGTCATGGGCAGCTCACGCCAGATCTTCCTTCGGCGCTATCTCGTGGGTCCGCTCCTGCGTCTCCTCGCCGTCGCGGCGCTGGTGTTCTCCAACGGCGACGCTCTGCAGCTCGCCATCGGGTATTTCGTCGCCACGGTCCTGGGTTTGGTGGTGTACGGGACGTTGTTCGTGCGGTTGCTCGCGCGACGCGGCGTCATGCAGTCCTTGCGCGACCGACCACCGACCGCCCCTGCCCGCGAGATCCTGAGGTTCTCGCTGCCGCTGCTCTCCAACGACGGGGTGTGGCTACTCGTGAACACGTTGCCGCTGCTCGTGTTGACCGCAGCCCGCGGCCTCGAGGAGGTGGCGGCGTTCCAGGTCATCCGGCCCGCCGCTTCGCTGAACACGATCGTCGCGAGCAGTTTCTATGTGCTTTACCTGCCGGTCGCATCTCGGATGGCGGTGCGCCACGACAGGGAAGCCTCCGCCCAGCTGTTCTGGCAGACCGTGATCTGGGTTTCCGTCATCAGCTTTCCGATCTTCGCTGGCACATTCGCGTTCGGTCGGCCGATCGCCGGACTGCTCTTCGGTGAGCGCTACGAATCATCCGGGACATATCTGAGCATCCTGGCGATCGGCTATGCGATGAATGCCACGTTCGGGATCAGCGGCACGACGCTCGCGGCACACGGACATACGCGTACCGTCGCCGTCGTGAACGTGATGTCGGCGCTGCTCGGGGTCGCCCTGACGCTTGTTCTCATCCCTCTTTTCGGGGCGCTGGGAGCAGCCGTCGCTGCAGCCCTGACACTCGTCTTCCAAAGCTTGATGTTGCACGTGAGGATGCATCGCGACCTTGGGATCCCCCTCCTTGACCGCGATGCCGCGCGCGTCTTCACCGTGGTCGGCCTCGGGACCGTGATATTGGTCGCGTTCGGGGCGCTGACGCCGTTCGGCTTCTGGACGGTCGTGGCCGGCGGGGTGGTATCGCTCGGCGTCTTCCTGCTCAACCGGGATGTCATGCGGATCGGGACCCTCTTCCCAGAGATCGGTGTCATCCTGGACCGCATCGACCGACTGCTCCCCAAGCGGATGACCTAGCATCGTCGCCAGCAACGGCACGCGCGCGCGGCCGCGGCCCGCTGTCGATAGACGCCCCGAATGTCCGGGCGGACGTTCGTTGCTAGATTCTTGCGCGGAAGATGGTCATTTGTGGCAATCGACCAAGTGGTGCGTACCGGCGACACTCGGTGGCACCGTTCGCCACCTGGCCTTCGATCGGGCTGGCCCCGGGTCGTGGATACGGTGGTTACGGATACGTGGTTCGCGGCGCGCTTGGCGCGGCGCTCACGACTCCGAGTCGGAAGCAAGGACGACGAGGTGCCATGACGCCAAGCGAGGCTCGCCGCTCCCATCGCGCGCCCGGACGGCCATCATCGATCGCTGGGACAGACACGAGCACGCCGGTCCTCGTGATCGGCGCGCAGAGCCATGGCCCACTCGGGATCTTTCGAAGCCTCGGTCGTCTCGGCATCCCCGTCCATGCCGTCGACGTGGATCCTCGGATGGCCCCGTCCTACTCGCGGTACCTGCGCTCGCGTCGCCGGATCGATCTCCCAGAAGCGAGCTCGGACGCCGTCATCGGGCAGCTGCTGCAGGTAGCGGAAGCCTTCGACCGCCGGCCGATCGTCATCCCCACATCTGATCAGACATCGGTGCTCGTCGACGAGTACCGGGACACCCTTCTCGGCCGGGTGCTGATCCCGCGGCAAGCGCGAGGCCTCGCGACATCCCTGGCCGACAAGCGGACGATGGCGGGCCTCGCCACGGCCCATGGCGTGCCGACGCCGACGGTCGTATTCCCCACGAGCATCGAGGAGGTTCGGCGGTACGCCGATGACGGTGTGTTCCCCGTCATGCTCAAGGGCATCGATGGCACACGCCTCAAGGCGAGGACGGGTCGGCGGATGGTGATCGTCGAGGACCGCGCGCGACTCGAGCCGCTCTACCGCGAGTTGGAGGATCCGGCCGCTCCGAACCTCATGCTCCAGGAGTACATCCCCGGCGGTGACGACGACATCTGGATGTTCAACGGATATTTCGACGAGAACTCCGACTGCCTCGTCGGCTTCACCGGTCGCAAGATCCGTCAGTCGCCGGTCCATACCGGCGCCACGAGCCTTGGCGTGTGTTTGCCGAACGCCGAGGTCGAGGAAACGACGGTCCGCTGGATGAAGGAGCTCGGCTATCGCGGGATCCTTGATATCGGCTACCGCTTCGACAGGCGGGATGGCCGCTACAAGGTGTTGGATGTCAACCCGCGGATCGGGGCGACCTTCCGTTTGTTCGTCGCCCCCAACGGTATGGACGTCGTTCGCGCGCTCTATCTCGACCTGACCGATCAACCTGTTCCGACCGCGGCGCTGTGGAACGGCCGCCGCTGGATCAACGAAGGTGCGGACCTCAAGTCGTCGGTCCTGTATGCGCGTGAGGGGACCCTCGCGCCTTGGACGTGGCTCGCGTCGCTTCGTGGCATCCAGGAGGGCGCGTATTTCGCACGCGACGACCTGAGGCCGTTCCTTCGCATGGTCGGCTTTCGCGTCCGGAAGCCCACCAGGAAGCACGCGCTCGTACGGCCCGTCAGGGAGTACCGGTCGGAGGCGCCGAAGCCCATCCGGGACGGGATACGCCTCCGATGAACGACCGATCTTCCCTCGAAGCTGACGCGTACGTCGCGGGCGGTTCGGTCCATACCAGCGACTTTCTCGAGCTGATCGGGGTGCCGGCCATGAGACCGGCGACCTGCCCATTCGACCCCGGCTACGACCTCTTCACGTTCGAGGGTCATCTGATCCAGAGCGCTCATCTGATGGAGACGATGAAGATCTCCATGGCGAGTTGGATCATCGCGAACGAGGACGTCACTCGACGCAAGGTCGCGATCTGTCGCCAAAAGGGCGTTCCCACGGTGACGGGGGGCGGACCGTTCGAGATCGCGGTCGCCCAGGGGCAGCTGCCCGCCTACCTGGACCTCGTTGCCGATGTCGGCATGACGCGCATCGAAGCCGGGATGGGCTTCACCGACATGTCCTTACCCGCCGAGGACGTCATGGCGGCGGCGCGCCACCGAGGCCTCGAAGTCCAACTCGAGCTTGGCAAGAAGCACGGCGGCGCCTTCACGGCGGATGTGGTCGGCGAGTTGATCGACCTTGGTCGGCGCTGGCTCGATGCCGGCGCCGTCCAGCTCGTGATCGAGGCGCGTGAGAGTGCCCGCGGCGTTGGCATCTTCGATGACCTGGGCAACCTCGACGAGGCCAATGCGGACCGGTTCGTCGAGGCATTCGGTTTCGAGATCGCCATCTTCGAAGCGCCCGACAAGCGTAGCCAGTTCGCGCTCCTCAACCACTTCGGTCCGGAGGTCCACCTTTGCAACATCCGGCTCGAGGAGATCCTTCGAGTCGACATCTATCGCCGCGGCCTCCACTCCGACGCCTTCGGCCACGACAACCTGCGCCCGCGTCCGGCGACGGATCGATGACCGACTTGGCGCCATCCCGATCGGGCCGCTCGTTCGTGATCGACGCATTCCCTGAGAGCGTCCCGAGGCACATCGGTCGGACGATCGTCGCCATCGACGTGATCCGCGCCACCACGTTCGCCATAACGGCGATCGCCACCGGGCGGCGGTGCATCGTCGCTCGCGACGTGGACGACGCCTTGGAGATCCGAGATCGGATGGGTGACGTGCTGCTTGCGGGTGAGGTCGCCGGCGAGCAGCCCGTCGGATTCGAGATGAACAACAGCCCGGCCGATCTCGTCGATCGACAGGACCTTCACCGCCCGGTCGTCATGGTGTCGAGTTCAGGGGCGCGGCTCATGCTCGAGGCAGGACGCGCCACGCGGCGCGTCTACGTCGCCTGTCTCCGGAACGTGACTGCTGTCGTGCGACGGCTGCTCGAGCAGGACACCGACGTCGCCTTGATCGGTGCGGGTAGCCGCGGTGAGTTCCGTGAGGAGGATCAGATCTGCTGTGCCTGGATCGCAGATCGACTGATGGTCGCCGGGTTCAGTCCGGGGAACTCACAAACGCTCGAGATCACCGAGCGATGGCGAGGATCGACGGCCAGCGACATCGCCATGAGTAACAGCGCCACCTACCTCCGCAGGTCGGGTCAGCTGCGCGACCTCGATTTCATCGGCGCCCACGTCGACGACCTCGGCCTGGTGCCATCGATCGCCGGCAACGAGGTGCTCGATGCCGATCCGTCCTCCAGGTCGACGCGCCGTGCATTCGCGTCCACGTCGCGGTCGTGACGAGTCAGCGCGGCACGACACTCTTCCTTGGACGACCACACTGCGATCAGCCTGCTGTTGGCTGACGGACCGAACCGCGCCCGCGAGGGCGGCGCGCCACGCGTCCACCGGCCGCCGGCTACGCCCAGAGGGGCTGAGTGACGACCATCACACCGATCAGAGTGAGCCAAACCCCGCTCAATCGAGCGAGCAGCGGGCCGTGCGTCCATCGCTTCTCGAGTGTCATCAGTAGCATCAGGCCGGCCATCCACACAAGGTTGGCCATGCCGAGCGCGAACGCGACCAGCATCAGCGCCCAGCAGCAGCCGAGGCAGAACGTCCCGTGCCAGGCGCCCGTCACAAAGGCCCGGCCGATCCCACGCCGGTAGTAGCGGAGCATGAACGCCCCCGGATTTCGGCACTGCCGAAGGCATGCCTCCTTCAGTGGCGAGAACTGGAACAGGCCGGCCACCAACAGCGTGGCGCCGGCGATGACGAACGGATGGCTGAGTAGCCACGGTGACGAGTCGACCGTTGCGTGGACGACCGTGTCGAATAGGAACGCCGCCCCACCGAACCCGGTCCAGACGACGATGTAGGAGGCGACGAAGGCGAAGCGGGCCATTCGCGCCCGGGGCTGCGCCGCCGAGACACGGTCGAACAGCCGGATGACCGGCAGCGCGGACGGCAACATCATCGCGGCGACCATCGCCTGCCACGCGACCAAGAACAGCACGAGGGCGACGGGCGTCGGCACGCCACCCTCGATCAGCTGATCGTGGTTCACGAGACCGCCGCGTCCGGTCAGCTCGGCCGCCGCCGCTAGCAGCCACGCGCCGCCGATGACCCACCGCACGTCGAACCGCACGGTGGGCCGCGCCCGAGTCTCACGCGGGACGGCAGTCATCCCGCGAACTCCATCCGGTAGTCGGCCTGGATCGCGTTGCGATGACTGAACTCCCAGCTGAGGCCGTGCTCGGGCAGGTTGACCCGGTTGGTTGTCGCTTTCGCCACATAGGCTGGCGTGCCCGGGACTGTGCTGAAGAGGCTGTCGCGGAGCGTCGTGATCGTGCCATCGGTGCCCCGGAACGGCTCGAGCTCGGCCTCAAGGATGTCGTCGATCCGGAGGGTCCCCACGCCCGCCATGATGTGGTGGGTGATCGGGACCGACCGGACCTCCTTCACCTCGGCGATCAAGCCGGCGAGGTCGGCGAGCGGACCTCCCAACTTGCCCTGGTAGGCGCCGACGATCGCATCCTTCTGCTCATCAGTCGCCGTGTCGTCCACGAACATCACGACTTCCCACGACGCGGGCGTAAGGACGTTGCCGGGGATGTGATTGACCAGGACGATGTTGAGACCGGACACGTCTACGCCGGCGATCGTGCCGCGGTCGAAGTGGTAGGCGTTGAAGGAAAAGCATTGCCCGCCGTCCGGGTCCTCGCCGATCCAGCAGGGACAGAGGACGCCACACGAGCAGGCCTCCAGGAGGGTCCCCTCGAGTAGGTAACCGGATTCGGTCGTCGCCGGCTTCGACTCCATGACGGTCATGGCAACCTCCTTGCGCGGCGGCCGATCCGGTTCGAGTCGACCGGTCTTGGAGAGGGCGCCGCTGTGCCCACACGCTAGGTCGCGCTGGATCCCGCTACCTCCGTAGCGGTACGGATTTGGCGGCCGGTCACGACTTGCGATCAGTGCATCCGAGCAACGGGACTAGACTGTGGCGGTGCGGCCGGAGACCCGCTACGCCAGGAGCGACGGCGTCAGCATCGCGTACCAGGTGGTCGGCGACGGCCCACTCGACCTGCTCCTCGTCCACGGCTTCGTATCCCATCTCGACGTGGCCTGGGAGGAGCCTCACCTCAGCCAGTTCCTCAATCGGCTTGCGTCGTTCAGCCGCCTGATCCTGTTCGACAAGCGCGGCACGGGCCTATCCGACCCGGTCGTCGACCCACCGACATTCGCAGAACGGATGGCCGACATCCGCGCGGTGCTTGACGAGGTGGGTTCGGAGCGAGCCGCCCTGTTCGGCATCTCCGAGGGTGGCCCCCTGTCGATCGTCTTCTCCGTCACGTACCCGGAGCGGACATCGGCCTTGATCGCGTACGGCTCGTACGCCCGCTGGTTGCGCGACGACGATTACCCCTGGGGCCGCTCGCCGGAGCAGTTCGCGGACTTCCTGGCCGGGATCGACCGAGCCTGGGAGACGGGTGAGTGGTGGATCCAGCACAACCCGACGGCTCTCGCCGACGAGCGGTACCGTCGGTGGTGGGCGCGGTATCTGCGGGCCGGCGCGAGCCCCGGGATGGCGACGGCGCTGGTCCGGATGAACTCGCAGATCGACGTCCGGGACATCCTGCCGGGCGTGTCGGTCCCGACGCTGGTGCTGCACAGGACCAACGAACAATGGTTCGACGTCGGCAATGCCCGCTACCTGGCGGGGCGGATCCCCGGGGCCAAGCTGGTCGAACTCCCGGGCATCGACCACGTCCCCTGGGTCGGCGACGCCGAGGCGGTGCTGCGAGAGGTCGAATATTTTCTGATCGGCGCTCACACCCGACGGCGCGGCACGGCATTCGCCATCGGCGCCGGCGCGCTGACGGAGCGTGAGCGCGAGATCGTGCGACTCGCGGTCGATGGCGAAACCGCTCTCGCGATCGCCAAGCGGCTCTACATCAGCGACCGGACCGTCGAGACGCACCTGGCCAACGCGTACGTCAAGCTCGGGGTCCAATCGCGTGTCGAGCTGGCGCGAAAGGCGGACGAGCTCGGGCTTTGAACACGCGCAACACGAACGGCCTTCGGGCGTCCACGTGTCGTTCGAAGGAGATGACCACATGGCCAAGCACGCCGCCGCGGCTCGATGCGATCGAGAAGTGGATCAGGGCCGGCCGTCGGCCACGTCGAACGCGCCCTCGGTCCCGATCAAGCGCGTCGGTGATCCGCCGGCGACGCCGATCGACCAGATCCCCTCCCCGCCCTCGCTCGAGGTGCCGTGGAACAGGAATCCTTGCCCGTCCATCGACCATGCGATGTCCGATACGTTGCTGCCATTGCCCGTGAAGTGGTCATCGATCGGAGCTGGATGCAAGGTGCCATCTCCGTTGATGACGACGAGCATGTTGCCCGCCGTGCTCGGGCCGGACGCAACGACCAGCCGCGTCGCGTCGGGGGACCAGGCGAGGACGTGGCCATCGCCGGGCTTGACTCCCATGGGCAGCGGTATCACCCGGGGAGGAGAGCCATCCGGCGGCCTGATCTCGATCGTCCCAGCCGCCCAGTGAGTGATCGCGACCCGCGAATCCGGCGCCCAGGCGAGGTAGCCCGACGGGTGGTCCGAGGTCGCCTCGACCGTCGACCCATCGGTGGCCAGCAGGATGTAGCAGGTGCCGTATGGATCATTCCCCGCAGCGCACGTCGACAAATCGCCTCCCGACTTGACCGCTACAGCCAGCCACGTCGAGTCGGGGGACCAGGAGAGCACCGCGAAGAACTGGGCGTGGCTGGTGCTGACGGCCGTCCCGTCGGGAAGCTTCAGCGCGCGAGCCTGGGCTCCGTCGATCCGGACGATCGCTATCTCGCCGTCCGCGGCGCCCGGAAAGACGGCTAGTCGGCTGCTATCCGGCGACCACGCCATCTTCAGCCCGCCGACGAACGGCGCTCCGGGCGGATGCCCTCCCCACGTGTAGATGCCATTGGTCGTGCCGTCGGCCGAGACGATGTCCAGGGTCTCGCCACCGGAGCCGTCCGGCATCCCGAACGCCAGGTATCGACGATCGGGCGAGAACGCGAAGCGGCCGATGCCATCTCGGCCCGGCTGGCGGCCCTGTGCCACCCTCACGGGCGCGCTCCCATCAGGCGCTGCAAGGAACAGGTCTCCATCGCGCGCGAATGCGATGCTGCCCGGCCGGAACGTCGGCGGGAGCGACGGTCGCTGGCCCGCGCCCGCCCACGCGATGAGGAAGGCTGATGCCAGCAAGATGATCGCGAGCAGCGAGACCCCGGCGACGCGGCGCCACGGCGAGCGCATCGCGTACATGGGCCGCATCCGTCGACCTTCGGCGTGCGACTCGCTTCGTTGCCCCGTCAGACCGTCACCACCGACACCTGTGTGGCATCCGCCTTGCCCTTGAGGTCGAGAACGCGCCGCTCGAGGCCACCGATCGCAAGCTCGGCCGCGGCGGCCGTGGAGTCGGTGATGAGCAGTTCGCCGGGGGCGGCCACCGACGCAAGCCGTGCGGTCGTATTCACAGCGTCGCCGAGCGCGGTGAATTCAGGGACGTCCCCTTGCCCGACCGACCCGACGTACGCGGCCCCGGTATTGATGCCGATGCCGATCGGCAGCCATGGCTCGCCGGACTCCGCGTAACCCATCGCACGGAGGAGCTCCATTCCCGCGTCGATCGCGCGAGCCGCGTGCGCCTCGTGTGTCAGCGCGGGAACGAAGATGGCGAACACCGCGTCGCCGACGAACTTGTCGACGATCGCGTCATGATCGACAAGGACCCGCGACGACGCATCGTAGAACCGACCGAGGAGACCTCGGAAAGCCGACGCGGACATCCCTTCCGCGAGCGAGGTCGATCCCCGGACATCGGCGAACAGGAACGTCGCTTCGATCTCGGCGCCGCCGCGCATCGCCGACATCGCTCCGAAGCAGTTCGCGCAATACCTCGGGTTCTTCGCCCACCGGTCACGCCCCAGGAAGCGCATGAATGGGGCCCCGAGGCCGCCGAACGGAGCGCCGCACAGCTTGCAGCGCGGCTCGCTCGGGACGTGCTTGAGCCGGGAGCGTGCGCCGGCGAGGCGAGGATCGGTGCCCAGCAGGATGCCCTTCCAGAACTCCTCGCCGGGATCGAGCTGCACGCCGTCGGAGACCGGCGCGCTTGACATCGCTTCGCACCTCGCCTCGAGGCCCGGACGTCAAGGGTGCCGGCAGTGGGGTGCTGTCTCTGAAGCGCGAGTGACGCCGCCCAGGTCACCCACGGTGCGCCGACGGCAGGCTAGGGTCAAGCCCTTTTCATGCGCCTCGGCCGCCCGGCCGAGTGTGAACGGACGGCGGCTGGGGTCCCCCGATCAGTGCATTTCGAGTCGAAGCCCTGATGTGACTCGAACATCTGTGCTACGGTTGTCTCGCCGCGCTGCGCCGTGGCAATGCTCCGCTTGGTCGACCCCCTTCTCGAACGGACCGTGCGTTCTAGCCATCCCTGTTCGGGAAGTGTTGGAGGTCCCATGACCACCGGTACCATCAAGAAGATCGTCGCCGATCGCGGCTTCGGCTTCATCGTGGCCGAGGATGCGAAGGAATACTTCTTCCACCGCGGCGGCCTCGACTCCTCACTCGACTTCGACCGCCTTTCGGGCGGGGAACGGGTCGAGTTCGAGATCGAGACAGGCGCCAAGGGCCCGCGCGCGACCCGGGTGCGGTCCGCCTAGTCACTGGACGACCCGCCCGACAAACGGGCGGGCCGGTACCCCACCCGGGCGACCGATCTCTTCGCTCGCGGACCAGGTTGCGGGCCCCGAAGCCTTGCCTCTGATCCGTGGGGCCCGTGACGAGCGATCCAAGCGGATCCGACTCGAGAGGAGCCCGTCATCGCACGCATCGCATTCGTCTCCACCTATCCGCCGCGGCGCTGCGGCATCGCCACCTTCACCCAGGATCTCTCGTCGGCGACGGGCGATCGGGAGATCGTCGCTCTCGACCCGGGTGAGCACCGACTGCCCTACTCGCTGGAAGTCCACCATCGGATCCGTCGCGACGAGCGATCCGACTACGCACGAGCGGCACGGGCCCTCGGCAACTGCGTCGACGCCGTCTCGATCCAGCATGAATTCGGGATCTGGGGAGGACCGGACGGCGGCTACGTTCTCGACTTCGTAGAAGCCCTAAGCATCCCGGCGGTCACCACGCTTCACACCATCCTGCGAGAGCCGAGTACGCGGCAGCGCGCGATCTTGTGCGAGCTGGTCGCACGGAGCGACGCGACGGTGGTCATGTCTCGATCGGCGGCTGCGCTCCTTGCCGCGGTCTACGGCATCGACGACCGCGAGCTCGACGTCATCCCGCACGGTGTGCCGGACCTGCCGCTCGTCGATCCGGCGTCGGTGAAGGTCGGGCTCGGCGTTGACGGGCGGGAGGTCATCCTCAGCTTTGGCCTGCTCGGGCCCGGCAAGGGTCTCGAGCTTGCGCTCGACGCCCTTCCGGCGGTCGTCGCCGAGCATCCTGCCGTCTGCTACGTCATCGTCGGGGCGACGCATCCGGAGCTCGTTCGCGTCGAAGGCGAGGCGTATCGGATGCGCCTCGAGGCAAAGGTCGAAGCGCTCGGGATCCAGGATCACGTACGGTTCGTCGACCGGTTCGTGGGTCGGGTCGAGCTGACAAGGTGGCTCGAGGCGGCGGACGTGTTCGTCACGCCGTACCCGAAGCTTGACCAGATCGTCTCCGGCACCCTGTCGTACGCGATGGGCGCCGGTCGCGCAGTCGTCTCGACGCCATATACCTACGCCGCCGAGCTCCTGGCCGACGGCCGAGGAATGCTCATCGCGCCTGGATCGCCTGCGGCTCTCGCGCGTGCCTTGAAGGACATCCTCAGTGACCGCGAGCTCCGGGCTGGACTCGGGCGACGCGCGCACGCCTACAGCAGGAGCATGGTGTGGTCGGCAGTCGGGAATGAGTACCGCGCTGTATTCGAACGGGTGACTCAGACGGGAGCCGCGCCTCGGCCATCGGCGTCGCTCGTGGTGGTCGGCGCCTGACATGCTCCCGCTCCATCCCGTAGAGCGCGGGCATCTCGACGTCCTGAGCGACGACGTCGGGGTGATGCAGCACGCGAACGGCTCCCGCCCCGACCCGTCGCATGGCTACTGCACCGACGACGTCGCGCGCGCCCTCCAGGTCGATCTTCTCCATCAGCGAGAGCTGGGCTGGCCGGCCGTCGCGGAGAGTGCGTGGCGGAATTTCCGGTTCGTGAGCGAGGCCCTCGATCGCCGGACAGCCCGGTTCCGGAACTTCCGCCGGGTCGACGGTACGTGGCTCGACGCTATGGGGTCCGAGGACTGCCACGGCCGGGCCGTGCTGGCCCTCGGCGAGACGATGGCCCTCGCACCGGACGGCGGACTGGCGGAAGCAGCTGAGCAGCTCTTCTTGGACGCCCTCCCGGCGGCCCTCGAGCTCCGGGCATTGCGAGCCCGCGCATCCGTCCTGGTGGGCTGCGACGTCGCGCAGCGCGCGTCACCCACACCGGCGATCAGAGACGCGTGCCGCCGACTTGCCGAGCGCCTCCGGTCGTCGTTCGACTCGCGCGCGGTAACCGAGTGGCCGTGGCCCGAGTCCAAGCTGACCTATGAGAACGCCCTGCCGGCGCGCGCGCTCCTCGTGGCGGGCCGGAACCTGGATTCCGAGCTGACGGTCGCATCTGGCATCAAGATCCTCGACTGGCTGATCGAGGTGCAGACGAGCGTGACGGGTCACCTCTCGCCGATCGGTAACGGCTGGTGGCCAGACGGCGGGGAGAGATCCCGCTTCGACCAGCAGCCGATCGAGGCGACGTCGTTGCTGCTCGCCGCCCAGTCGGCGTTCGAGCTCACCAGCGATCCGGCCTATCCGATCGCGATCGAACGAGCTTACGGCTGGTTCCTGGGCGCCAACGATGTCGGCGCTGCGGTCGCCGTGCCAGAGCATGGCGCGAGCTATGACGGGCTGACAGCCACGGGCGTGAATACCAACCAGGGCGCCGAATCCACGCTCATGTGGCTTATCGCACTCGAGCACGTTCGAGTGATTCGCGCGACCGGGCAGGTCGCACTGGGCGTCCCGGACCACGCCATAGTGACGTCGAGAGCATGACGCGGCCGCAGGACGCGACGCTCTTCACGCGCTCCGACGCCAATCCGATCCTGACCGCCGCCGATGTCCCGTACCCAGCGAACGCCGCCTTCAATCCGGGCGCAGCTCGGGTCGGCGACGAGACGATCCTGCTGGTCCGTGTCGAGGACCTGCGGGGCATCTCGCAGCTGCACGTGGCCCGGAGCGCGGACGGGGTCACCGACTGGCGGTTCGACCCCGAGCCGCTCCTGAGATCCGACGTGGACCGCGATCCCGAGGAGACCTGGGGCTGTGAGGATCCACGCCTGACATGGCTTCCCGAGCGCGAAGAGTGGGCGATCGTCTACACGGCCTACAGCCGTCGGGGACCCCTCGTGTCACTGGCGCTGAGCCGGGACTTCTCGTCGGCCCATCGCGTCGGGCCGGCACTCACGCCCGAGAACAAGGACGCCGCTCTATTCCCGCGCCGGTTCGACGGTCGTTGGGCCATGATCCACCGGCCATCGCCGCTCGTCGGCGGTGCCCACATGTGGCTCTCCTTCTCACCGGACCTGCGACACTGGGGTGACCACAGCCTCCTCCTCGAGGCGCGTGACGGCGCTTGGTGGGACGCGGGCAAGATCGGTCTCGGACCGCCACCGCTCGAGACGGCCGAGGGCTGGCTCGTGCTCTATCACGGCGTTCACGTGACTTCGGACGGGCCGATCTACCGGGCCGGGCTCGCGTTGCTCGACCTCGAGGACCCGCGGACGGTGTTGCGTCGAACGGACGAGTGGGTGTTCGGGCCAGTCGCGCCGTATGAAGTGACCGGTGACGTCGGGCGCGTCGTCTTCCCCTGTGGCTGGGTCGCGGATACGAATGCCGACCTGATCCAGCTCTACTACG